>NZ_MUKA01000477.1 GCF_002150735.1 Streptomyces africanus
TCGTCGAAGGGGGAGCGGTAGCCGGTCGTGAAGCGGTGGTGGGCGAGGTGGGCGCGGACGGCGGTGAGGCAGTTGCCGACCGTGCGGAAGGTGGCCACGCGGGAGGAGCCGAGCAGGACCTCGCGGTAGGCCGGCTCGGTGCCGACCGGCGATCCCCACACCACGCACACCAGCTTGTCCGTCTGCTCCGCCGCGTCCACCAGGTCCCGCACGAGCCGGTCGCTGAGCGGGGGGAACGGCCCGGTGATCGGGCAGACGAGCACGCCGACCTCGGGGTCGTCGAGGATCGCGTCGATGATCTTCCGGCCGCGCTCGTCACCGACCGGGTGACCGCCGTTGTCGACGGGGTTGGCGACGTTCAGGTACTCGGGTATCCACTGGTGCAGCTCGGCCTGTTTCGCCTCGGACAGGACCGGCAGCCGCAGGCCCGCCTCCGTCGCCAGGTCGGCGACGTGCGCGCCCGTGCCGCCGGAGATCGAGTAGACGACGACCCCGTCGGCGCGCGGCGGACGGGCCCGGGCCAGCAGGGCGGCGGTGTCCTGGAGTTCGTCGAGCCCGTCGACCCGGATCACGCCGTACTGCCGCAGCGCCGCGTCCACCACGGCGTCGGCGCCGGTCAGCTTGCCGGTGTGGGAGGCGGCCGTACGGGCGCCGGTCTCGGTGCGGCCCACCTTGACCGCGACGACCGGCACACCGCGCCGGGCGGCCCGGTCGGCGGCGAGCAGGAAGGAGCGGCCGTCCTTCAGTCCTTCCAGGTAGCAGGCGATGGCGCCCGTCCCGGGCTGCTCGGCGAAGTAGGAGAGGAAGTCGGCGGCCTCCAGATCGGCCTCGTTGCCGGTGGGCGCCCAGTGGGAGAGACGGATGCCGAGTTCCTGGAGGGCGAAGACGGGGCGGCCCTGGTGGCCGGACTGGGTGATCAGCGCGATCGCCGGCCCCTGAAGGTCGTCACGGAACTGCTCGAAGGCGTTGAGGTTGGTGTTCGGCCCCAGCAGCCGCATCCCGGACCGCTCGACGGCGGCGGCCAGTCGCCGCTGGGCGGCCTCGCCCTCCGGCCCGGTCTCCGCGAACCCGGAGGCGAAGACGACCGCGAACCGCGCCTTGGCCTCGGCCAGTTCCTCGACCACCGGGAGGGGGTCGCCGACCAGCACCACGGCCAGGTCGACCTGCTCGGGCAGGCCGGCGACGGACGGGCAGCAGGGCATGCCGAAGACGGACGGCCGGCTCGGGTGCACCGGATACAGCCGGGCCCCGACCCGCCCGGCCCAGTCCGCCAGTTGCCGCGTGACTCCGGTGCCGGGGCGCCCCTCGGCATCGGACGCGCCGATCACGGCGATGGACTGCGGGTGGAAGAACCGGTCCAGGTCGGGGACGTCCGCGTGCAGCGGACGCCCGCTGACATCGAGGTCTCCCGTCCCGGCCGGCCTGCCGTGCACGACGGGCCCGGACCGTTCGCCACAGGCGATGGCCCGGGTCCGGCGGGAGTCGGTGGTGAGGGTGCCGTGGGTCGATCCAAGCATCGTTCCGCCCGCTCCTGTGAGACAGCCGTTAACTGACGCCCTGTCAGATTATCCGAACTGACGTGATGTCAGGAATGGTTGTGAGCGGGCGAAGTTTCCGGGCGGATGAACGTCCGTACGCCGTGTGCCACGCTGAACCCATGAGTGAGGCCACCTCCGGTATCCGGCTGATGACCATGAACGTGCTGGCACCGCAGTACGCCGACGGCCCGGGCCGACGGGCGGTCCTGGCCCGCGAGATCGAGCGCCAGGACCCGGACGTCCTCGCGCTCCAGGAAGTCACCTCCGAGGACGTGGCGGCCCTCGTCGACGCCGGCTGGCACGTCGCTGAGCACCCTCGCCGGTCTCCCGACGGTGTGGGGGCCGTCCTGGCCGCCCGCCACCCCTTCGGGCACACCGTGACGGACCCGCTCCAGGTGACCGGGCGCACGGCGCGCACCAGCTGGTGCGGAGTCGTCGCCACCGAGCTACGGCTTCCCGAACCCTTCGGCACGATCCTCGTCGTGCATCACAAGCCGAGCTGGCCCTACGACTACGAGCGCGAACGGGAGTTGCAGGCGCTCGTCACCGCCCGGCTCGTGGAGCGCGTCACGGCCGGGCGCCCCGTGCGTCACACCGTCCTGCTCGGCGACTTCGACGCGACCCCCGAGGCCGCCAGCCTGCGGTTCCTCCAGGGGCTCCAGTCGCTCGACGGCATGAGCATCTGCTTCCAGGACGCCTGGTCGGCCGTGCACCCGGGGGAACCGGGCCCCACCTTCAGCCCTGCCAACCCGCTTGTGCGCCAGGGGGACATGCCCGAGGCCTCGGACCGCCGCATCGACTACATCCTGCTCCGGTGCGGCCCGCACGGCCCCACCCTGCGGGTCTCCTCATGCCGGCGCGTGCTGGTGCGGCCGGTGGACGGCGTGTACGCGAGCGACCACTACGGCCTGGTCGCCGACCTGACGCTGCCCGGCCATCCTCCGGGCCGGTGGGCCTAGGCAGTGTGTCCCTGGCCCGGGAGTCGCGACACGCTCTCCGAACCGTCCCGTTCGATGGCCTTCGCGATCTTCACCGCGTCGATCGCCATCTCGCGGAACATGCCGCTGATCGGGTTGGTGAAGCCGGTGAAGTACAGGCCGGGGGCGGTCCGCGGGCTGCGGGCGCCCTGGGTGACGGGCTTCCCGCGGGCGTCGAGTACGCCGAGGTGGCCGACGAGGCCCTCCAGGGCCCGGGTGTAGCCGGTGGCGGCGACGACGGCGTCCGGGGAGAGGCGGGTGCCGTCGGCGAGGACCGCCTTGCCGTCCTCGAAGCCCTCCACGGCCGCCACGACCTCCACCCTGCCCTTGCGTACGGCGTCGATCAGACCGACGTCCTGGACGGGCAGGGCGCCCTCGGTGACCCGGGTGTAGAGGCCGGTGTCGGGGCGCGGCAGGCCGTGGGCGGACAGGTCGGGCACGCTCAGTTTGGCCATCTGCCGGGCCATCCGGTCGACCAGGCCCACCGGCAGGTGCCGCACCATGACGCCCGAGTACTGCGCGGCCCAGCCCGCGGTCGAGCGGCGCAGGATGTGCGGGACGGTGCGGATGGACAGCCGTACCCGGGCGCCGCCGTCCGCCAGGTCCACGGCGATCTCGGCGCCCGTGTTGCCGGCGCCCACGACGAGGACCTCGCGGCCGGCGAAGGGCTCGGCGTTGCGGTAGGCGGAGGCGTGCAGGAACTCGCCGGTGTAGGTGTCGCGGCCGGGCCAGTCGGGCACGCGGGGCGTGTGGTTGCAGCCGGTGGCGACGACGACCGCCGCGCCGGTCAGTTCCCGGCCGCCGGTGGCGTGCAGCAGCCAGCCCGTGCCGTCGGGCGCGCGCTCGATGCGGGACACCTCGACGCCGGTGACGACTTCGAGCCGGTGGTGCTCGGCGTACTTCTCCAGGTACCGCACCACGTTGTCCCGGGACACCCACCGCCCGAACCGGCGCGGCATCGGCAGCCCGGGCAGGGACGACAGCCGGCGGGTGGTGTGCAGGTGCAGCCGGTCGTAGTGGCCGCGCCAGGACGCCCCGACGCGGTCGGACTTCTCCAGGACGACGGCCCGTATGCCCCGGGCCCGCAGCGCGTACGCGGCGGAGAGTCCGCCCGGGCCGCCGCCGATGACGTAGACGGGGCGGTCGGGTGCGGAGGGCGCGGGGGAGTGTGTGGGGGGTGTGGAGTCGGCCATGAGCGGGAGCGTAGCCACGGGCCCGCTTGATGGGTCTCGGTCAAGACCGGAATTGGTTTCGGATTGATCACGGCTGTAGGGGGACGGGGTGGGGACGGTGCGGTGGAGCGCCCGGTTGTGGTGAGCCAGTGATCATTGCTGACGTGCCGGGAGCAGAGACCACAGGAGACGGGGCGCCACGGGAACACCCCTCTGTGGAACTGGCGTTGAGATGACACCGAGGTGGAGACCGGAACGACCCCCACAAAGGAGACCGGAATGGCCCTGACCCGTGAAGAGCGCGAACAGTTCCTGGCCGAGCCGCACATCGCCGCACTCGCGGTCGACGCGGGGCCGGGCCGCGCGCCGCTGACCGTGCCCATCTGGTACCAGTACGAGCCCGGCGGCGACATCTGGATCATGACCGGCCTCGACTCCCGCAAGAACCAGCTGATCAGCGCGGCGGGCCGGTTCTCGCTCATGGTGGACCAGCCGGAGCCGACGATCCGCTACGTGTCGGTCGAGGGCCCCGTCGTCGACACTGCCCCGGCCACCCGCGACCAGATCCGCGAGCTCTCGGCACGCTACCTGCCGGCCGACAAGGTCGACGACTACGTCGAGTTCTCCCTGAAGAACCACGGAGACCTGGTGGTGCTGCGGATGAGGCCGCAGCGGTGGGTGTCGTCGGACCTCGGGCAGGTGTGAGGAGGCCTCCCGGGTGACAATCGGGGCATGGCAACGGATCTTCACGAGCTGCTGAGGTCGCTTCGGGTCTGGGACCCGCAGGTCACCCAACTGCCCCACTTCGACCCGGCGACCGCCCCCGCCGCCCCGCTGCCGCTCTTCACCGAGTGGTTCGCGGCGGCGGTGGCGGCCGGGCAGACCGAGCCGCACACCGTGTCGCTGGCGACCTCCGACGAGTCCGGCCTGCCCGACGTACGGATCGTCATGCTGCACGGCGCCGACGAGACCGGCTGGTCCTTCGCGTCCCACGCCGGCAGCCGCAAGGGCCGCCACCTCGGCGCCCGCCCGTACGCCGCGCTCTGCTTCTACTGGCCCGTCCTGGGCCGGCAGGTCCGGGTGCGCGGCCCGGTGTCGTCGGCTCCGTCCGAGGAGGCCCAGGGCGATCTCCACGCCCGCTCGACGGGCGCGCTGGCCGCTGCGCTGACCGGCCGCCAGAGCGAGATCCTGGGCTCGGTGGAGGAGATGGCACGGGCCTCGGAGGCAGCGTGGGAACGGGCCCGGAGCGAGCCGGAGACTCCCGTGGCGTCCTGGACCCTGTACCGGCTGCGGCCGGACGAGGTGGAGTTCTTCCAGGGAGACGAGGCACGGCGGCACGTACGGCTCCGCTATCGGAACACGGGTCAGGAGTGGACGCGGGAACTGCTGTGGCCGTGAACGGGCCCGGGCCTATCGCGCCTCGCGCAGCCCGAGGACGTAGGCCGCGGTGAGCGCCACGGCACGGTCTTCGTCCTGGGACAGCTCGGCGAGGGCACGTGCCGCAGTGCTTCCCGGGATGTCCGCGAGCGCCTGCGTCAGCCGCCGACGTGCGGACGATCCGACGGCGTTGTCGGCGAGGCGGTCGACGAGCCCGGCAGCGATCTGCTCCGCCGACGCGGGACTTTCCGCCAGCTCGCTCAGGGCATCGGCCGCGTCGACGTCGTTCACCGCCTCGACGACCATGCCGATGAGCGTCGGGACCGCGTCGGCCACTCCGCGTGCCCCGAGCGCCACAGCCGCATACCTGCGGACCGCGAGGTCGGGGTGCGCGAGCGCGTCCCGGAGCACTGCGATCGCCTCACCGTCCGGAATCTCGGCGATCGACTCGACGGCACGCCTGCGCACCTCGGCCACCGGTGAGCCCAGGCCCTCCGCCAGCGGCGCCAGTGCGCCGTGGCCCGAACGCGCCACAGCCCACCGCAGGGCTCCGGCGACGTTCGGGTCCGTCTCGCTCAGCACCGCCTCGACCAGGGCTTCCACCGGCACCGGGACCTCGTCGCCCGAGGACAGGGCCGCACGTTGGCGGGCCCCCGCGCTCTTCGACCCCAACCCCCGCAGCAGCGCGACGACCTGGAGGACGTCCTCCCAGCCGGCCGGTTCCGCGGCGCCGATCCTGTGCAGCCGCGTGAGCAGTTCCGTCTCAGCCGCGATGCGCTCTCGCGTCTGGCGGACGAGGCCGTCGACCAGCTCGGCGGGCCGGAACCCGGGCTCGTCGAGCGCGCGTTTGACCTCACGCAGTGACAGCCCCAACGACCGCAGGCTCTCGATGTGGAAGATCCGCCGGACGTCCTCGCCGGAGTACTCGCGATAACCGGCCACGGTACGACCCGTCGGCCGCACCAGGCCGAGCGATTCGTAGTGCCTGAGCATGCGGGCGCTGACCCCCGACCGCCGGGCCACCTCACCGATCAGCACGGCCTGTCATCCCTCTTGGCCGGTCGTGCCGAGAGCCACGACGCGCTTCGCCTCCTCGACCGCGAACTCGAATCCGGCATCCGGGTCGCGCAACAGCCGTTCCGTGGCGAGCGCGTGCGCGCGCACGCCGGGGTCGGGGTCCGCCGTCGCGTCGCGCAGGGCCGGTGTGATCACCTCACCGAGCGCGATCAGCGCCCGGCTGAGACTCAACCGCGTCTCACGCTCGCCGCGCCCGAGCTGTGTCACCAGCACCCCGGCCAGGTACGCCTCTTCACCCTCGGGCACGAGCACGACCGCCGCCCGCCAGGCGCTCCGGGCCACCTCGTCGTCGGCATCGGTCAGCAGCGCCCGTGTGATCGCGGGCCACGCCTGCCGATCCCCGATCTTCGACAGCGTGTGCAACGCCTGGCTCCGTGCCTGCGCACGCTCCGAGCGGAGTTCCCCGACAAGCTCGGGGACCGTCATCGACGCCGGGTGGCGGGTGAGCGCCCACGTGAGCATCTCGCGGACGGAGAACTCCGGCTCGACCGCGCACCGTTCGACGAGTTTGCCGATGAACCGCGGGTCAGGGGACGTGCCGACCGCCAGCGCCGCCCGCAGCCGCACGGACGGGCTGCTGTCCTCCAGGCCTTGGAGACCTCTCATCGGGACCACCTCCTGGCCACAGTGAAGGCCTTGTCACCGTGTCAGGGTCAAGCGGATGCGGAGGGCCCCGCGAAGTCGTACACCGCGAAGTCCGCCACCGGCCGGTACCCGATGCGCTGGTACAGGCCGTTGCTGGTCGGGTTCGCCAGGTCCGTGAAGAGGAGCACCTCCTGCACTCCGGCGGCCAGGGCGGCGCGGCTGACCTCGGCCGTGGCGGCGCCCGCGTAGCCTCGGCCGCGCAGGTGGGACGGGGTGTAGACCGCGGAGACGCGGACCTGGCCGGCGACCTCGGGGGTCGTGCCGGCCATGGCGGCGGGGGTGCCGCCGGGGGTCTCCCAGAACGTGACGCCGCCCTGCTCGATACGGGCGTCCGCCCACTCGGCGGCGTCCTGGAAGACGCCCGAGCCGACGGCCGCGACGAACTCGTCGTGCCAGCGGATGAGGAGCTCCCGGTCCGCCTCGCCGGCGATGCGCGGCCGGCCGGGCGGTATGGGACGGGGCACGGTCAGGGTGCCGAGCCGGTAGAGCCGCTGACGCTGCCCGAGCGCGACCGTGGCGCCCGTGTGCCGCTGCCAGGCCTCGGCGAAGGCGGCGGCGACCGCGGTGTCACTGACCGGGCTGCCATCGACACCGACGACCACCGGTCCGCCGGTGATCTCGTCCCCGTCCTCGCGGACCGCGACGATCGTGCCGCTGCCGTGCGCGGCGACCGCCAGAATTGTCGAGCCCAGATGGGAGACCGCGCCACCGCGCCGGGAGCCGAGAACCACCATATGTGCGGATTCGGAGAGTTCGATCAGCATCTTCGCCGGGCTGTGCTCCGAGAGTAGAGTGTCGACCTGCACCCGCGGCGCTGCCTCCCGGGCCACC
>NZ_MUKA01000061.1 GCF_002150735.1 Streptomyces africanus
AGCAGCACCACCGGTCGATCGTCGAGATGATGGGCGAGCTGGCCGAGGGCGGCATGCTGGGCGGGGCTGACCAGGCCACCAAGGTGGTGCTGCTCACCGGCTCCATGGGCGCGGCCGCCCGCCGACGGGCGCTGCTCGACCTCACCACTGGCGAGGCCGGCATCGTCATCGGCACGCATGCGCTGATCGAGGACAAGGTGCAGTTCCACGACCTGGGCCTGGTCGTGGTCGACGAACAGCACCGCTTCGGCGTCGAGCAGCGCGACGCCCTGCGCGGCAAGGGCAAACAGCCCCCGCACCTCCTGGTCATGACGGCCACGCCGATTCCGCGCACGGTCGCGATGACGGTCTTCGGCGACCTGGAGACCTCCGTCCTGGACCAGCTCCCGGCCGGCCGCTCGCCGATCGCCAGCCATGTCGTCCCGGCCGCCGACAAGCCCCACTTCCTGTCCCGCGCCTGGGAACGGGTCCGCGAGGAGGTGGGCAACGGCCATCAGGCGTACGTGGTCTGCCCCCGCATCGGCGACGAGGAGGACGACCCGAAGAAGGCCGGCAAGAAGAAGTCCTCCGGAGCCCCCGGGCCCCCCGAGGACGCCGCGGAGAAGCGCCCGCCCCTCGCGGTCCTCGACGTCGCCGACCAGCTCTCCAAGGGCCCCCTCCAGGGCCTCCGGGTCGAGGTGCTGCACGGCCGTATGCAGCCCGACGACAAGGACGCGGTCATGCGCCGCTTCGCCGCCGGGGAGACGGACGTGCTGGTCGCCACGACGGTCATCGAGGTCGGCGTCAACGTCCCCAACGCCACGGTCATGGTGATCATGGACGCCGACCGCTTCGGCGTCTCCCAGCTCCACCAGCTTCGCGGTCGCGTGGGCCGTGGCTCGGCCCCCGGCCTGTGCCTCCTGGTCAGCGAGATGCCCGAGGCGAGCCCGGCCCGCCAGCGCCTGAACGCCGTCGCCGCGACCCTCGACGGCTTCGAACTCTCCCGCATCGACCTGGAACAACGCCGCGAGGGCGACGTCCTCGGCCAGGCCCAGTCGGGCGCCCGCACCAGCCTGCGGATGCTCGCGGTCATCGAGGACGAGGAGATCATCGCGGAGGCGAGAGAAGAGGCAGTGGCGGTCGTGGCCGCCGACCCGGAGCTGACCCACCTCCCGGCCCTGCGGACGGCATTGGACGCCCTCCTGGACGAGGAGCGGGAACAGTACCTGGAAAAGGGGTGACGGGTATTGCCCCCAAGGGGCGCGGGGAACTGCGCGACCAGCCACACTGATACCTGAAGCCGCCCACACCCAAGGACCACAGATGACCCGCGTGATCGCCGGCACAGCCGGCGGACGTCGCCTGGCAGTACCCCCAGGCACCGGCACCCGCCCGACCTCGGACCGCGCACGCGAAGGTCTCTTCTCCACCTGGCAATCCCTCCTCGGCGGCCCCCTGGAAGGCGAACGCGTCCTCGACCTCTACGCCGGCTCCGGCGCAGTAGGCCTGGAAGCCCTCTCCCGAGGCGCAGGCCACGCCCTCCTGGTCGAGGCCGACTCGAAGGCCGTCCGGACGGTTCGCGGCAACGTGAAGTCCCTCGGCCTCCCCGGGGCCGAGGTCAGATCAGGCAAAGCCGAACAGATCATCCGCACACCACCCCCCGGCGAGCCCTACGACCTCGTCTTCCTCGACCCGCCGTACGCGGTCACGGACGACGATCTTCGCGAGATCCTGCTCACACTCCGCACGGAAGGCTGGCTCACCGGAGAAGCCCTCGTCACCGTGGAGCGCAGCACCAGAGGCGGTGAATTCCGGTGGCCCGAGGGTTTCGAAGCCCTCCGGGCCCGTCGCTACGGCGAGGGAACGTTTTGGTACGGTCGCGCCGCCTCTACGTGCGAAGACGCACGATGACCGGACCGGAGAGCGAGGGATCACAAGTGCGCCGCGCCGTATGTCCCGGGTCGTTCGACCCGATCACCAACGGACACCTCGACATCATCTCCCGCGCCTCCAGGCTGTACGACGAGGTCTACGTCGCGGTGATGATCAACCAGTCGAAGAAGGGCCTGTTCGAGATCGACGAGCGGATCGACCTGATCCGCCGGGTCACCGCCGAGTACGGCAACGTCCGCGTCGAGGCCTTCCACGGCCTGCTCGTCGACTTCTGCAAGCAGCGCGACATCCCCGCCATCGTCAAGGGTCTGCGCGCGGTCAGCGACTTCGACTACGAGCTCCAGATGGCCCAGATGAACAACGGCCTCTCGGGCGTGGAGACCCTCTTCATCCCCACCAACCCCACCTACAGCTTCCTGTCATCCTCCCTGGTCAAGGAGGTCGCGACCTGGGGCGGCGACGTATCGCACCTGGTTCCGGCGGAGGTCCTCCAGGCCCTCACCGAGCGCCTGCGGCAGGACTGAACCCGCCCCGGGCGCCCCACCGGACCCTGACAGGCCGTCACCCGGTGTTCCACGGCATCCCCCTGGCCGTACAGTCGTCCCGTCCGTCTCCAACGCATCTGTAGAGAGTGGCGAGCACACGGTGGACGTGCAGAAGAAGCTCGACGAGATCGTCGCCGCGGTCTCCGGCGCCCGGTCCATGCCCATGTCGGCCTCGTGCGTGGTCAACCGCGCCGAACTGCTCTCCATGCTGGAAGAGCTGCGCGCGGAGCTGCCCGGCTCCCTCGCCCAGGCCCAGGAGCTGATCGGCGACCGCGAGCAGATGGTCGAGCAGGCCCGCCAGGAGGCCGAGCGGATCATCCAGGCCGCGCACGCCGAGCGCGGATCGCTGATCTCCGACACCGAGGTGGCCCGCCGTTCCCAGGCCGAGGCCGACCGGATCCTCGCCGAGGCCCGCCAGGAGGCCGAGGAGATCCGCGCCGAGGCCGACGAGTACGTCGACTCCAAGCTCGCCAACTTCGAGGTCGTCCTCACCAAGACTCTCGGGTCCGTCGGCCGCGGCCGCGAGAAACTCCTCGGCACCGGCCCCGGCACCGACGAGCATGGCTACGAGGACGAGGACGCCCCCGAGCGCAGCCACGACCCGGAGACCCAGCGCCGCAGCGCCGACGAGTACGTCGACGTCAAGCTCGGCGCCTTCGAGGCGGTCCTCGCCAAGACCCTGGACGCCGTCGGCCGCGGCCGGCAGAAGCTGCACGGCCGGATCGCCACCGACGACCTCGGCTCACTCGCCGACGACACCAGCACCGTCCAGCACTCCAGCGACGCCGACTACCTCGCCGACCTGGCCGCCCTCTCGGACCAGAAGCCCCCGGCCGAGCAGCCCGCCCAGCAGCAGGACTACGGCCGGCCGCAGCCGGCCTACGCCTATCAGCAGCAGCCCGACCCCTACGGCGGTTATCCGCAGCAGCCGTACGCCGCTCAGCAGGACCAGTACGGCTACCAGGCCGATCCCTACGCCTACCAGGGCTACGACCCTCAGCAGGCCGCCTACGACCCGCACCAGGCCCAGCAGGCGCAGCAGCCACAGCAGGGGCAGCAGAGCCACCAGCCGTACGCCCTGGACGAGACCAGCCTCTTCGACACCGGCATGATCAGCGCCGAGCAGCTCCGGGCCTACGAGCAGGGCCGCGGCAACGGCTGAGCACCGGATTGGGCCGACAGGCAAAGGTCCAGTATCCTGGCTCTTCGGTCGCGCGTACGTCCGCGATCAACGCTGCCCGGGAACACCGAAGGGCGGCGTCGCCCTCAGCTCAGCAGACCGAAAGCAGGAATGGCCCTGAACGCCCGCCTCGACCACCGCAACCCCCTCGTGTTCGACACGCACGAGCTGGGCCGGCGGCCCGGTGCGCTCCAGCGCCTGACCCGCACGGTCGACGCTCCCAAGGACCTCGGTATCAAGGGAGTCATCGGAGTGCCGGAAGGCGCCCCGGTGGAGCTCGAACTCCGCCTGGAGTCGGTCATGGAAGGGGTGCTCGTCACAGGCACCGCCCGTGCCGCCGCCGAGGGGGAGTGCGTAAGGTGTCTGGAGCCGCTTCAGCTCGACGTCGAAGCGGAGTTCCAGGAGATGTTCTCGTACCCTGACGCCGACGACCGGGGCCGCGTGATCGCGGAACCGGGCGACGACGCCGAGGACGACGAGGACAGGCTCTTCCTCGAGGACGGCCTGTTCGACCTCGAGCCCGTGCTGCGTGATGCGGTGGTGCTCGCACTGCCGATGCAGCCGGTGTGCCAGGAAGACTGCCCTGGTCTGTGTGCCGAGTGCGGCGCACGGCTGGCGGACGACCCGGACCACCACCACGACGCCGTCGACATCCGTTGGGCGGCATTGCAGGGACTCGCCGGCACCATGAAGGACGGCGAGAAGGACGAGATGAGCGGCGCCGAACCTGGCGTCGACGAGAAGCAGGAGAAGTAGCCGTGGCTGTTCCGAAGCGGAAGATGTCGCGCAGCAACACGCGCCACCGCCGGTCGCAGTGGAAGGCTGCGGTCCCCACCCTGGTTGCGTGCGAGCGCTGCCACGAGCCCAAGCAGCAGCACATCGCGTGCCCCTCTTGCGGCACTTACAACAAGCGCCAGGTCCTCGAGGTCTGAGCGGCTGGTGAGAGGCACTGTGTCCACGCCTAAGAACAAGTCTTCCCGCGTGAGCGGAAGCGCAACGGCGGACAACCAGGCCTCGTCCCACACGCTTCTGGAAGGGCGGCTCGGCTACAAGGTCGAGTCCGCCCTTCTGGTGCGAGCACTGACCCACCGGTCGTACGCATACGAGAACGGCGGTCTGCCGACCAACGAGCGTCTGGAGTTCCTCGGGGACTCCGTGCTCGGCCTGGTCGTCACGGACACGCTGTACCGCACCCACCCCGACCTGCCCGAAGGCCAGCTGGCCAAGCTGCGGGCCGCGGTGGTGAACTCGCGTGCGCTCGCCGAGGTGGGCCGCGGGCTCGACCTGGGCTCCTTCATCCGGCTCGGCCGGGGTGAAGAGGGCACGGGCGGCCGGGACAAGGCGTCCATCCTCGCCGACACCCTCGAAGCGGTGATCGGCGCGGTCTATCTCGACCAGGGCCTGGACTCGGCGGCGGAGCTGGTGCACCGCCTGTTCGACCCCCTGATCGAGAAGTCCTCGAACCTCGGAGCCGGCCTGGACTGGAAGACCAGCCTCCAGGAGCTCACCGCGACCGAAGGGCTCGGCGTACCCGAGTACCTGGTCACGGAGACCGGCCCCGACCACGAGAAGACCTTCACTGCTGCCGCCCGCGTCGGAGGCGTCTCGTACGGCACCGGCACCGGCCGCAGCAAGAAGGAGGCGGAGCAGCAGGCCGCCGAGTCCGCGTGGCGGTCCATCCGGGCCGCGGCGGACGAGCGCGCCAAGGCGGCGAAGGACGCCGAGGCGACGCAGACGGCGGCGGCTCAGGCCGCCCAGACGGTCGTCGACGGCAGCAGCGTCGACGGCTGACGAGCCGGCCGCCCTCACCCGGCGGCCGGCACAGCACAGCGCACCCGAGCGCCCGCCCCTGCCCGGGGCGGGCGCTCGGGTCATCCGCAGGTTTGTGACGGGGGACCCCCATGCCCGAGTTGCCCGAGGTCGAGGTCGTCCGGCGCGGTCTGGAGCGGTGGGTCGCCAACCGGACCGTCGCCGAGGCCGAGGTGCTGCACCCGCGCGCGGTGCGCCGCCACCTCGCGGGCGCCGACGACTTCGCGCACCGTCTGAAGGGCCACCGCATCGGCATCCCGAGCCGCCGCGGCAAGTACCTGTGGCTGCCCCTGGAGGACACGGACCAGTCGATCCTGGCCCACCTCGGCATGAGCGGCCAGCTGCTGGTCCAGCCGCAGACGGCGCCGGACGAGAAGCACCTGCGCATCCGCGTCCGCTTCACCGACGCCCTGGACACCGAGCTCCGCTTCGTCGACCAGCGCACCTTCGGCGGCCTGTCGCTGCACGACAACACCCCCGACGGCCTGCCCGACGTCATCGCCCACATCGCCCGCGACCCGCTCGATCCGCTCTTCGACGACGAGGCCTTCCACCGGGCGCTGCGCCGCAAGCGGTCCACGATCAAGCGCGCCCTGCTCGACCAGTCGCTGATCAGCGGCGTCGGCAACATCTACGCGGACGAGGCCCTGTGGCGCGCCCGCATCCACTACGAGCGCCCGACCGCGACCTTCACCCGCCCGCGCAGCCTGCTGCTCCTGGGCCATGTGCGGGACGTGATGAACGCGGCCCTCGCCGTGGGCGGCACCAGCTTCGACAGCCTGTACGTCAACGTCAACGGCGAGTCGGGCTACTTCGACCGGTCCCTCGACGCGTACGGCCGCGCGGGCCTGCCCTGCCGGCGCTGCGCCACCCCGATACGCCGGCGGCCCTGGATGAACCGGTCGAGCTACTACTGCCCCAGGTGCCAGCGACCGCCGCGGATCACGCCCTAGCGGAGTCGTACCGCTCGCGCGCGGCCAGGACGCCGTCCATGCTGCCCTCCACGAAGTGGATCAGGGCGAGCAGCCGCTCGGCCACGCCGCGTCCCAGCGGCGTCAGCTCGTAGTCCACGCGGGGCGGGTTGGTCGGCTGCGCCTCGCGGTGCACCAGGCCGTCGCGCTCCAGCGCGTGCAGCGTCTGGGAGAGCATCTTCTCGCTGACGCCGTCGACGCGGCGACGCAGCTCGTTGAAGCGGAGCGAACCCTCGTACAGGGCGCCCAGCGTCAGTGCGCCCCAGCGGCCCGTCACGTGCTCCAGCGTGCCGCGCGAGGGACAGGCCTTGGCGAACACGTTGTACGGGAGCTCGTCCAGGCCCGCGCTGGGCTCCTGGGTGGTGGTCATATGCCCAGCGTACGCCAGCGCAGCGCTATCCAAAAGGTTGCGCTAACTATTGGTTAGCGCAGTGTTCGGGCGGAGGCGTCAGTATCCGAAGTCCTGAGTCCACCACGGCCCGCCCGACCCGAACTCGACACCGACGCCCAGCGTCTTGAAGTCGCAGTTCAGGATGTTGGCGCGGTGGCCGGGGCTGTTCATCCAGGCATCCATCACGGCCGCGGCGTCGGCCTGGCCGCGGGCTATGTTCTCCCCGCCGAGGTTGGATATCCCGGCCTTCCCGGCCCGGTCCCACGGCGTCCTGCCGTCCGGGTCGGTGTGGTCGAAGAAGCCCCGCGCGGCCATGTCCTCGCTGTAGCTCTGCGCCAGCTCGGTCAGTGCGCTGTTCGCGGCGACCGCGCTGCACCCCACCTTGGCCCGCTCCTCGTTCACGAGCTTGAGCACCTGGGCCGCGGTGGCGGACTCCTCGGAGAGGGCGGCGGGCGCGCTGGGCTCCACCGGCGCCTTCGTGGCCGTACGGGAGGGGGTGCTGTCCGGCTTCTCGCGGGGAGTGGCCGCCGGTGCCTTCTTCTCCGGCGTCTTCTCCGGCTTCTCGGTCTTCTCCGGTGTCTTCGTCGGTGCGGCCGACGACTTCGAGGCGGACGGCGACGGCGACAGGGAGCGCCCGGCGTCCCGGCTCGTGGGCGCGCCGTCCCGGTCGTCGGCACTGCCGGTGGTGCCGCCTTGCTCGATCGGGCTGTTCGTCGGCGTGTCCCCGGCCTGCACCTTGTCGGCGCCGCCGCCACCACCGAGCTCGAAGTTCTCGAGGCCGGGCACCGCGCCCGTGGCGACCGCGACCGTGCCGAGGGCGACCGCCGCGGACACGCCGAGCAGCCCGGTGCGCATCGGCCGGGCGGCCTTCTTCCGGCGGCGGTGCGAGCCGGAGCGCCGGGCGCCGCCGTCGGGCGTGAAGCCGTCGCTCGCGAAGGCGGCCGTGTCGGCGCTCCGGGCGTCGTAGCCGTCACCCGGCTCGGAGGCGCCCGTGTCGAACAGGTAGGCCTCGCTCTTCGCGTAGGCGCCGGCGTACGCCTCGGGGTTCAGGTAGGGCGCGATGCCCATCGCCGCGCCGTCTCCCCCGTGGGAGCGCCGGCCTGCCACGGAGCCGTCGGCCTGCGTGATCCCCGTGGCGCGGCCCGCGGCGGCGCGGCCGGCGGCGGAGCGTCGGTGGCGTCCCATGTCCTGGCCTTCCTCGTCCTGGCGGTCGACTCGTCCTCGAGATCAACACCAAACTCACTCGATCGTGTGAGTTTCATATGAGATTCGTTGGGTGGGGACGGTACCGCATGGCGCAAGTGGAGGAAGTGACCCGGAGAGAGATCGGGCGGTTAGGTTGCAGTCATGAGTGAGGATGTGCGACTGGTCGCCTGGGTGCGTGGACGCGTCCAAGGTGTGGGTTTCCGCTGGTTCACGCGGGCCAAGGCCCTGGAGATCGGCGGCCTGAGTGGTTTTGCTCTCAATTTGGGCGACGGACGCGTCCAAGTGGTCGCGGAAGGCGCGAGAGAGGGCTGCGAAGGCCTGCTGGAGTGGCTCCAGAGTGACGACACGCCCGGCCGCGTGGACGGCGTCACCGAGATCTGGGACACACCTCGCGGGGGCTACGAGGGCTTCGCCATCCGCTGACCCCACACCGCCGGGCGGCCCCAGGGGTCGCCCGCGGGCCGGTCGCCGAGGGCCTCCCAGAACGGAAACTTGCTGGTGATTGCCGAGAATCACTTGCCTTGGCAGGCCGCACCCGCAAGGATGATCGCCACGCCCCGAAGGCCCCGCAGAAGCGCCGACACCGCCGTTCCAGGCCGTGCGCGCCCGGGTCGCCGCCAATACGGGGCGTGATCGTGTTGACCGTCAAACTTTTTGGTGAGACGCTGAAAGCACCCCGCGCACCTAGCTGTTTGGCATGGCTGAACGGCAGCACAACTCCAGGCCCTGCCAAGACTGCGGGTGCGGAATCCCTCACGACCCACACCGCATCGGTCGGTCACTCATTGTGGAGGACCATCCATCATGGCAAAGGCGCTTCTCGGTTACGTCGGCGGCTCCGACCCTCGACTCCTCGCCGAGATGCGACGGCTCCAGCAGCGTGTCCAGGACCTGGAATCCGAGCTCGTACGGATCCAGGCCGAGAACGAAGCGCTGACGGCTGCCGCTTCTCACGACAGGATCATGGAGAGCGTTGACGCACACCAGGCGGAGCCTGCGCTCACCTGATCACTGCACCGCTCCACAACAGCACCGCAGTGGTTGGGCCGCCCGTCACAACCGCTGAGTCAGAAGTGCAAGGGACGCCGCTGGCGTCCCTTCTTTCTTTCCCCCGCGCATCCTTTCACTGTCTTTAACGTCTGATGTGCCCTGCGCGTTCAGCGGCGAAACCGTGGGTTCATGGAGTGAGACGAACCCGGGCGGTAGAGTCCAGCGGCGTGCACCTCAAGGCCCTGACCCTCCGCGGGTTCAAGTCGTTCGCATCGGCGACCACACTCCGGTTCGAGCCGGGCATCACGTGCGTCGTCGGACCGAACGGTTCGGGCAAGTCCAACGTCGTCGACGCGCTCAGCTGGGTCATGGGCGAGCAGGGCGCCAAGTCGCTGCGCGGCGGCAAGATGGAGGACGTCATCTTCGCCGGCACCACCGGCCGCCCCCCACTGGGCCGGGCCGAGGTGTCCCTGACCATCGACAACTCCGACGGGGCCCTGCCCATCGAGTACGCCGAGGTCACCATCACGCGGATCATGTTCCGCAACGGCGGCAGCGAGTACCAGATCAACGGCGACACCTGCCGCCTCCTCGACATCCAGGAGCTCCTCTCCGACTCCGGCATCGGCCGCGAGATGCACGTCATCGTCGGACAGGGCCAGCTCGACTCCGTGCTGCACGCCGACCCCATGGGCCGCCGCGCCTTCATCGAGGAGGCCGCCGGCGTCCTCAAGCACCGCAAGCGCAAGGAGAAGGCCCTGCGCAAGCTGGACGCGATGCAGGCCAACCTCGCGCGCGTGCAGGACCTCACCGACGAACTGAGACGGCAGCTCAAGCCCCTCGGCCGCCAGGCCGCCGTCGCGCGCCGGGCCGCCGTCATCCAGGCCGACCTGCGCGACGCCCGGCTGCGTCTGCTGGCCGACGACCTCGTACGGCTCCGGGACGCCCTCAAGGCCGAGGTCGCCGACGAGGCCGCCCTGAAGGAGCGCAAGGAGGCCGCCGAGCAGGAGCTGCGCAAGGCGCTCCAGCGCGAGGCGCTCCTGGAGGACGAGGTACGGCAGCTCACGCCCCGCCTCCAGCGCGCCCAGCAGACCTGGTACGAGCTCTCCCAGCTCGCCGAGCGGGTGCGCGGCACGATCTCGCTGGCCGACGCCCGCGTGAAGAGCGCCACCTCCGCGCCCCCCGAGGAACGGCGCGGCCGGGACCCGGAGGACATGGAGCGCGAGGCCGCCCGTATCCGCGAGCAGGAGGCCGAGCTGGAAGCGGCCCTGGAGGCGGCCGAACGCGCCCTGGAGGACACGGTCGCCCACCGCGCCGAGCTGGAGCGCGCCCTGGCCGAGGAGGAACGGCGCCTGAGGGACGCCGCCCGCGCCATCGCCGACCGGCGCGAGGGCCTCGCCCGGCTCAGCGGCCAGGTCAACGCGGCCCGCTCCCGCGCCGCGTCCGCCCAGGCCGAGATCGAACGCCTGGCCGCGGCTCGCGACGAAGCGCAGGAACGTGCCGTCGCCGCCCAGGAGGAGTACGAGGCCCTCAAGGCCGAGGTCGACGGCCTCGACGCAGGCGACGCGGAACTCGCCGAGCAGCACGAGGCGGCGAAGCAGCAGCTCGCCGAGGCCGAGGCCGCCCTCACAGCCGCCCGCGAGGCGACCACGGCGGCGGAACGCAAGCGCGCCGCGACCCAGGCCCGCCACGAGGCCCTGGCGCTCGGCCTGCGCCGCAAGGACGGCACCGGGATACTGCTCGCGGCGAAGGACCGTCTCTCCGGCCTCCTCGGTCCGGCGGCGGAACTCCTGACGGTGACCCCGGGCCACGAGGTCGCTGTCGCCGCTGCTTTCGGGGCGGCGGCGGACGCGATCGCGGTCGCGACACCGGCCTCGGCAGCAGACGCGATCAGACTCCTCCGCAAACAGGACGGAGGCCGGGCAACTCTGCTCTTGGCAGGAGCTTCCGACCCCAGGGGCGCGGGGCTGCATCAGACGTGCGGCTGCCGCCGCGTGGGCGCGAACGACCACGACGCACCCGCAGACGCACGACACACCTACGCCGCCGACCTGGTCCGCGGCCCCTCCGACCTCATGCCGGCCGTCCGCCGGATGCTCCACGGCATCGTCGTCGTCAACACCCTCGAAGACGCCGAGGACCTCGTCTACGCCCACCCCGACCTCACCGCCGTGACGGCCGAAGGCGACCTCCTCGGCGCCCACTTCGCCCACGGCGGCTCCGCCGGCGCCCCCAGCCTCCTCGAAGTACAGGCCTCCGTCGACGAGGCAGCCGCAGAGCTCAAAGAGCTGGACGTCCGCTGCGAGGAGCTGAGCGAGGCCCAGCAGGCGGCGGTGGAACGCCGCAAGGAGTGCGCCGCCCTGGTCGAGGAGCTGGGGGAGCGGCGCCGGGCCGCCGACCGGGAGAAGTCGGCCGTCGCCCAGCAGCTCGGCCGGCTCGCCGGGCAGGCGCGGGGCGCGGCCGGGGAGGCCGAGCGCTCCACCGCCGCCGCGGCCCGTGCCCAGGAGGCTCTCGACAAGGCGCTCCAAGAGGTCGAGGAACTCGCCGAGCGGCTCGCCGTCGCCGAGGAAATGCCGATCGAGGAGGAGCCCGACACCTCCGTACGGGACCGGCTCGCCGCCGACGGCGCCAACGCGCGCCAGACGGAGATGGAGGCCCGCCTCCAGGTTCGTACGCACGAGGAACGGGTCAAGGGCCTGGCCGGACGAGCCGACTCCCTGGACCGGGCCGCCCGTGCGGAGCGCGAGGCACGCGCGCGTGCCGAGCAGCGGCGGGCCCGCCTGCGGCACGAGGCGGCCGTCGCCGAGGCCGTCGGCTCGGGCGCCCGGCAGCTGCTCGCGCACGTCGAGGTCTCCCTCGCCCGCGCCGACGAGGAGCGCACCGCCGCCGAGGCCGCCAAGGCCCGCCGTGAACAGGAACTCGCCCGCGCCCGCACCGAGGGACGCGATCTCAAGGCCGAACTCGACAAGTTGACGGATTCGGTCCACCGCGGCGAGGTACTCGGCGCCGAGAAGCGGCTGCGGATCGAGCAGCTGGAGACCAAGGCGCTGGAGGAGCTGGGTGTCGAACCGGCGGGGCTGGTGGCGGAGTACGGACCGCATCAGCTCGTGCCGCCCTCGCCCCCCGCCGAGGGCGAGGAGCTGCCGGAGGACCCGGAGCACCCGCGCAACCGGCCGAAGCCATATCTCCGGTCCGAGCAGGAGAAGCGCCTGAAGGCCGCCGAGCGCGCCTACCAGCAGCTCGGCAAGGTGAACCCGCTCGCCCTGGAGGAGTTCGCGGCTCTGGAGGAACGCCACCAGTTCCTCAGCGAGCAGTTGGAGGACCTCAAGAAGACGCGGGCGGATCTCCTCCAGGTGGTGAAGGAGGTCGACGAGCGTGTCGAGCAGGTCTTCACCGAGGCCTACCGGGACACGGCCCGGGAGTTCGAGGGCGTCTTCAGCCGGCTGTTCCCGGGCGGTGAGGGGCGGCTGGTGCTGACCGACCCGGACAACATGCTCACCACGGGCGTGGACGTCGAGGCCCGTCCGCCGGGCAAGAAGGTCAAGCGGCTGTCGCTGCTCTCGGGCGGGGAGCGATCGCTGACCGCGGTGGCGATGCTCGTGTCGATCTTCAAGGCACGGCCCAGCCCGTTCTACGTCATGGACGAGGTCGAGGCCGCCCTCGACGACACCAACCTCCAGCGGCTCATCCGGATCATGCAGGAGCTCCAGGAAGCCTCCCAGCTGATCGTGATCACCCACCAGAAGCGCACGATGGAGGTCGCCGACGCGCTGTACGGCGTCTCCATGCAGGGCGACGGTGTGTCGAAGGTCATCAGCCAGCGCCTCCGCTAGATGAGTGTGCTCTACACCTGTCTCACCTGCGGCTCTCAATGACTTCAATACTTGAACACATCACTGACACACTTCTGCCTCAGATTCAGAGCAAGTGACCTATTGACTTCGAAACTTGAAGGCATAGTCTCGGCAACGTTCCTTTTACCTTCAGGTACCTTCAGGTGGCACCTCGAAGGCTGATTCGCTCCGGCAGCGTTGCCGGTGGCCCGAGGAGTACACGTGACCAGCACAGCGCAGGCACCCAAGTCCGGAGCCAGGGCGGCTCATCCCGAGCATCTCGGGCATGTCATCTTCATCGCGGCGGCGGCCGCGATGGGCGGTTTCCTCTTCGGCTACGACAGTTCCGTGATCAACGGCGCCGTCGAGGCCATCCGGGACCGCTACGACGTCGGCTCCGCAGCCCTCGCCCAGGTCATCGCCATCGCCCTCATCGGCTGCGCCATCGGCGCCGCGACCGCCGGCCGCATAGCCGACCGCATCGGCCGCATCCGCTGCATGCAGATCGCCGCGGTCCTCTTCACGATCAGCGCCGTCGGCTCGGCCCTGCCCTTCGCCCTGTACGACCTCGCCTTCTGGCGCGTCGTCGGCGGCTTCGCCATCGGCATGGCCTCGGTGATCGGCCCGGCCTACATCGCCGAGGTGGCCCCGCCCGCCTACCGCGGCCGGCTCGGCTCCTTCCAGCAGGCCGCGATCGTCATCGGCATCGCCGTGTCGCAGCTGGTCAACTGGGGTGTGCTGAACGCCGCCGACGGCGACCAGCGCGGCAAGCTGATGGGCCTGGAGGCCTGGCAGGTCATGCTCGGCGTCATGGTCGTCCCGGCCGTCCTCTACGGGCTGCTCTCCTTCGTCATCCCGGAGTCCCCGCGCTTCCTGGTCTCCGTCGGCAAGCACGAGCGCGCCCGGGAGATCCTCACCGAGGTCGAGGGCAAGGACGTCGACCTGGACGCCCGTGTCACTGAGATCGAGCACGCCATGAAGAGCGAGCACAAGTCCAGCTTCAAGGACCTGCTCGGCGGCGGCTTCCTCTTCAAGCCGATCGTCTGGGTCGGCATCGGCCTGTCGGTCTTCCAGCAGTTCGTCGGCATCAACGTCGCGTTCTACTACTCCTCGACGCTGTGGCAGTCGGTCGGCGTCGACCCGACGGACTCGTTCTTCTACTCCTTCACCACGTCGATCATCAACATCGTCGGCACCGTCATCGCGATGATCTTCGTCGACCGCATCGGCCGCCGGCCGCTCGCGATCATCGGCTCGGTCGGCATGGTCGTCGGCCTGGCGCTGGAGGCCTGGGCGTTCTCGTACCACCTGGTCGACGGCAAGCTGCCCGCCACGCAGGGCTGGATCGCCCTGATCGCCGCGCACATCTTCGTCCTCTTCTTCGCCCTGTCCTGGGGTGTGGTCGTCTGGGTCTTCCTCGGCGAGATGTTCCCCAACAAGCTCCGTGCCGCCGCCCTGGGCGTGGCCGCGGCCGCGCAGTGGATCGCCAACTGGGCGATCACCGCGAGCTTCCCGTCGCTGGCCGACTGGAACCTCTCCGCGACCTACGTGATCTACACGGTGTTCGCCGCGCTCTCCATCCCGTTCGTCCTGAAGTTCGTCAAGGAGACCAAGGGCAAGGCCCTGGAGGAGATGGGCTGAGCCCGTCCCGCACACTCGGGGAGAAGGGCCAAAGTCCCCGCTGCCCCTCTCCCCGTAACCCGCCGCCGCCCCGGTTCGGCCACTGCCCGAGCCGGGGCGGCGGTCCGTCGTTCACCAGATCAGGACGCCGGCACCGCTCTCCAGGGCGCGCAGCGCGGTCGCCTCGATGTTCCGCAGCCGAGACTCGAGCTGGTACCGGCGCTCCGCGATCCCGCGGGGCCGGCGGCGATCGGATCGAGGGCGCCCGCAGCAGTGCCGCCCCCTCAGGAACCCGGGCACCTCGCCGGCCTCGGCGAACAGGCTGTCCTCGGCAGGACGGAAGGTGCCGGGCGGCTGGCGAGCGCACCGCCTGAGAATCCCGCCCCGTCCGGCGCCGGGCCTCGAAGCCGGCTGAGTCGCAGCACCCCTCCGGGAGCGGATATCGGCGGCGTCAGCCCGCCAGCGAAGGCAGCACCTGCTCGCAGAACAGGTGCAGGCTCCGCCACCCCTCGTCCACCGGCATCCCGCCCGCCAGCGGATGCAGCACGTAGGAGTCCAGACCCAGCGCCACGCACGCGTCCGGCGTGAGGATCCGGTACACGCCCTCGGCGCGCAGCTCCTGCACCGTCGCCGCGGCCGACTTCACCGCGGACCGCACCCCGCCCGACTGCCAGGAGGCGTACGTCCGCGCCTCGTGCAGGAAGTGCTCCCCGTACTGAGCCCAGGCCCGGTCCGGATCCTCGGCCACATGCAGCAGCGGTGTCTCGGCGGCGGGCATCATCACCCAGCCCTCCGTTCCGTACTCGACGAGCCGCTCCTTGTAGTACGCCTCCAGCTCCGGCAGATGCGCGCTGGGGAAGAACGGCAGGCCGAGCCGGGCGGCCCGGCGGGCGGCTGCCCTGGAGGAGCCGCCGACCAGGAGCAGGGGGTGCGGTTCGGTGAACGGACGCGGGGTGACGCGGACCGTGCGGCCCCGGAAGGGGAAGGGCTCGCCCGTCCACGCCTTCAGCAGCGTCTCCAGCAGCTCGTCCTGGAGCGGCCCGCGCCGGGCGAAGTCCACCCCGAACAGCTCGTACTCCTCGGGCCGGTACCCGATCCCGGCGACCGTCACCAGCCGGCCGCCGCTCAGCAGGTCCAGCACGGCGATCTCCTCGGCGAGCCGCAGCGGGTCGTGCAGCGGGCCGATGACCGCCGAGACCGTGACCGCGACACGCCGGGTCGCGCCGAAGACGGCCCCCGCGAAGGCGAACGGCGACGGCAGCCAGTTGTTGCCGGCCCCGTGGTGCTCCTCGGTCTGCACGGTGGTCACGCCCCGGTCGTCGGCGTACGACGCCATCTCCAGGGCCGCCCGGTAGCGGGCGCCGAGCTCGGCGGGGGCGGCCCCGGGAGCGACGAGGTTGAAGCGTACGACCGAGACGGGCATGGGACGTCCCCCTTCGCCGGGCGGGTGTCCGGAGGACGTTAGCTGACGGGGCGTCAGACATCCAGGGGTGTGGAGATCCGGCGGCCCTGGTGCCGGGAGGGCGGCACAAGCCGCGTGACCCGGGGCCCCATGACTGATACTGGAGCCGTTATGGAAATCGTCATCCTTGCTGTAGTCATCGCCGTGGTCGTGCTCGGCGCGCTCGGCGGGCTCATCGTCGGCAGCCGGCGCAAGAAGCAGCTGCCCCCGCCCCCGCCCGCAGCGCCCGACATCACCGCCCCACCGGCCGAGCCGCACGTCGGCGACGAGGCCGAGACGCCGCGGGAGGAACCGCGGCGCACGATAGAGGAGGTGGATCTCCCGGACGGCTCGGCTCCGGTCGTCGTCGAGGAGCCGCCCGCCGAGGCTCCCGAGATCGAGATCCCGGAGCCCACCGCGGGCCGTCTGGTCCGGCTGCGGGCCCGGCTCTCCCGCTCGCAGAACGCTCTCGGCAAGGGCCTGCTGACCCTGCTGTCGCGCGAGCACCTCGACGAGGACACCTGGGAGGAGATCGAGGACACGCTGCTCACCGCCGACGTCGGCGTGCAGCCCACCCAGGAACTGGTCGAGCGCCTGCGCGAGCGCGTGAAGGTGCTCGGCACCCGCACCACCGACGAACTGCGCACCCTGCTGCGCGAGGAACTGATCACGCTGGTCGGCCCGGACATGGACCGCGCGGTCAAGACAGAGCCGGAGGACCGCAAGCCGGGCATCGTGATGGTCGTCGGCGTCAACGGCACCGGCAAGACCACCACCACCGGCAAGCTCGCCCGGGTCCTGGTGGCCGACGGCCAGACCGTCGTGCTCGGCGCCGCCGACACCTTCCGGGCCGCCGCCGCCGACCAGCTCCAGACCTGGGGCGAGCGCGTCGGCGCCCACACCGTGCGCGGACCGGAGGGCGGCGACCCGGCCTCCGTCGCCTTCGACGCGGTCAAGGAGGGCAAGGAGATCGGCGCGAACGTCGTGCTCATCGACACCGCCGGCCGTCTGCACACCAAGACCGGCCTCATGGACGAGCTCGGCAAGGTCAAGCGGGTCGTGGAGAAGCAGGCCCCGGTGGACGAGGTGCTGCTCGTGCTCGACGCCACCACCGGTCAGAACGGCCTGGTCCAGGCCCGGGTCTTCGCCGAGGTCGTCGACATCACCGGCATCGTCCTCACCAAGCTGGACGGCACGGCCAAGGGCGGCATCGTGGTCGCGGTCCAGCGGGAGCTGGGCGTTCCGGTCAAGCTGGTCGGGCTCGGCGAGGGCGCGGACGACCTGGCGCCGTTCGAGCCGGAGGCGTTCGTTGACGCCCTTATCGGAGAGTGAGCTGCGGCACCTGCCCAGCGGCCGCAGCCGGCCTTTCGTATGCGGCGACGAAGCGCCCGCCCCGATACACCGTCGGGTCGGGCGCTTCGCCGTGTTGTCCGTACGGCGGCTAAGCCCGTGAGCGATGTGCCACGTACGCCAGCGTGCCCAGCACCAGGCGGGCCTCCGGTGGCCGGGACGCCGAGTCCAGGGCGGGGGAGCGCAGCCAGCGCACCGGGCCGAGGCCGCCGCGGTCGGAGGGCGGTGCCGTGATGTGCGCGCCGGGGCCGAGGCCGCGCAGGTCGAGGGCGGCGGGGTCGTCCCAGCCCATGCGGTAGAGCAGGCCGGGCAGGTCGGCCGCGGCGCCGGGGGCGACGAAGAAGTGGGCGCGGCCGTCCGGCGTCGCCGCCACCGGGCCGACGGGCAGGCCCATGCGTTCCAGCCGGGCGAGGGCGCGGCAGCCGGCGGGCTCGGCCACCTCGATGACGTCGAAGGCCCGGCCGACCGGCAGCATCACCGAGGAGCCGGGGAACTCGCCCCAGGTCTCCGTCACGTCGTCCAGCGTCGCCCCGGCGGGGATCACCGGCGCGAAGTCCAGCGGATGCGCGCCGGGCGCCGGGCAGTCACGGCGGCCGCAGGAGCAGGCACCCGCCGCGGCTCGGGCGCCGGGCACCACGTCCCAGCCCCACAGGCCGGTGTACTCGGCCACGGCCGTGCCGTCCGACGTGCGGCTGCGGCGGCGGGAGCCGGTCCGGATGTCGCGCATGCCGCGGCTGATGCCGATCGTGAAGCCCATGCCCCCTCCAACGGGTCCGACGCACCGGTAGTTACGCTGCGGACGCAATGCGTGACTCTCTGTTTCCGCCTTCCCGGCGGCGACCGGTTCACGCCGCGCACGGAAGTGCCCAGGGTGGTGTGCCCGGCGACACGCGCCCCTGAGTGCGTCGCTGCACCCGCTCCTGGTCGTCCTGTGTCAAGTGAATCGTGGTGGCGTGGACCTGGGTTCATTCGATGGGGTGGCGAATGGTGGCGTTTCCGTGTGAGCCGTGGCTGGACGGGTGATCGTAGGATTACTTTGTGTGCACGAGTCCTGGGGGCACATGCACTCGTGGGTATGCCGGAGGCAAGTCGGTATTCCGTTCGAAGGGTGACAAGGACCGGACGGACGGCCGTACGAACCGGCATGCTGATAGGGCTTGGCGCACTCGGCGACAAGTGGTCTCAGGGATGGGGGCGTTCAGTGAGCGGCAACGGCGGAAGCGGGACGAACGCTGCACACGCTGACAAGCGCCCGAACGAGCTGCTCACCTCCTGGTTCGTGCGCAGCGGCTGGTCCAAGGGCGAGCTCGCCCGCCAGGTCAACCGCCGGGCCCGCCAGCTGGGCGCCAACCACATCTCCACGGACACCTCGCGGGTGCGCCGCTGGCTCGACGGCGAGAACCCGCGCGAGCCGATCCCCAGGATCCTCTCCGAGCTGTTCTCGGAGCGCTTCGGCGTCGTCGTCTCCGTCGAGGACCTGGGGCTGCGCACGGCACGCCAGTCACCCTCCGCGACCGGCGTCGACCTGCCGTGGACGGGCCCGCAGACCGTGGCCCTGCTCAGCGAGTTCTCGCGCAGCGACCTGATGCTGGCGCGGCGCGGCTTCCTCGGGAGCTCGCTGGTCCTGTCTGCGGGCCCGGCCCTCATCGAGCCCATGCAGCGTTGGCTCGTCCCCTCGCCCCCGGCCCCGCGGTCGGAGCCGGAGCCCGCGGCGGGCGCCTCCGGGCGGGCCCGCGGCCGGCTCTCCAAGCCGGAGCTGGACCTCCTGGAGTCCACGACCGTGATGTTCCGGCAGTGGGACGCCCAGTGCGGCGGCGGTCTGCGCCGCAAGGCGGTCGTCGGCCAGCTCCACGAGGTGACGGACCTGCTCCAGGAGTCCCAGCCCGAGGCCACCACCCGGCGCCTGTTCAAGGTCGCCGCCGAGCTCGCCGAGCTGGCCGGCTGGATGTCGTACGACATCGGGCTCCAGCCGACCGCCCAGAAGTACTTCGTCCTCGCGCTGCACGCCGCGAAGGAGGCCGGTGACCGGCCGCTCGGTTCGTATGTGCTGTCCAGCATGAGCCGGCAGATGATCCACCTCGGCCGGCCCGACGACGCGCTGGAGCTGATCCACCTCGCGCAGTACGGCAGCCGGGACTGCGCGAGCCCGCGCACCCAGTCCATGCTGTATGCGATGGAGGCCCGCGCCTACGCCAACATGGGCCAGCCCGGCAAGTGCAAGCGGGCGGTCCGGATGGCCGAGGACACCTTCGCCGAGGCCGACGAGTGGGACGAGCCGGACCCCGACTGGATCCGCTTCTTCTCCGAGGCCGAGTTGTACGGCGAGAACTCGCACTCGTACCGCGACCTGGCCTATGTCGCCGGCCGCAGCCCGACGTACGCCTCGCTGGCCGAGCCCTTGATGAAGCGGGCCGTGGACCTCTTCGCCGAGGACGACGAGCACCAGCGGTCGTACGCGCTGAACCTGATCGGCATGGCCACGGTGAACCTCCTCCAGCGCGAGCCCGAGCAGTGCACGGTCTACGCCTCCCAGGCCATGCAGGTCGCCAAGAAGGTCCGCTCCGAGCGGGTCAACACTCGTATTCGAAAGACGGTCGACACGGCCGCACGCGACTTCGGTGACCTAGGCGAGGTCGTCGACCTCACCGAGCGGCTCGCAGTCGAGCTGCCCGAGACGGCCGAGGCGGTCTGAGCTGCGATCCTCCGAAAACCGGTCCCACCCCTGAACCCCGGCCGCGGCCGGCCCTCCCGAACTGCCCGACTCGGCTCCCCCATGCCAGGTCATCGGAAGGCCGACCGCGGCCGGACCTGCTTCCTCGCGGAAGATTGCGCCACGATAACGATCGACGCGCCCGCGATCCGGCAGTTCATCGAGGCGTAACACACAGAGCGCCTTCGTCACGGCGGCGAAACAACGAGGGGCTTCCACCGAAACCGCGCTACGCCAATCTCGTGGCGCATAACCGGCCCACCCCTCATTCCGCTCGAGGCTTCGCCCGCACGGGGCCGTACCAATGACGAGGAGACGCCGATGGCACCAGCCATCACCCTTGCCGCAGAAGCACCCAAGCTGTCTGCCGCCAACACAGGGTTCATGCTCATCTGTTCCGCCCTGGTGATGCTCATGACTCCGGGCCTGGCCTTCTTCTACGGAGGCATGGTCCGCGTCAAGAGCACCCTGAACATGCTGATGATGAGCTTCATCAGCCTCGGGATCGTCACCATCCTGTGGGTGCTGTACGGCTTCTCCATGGCGTTCGGCACCGACTCCGGCAGCCTCATCGGCTGGAACTCCGACTGGCTCGGCCTCAGCAACATCGGCCTGACCCAGCTGTGGGACGGCTACACCATCCCGATCTTCGTGTTCATGGTCTTCCAGCTGATGTTCGCGATCATCACGCCCGCCCTGATCAGCGGCGCCCTCGCCGACCGCGTGAAGTTCAGCGCGTGGGCGCTGTTCATCACCCTGTGGGCCACGGTCGTCTACTTCCCGGTCGCGCACTGGGTCTGGGGCGCCGGCGGCTGGGCCTTCGAGCTGGGCGTCATCGACTTCGCCGGTGGTACGGCGGTCCACATCAACGCCGGTGCCG
This sequence comes from Streptomyces africanus, assembly GCF_002150735.1. GTDB lineage: Bacteria > Actinomycetota > Actinomycetes > Streptomycetales > Streptomycetaceae > Streptomyces > Streptomyces africanus. Next base: position 20,799 of record NZ_MUKA01000061.1, read on the forward strand.
CCGCGCTCGGCGTGATCCTGGTCATCGGCAAGCGCCTCGGCTTCAAGCGGGACCCGATGCGTCCGCACAGCCTGCCGCTGGTCATGCTCGGTTCCGGTCTGCTGTGGTTCGGCTGGTTCGGCTTCAACGCCGGCTCGTGGCTCGGCAACGACGACGGCGTCGGCGCGCTGATGTTCGTCAACACGCAGGTCGCCACCGCCGCCGCCATGCTGGCCTGGCTCGCCTACGAGAAGATCCGCCACGGCGCGTTCACCACGCTGGGCGCCGCCTCCGGCGCGGTCGCCGGTCTGGTCGCCATCACCCCGTCCGGCGGTGCCGTCAGCCCGCTCGGCGCGATCGCCGTCGGCGTCATCGCCGGTGTGCTGTGCGCCATGGCCGTCGGCCTGAAGTACAAGTTCGGCTACGACGACTCGCTCGACGTCGTCGGCGTCCACCTGGTCGGCGGTGTCGTCGGCTCCCTGCTGATCGGCTTCTTCGCCAGCGGCCACGGCCAGTCCGACGTCGAGGGCCTCTTCTACGGCGGCGGCCTGACCCAGTTCTGGAAGCAGTGCGCCGGTGTCTTCGCGGTGCTCGCCTACTCGCTGATCGTCTCCGCGATCCTCGCCTTCATCCTCGACAAGACCATCGGTATGCGGGTCCCCGAGGACGACGAGATCGCCGGCATCGACCAGGCCGAGCACGCCGAGACCGCATACGACTTCAGCGGCGCCGGTGGCGGTGCCGCCAAGACCGCCGCCGTCGCGGCCGCCGTGGCCGGAGCCGAGAGCAAGAAGGTGGACGCATGAAGCTCATCACCGCCGTCGTGAAGCCGCACCGGCTCGACGAGATCAAGGAAGCCCTCCAGAGCTTCGGAGTGCACGGCCTGACGGTCACCGAGGCCAGCGGCTACGGTCGTCAGAGGGGCCACACCGAGGTCTACCGCGGTGCCGAGTACACGGTCGACCTGGTCCCCAAGATCCGCATCGAGGTCCTGGTCGAGGACGACGACGCCGAGCAGCTGATCGATGTCGTGGTCAAGGCGGCCCGAACCGGCAAGATCGGTGACGGCAAGGTCTGGTCCATCCCGGTCGACACGGCCGTACGGGTCCGGACGGGCGAGCGCGGCCCCGACGCGCTCTGAGGCAGGCAAACAGAACAGGAGTCGCTGGGTGACGGGTACGGACGTGCAGAAGGAAGCAGAGGACTCGGGACCCAGCGGCTACGCGGCGGCCCGGCTGCGTCTCCTCACCGAGGAGGCGCGGTCCGGGCCGCCGCGCCGTGCGGCCCTGGCCGACCTGACGGACGACTGGCTCACCGGCCTGTTCGCCGCGGGCGCGGAAGGGCTGCGCGGGGCCTCCCTGGTCGCCGTCGGCGGCTACGGACGCGGCGAGCTCTCCCCGCGCAGCGACCTCGACCTGCTCCTGCTGCACGACGGCAGCGACGCCAAGGCGGTCGCCGCCCTCGCCGACCGGCTCTGGTACCCGGTGTGGGACCTGGGCCTGGCCCTCGACCACTCCGTCCGCACGCCCGCCGAGGCCCGCAAGACCGCGGGGGAGGACCTCAAGGTCCAGCTCGGCCTGCTGGACGCCCGGCACATCGCCGGCGACCTCGGCCTCACGGCCGGGCTGCGTACGGCCGTGCTGGCCGACTGGCGCAACCAGGCGCCCAAGCGCCTCCCTGAACTCCAGGAACTGTGCGCCGAGCGCGCCGAGCGCCAGGGCGAGCTGCAGTACCTCCTGGAACCCGACCTGAAGGAGGCCCGCGGCGGGCTGCGCGACGCCACCGCGCTGCGCGCCGTCGCCGCGTCCTGGCTGGCCGACGCCCCGCGCGAGGGGCTCACCGACGCCCGGCGCCGGCTCCTCGACGTACGGGACGCCCTGCATCTGGTCACCGGGCGGGCCACCGACCGGCTGGCCCTCCAGGAGCAGGACCAGGTGGCCGCCGAGCTCGGCCTGCTCGACGCGGACACGCTGCTGCGGCAGGTGTACGAGGCGGCGCGGCTCATCTCGTACGCCAGTGACGTCACTTGGCGCGAGGTGGGGCGCGTACTGCGGTCCCGCGCCGTGCGGCCCCGGCTGCGCGCCATGCTGGGCGGCGGAAAGCCGACAGCCGAGCGGTCTCCGCTGGCCGAAGGTGTGGTGGAGCAGGACGGCGAGGTGGTGCTCGCCCGCGCCGCACGCCCCGAGCGCGACCCCGTGCTGCCGCTGCGCGCCGCGGCCGCCGCCGCCCAGGCCGGACTCCCGCTCTCCCTGCACGCCGTACGGCGCATGGCGGCCACCGTGCGCCCGGTGCCCACGCCCTGGCCCGCCGAGGCCCGCGAGCAGCTCGTCACCCTGCTCGGCTCCGGCCGCCCGACCATCGAGGTCTGGGAGGCGCTGGAGGCCGAGGGGCTGATCACCCGGCTGCTGCCCGACTGGGAGCGGGTGCGCTGCCGCCCGCAGCGCAACGCCGTGCACCTGTGGACCGTCGACCGGCATCTCATCGAGACCGCCGTGCGCGCCTCCGAGTTCACCCGCCGGGTCAGCCGCCCCGACCTGCTGCTGGTCGCCGCGCTGCTGCACGACATCGGCAAGGGCTGGCCCGGCGACCACTCGGTGGCCGGCGAGATCATCGCCAAGGACGTGGCCGCCCGCATCGGGTTCGACCGCCACGACGTGACGGTCGTCGCCACCCTCGTCCGGCACCACCTGCTGCTCGTCGAGACGGCCACCCGGCGCGACCTGGAGGACCCGGCCACCGTGCGCTCGGTCGCCGAGGCCGTCGGCTCCCAGAGCACCCTGGAACTGCTGCACGCGCTCACCGAGGCCGACGCCCTGGCCACCGGTCCGGCCGCCTGGTCGTCCTGGCGCGGTTCGCTCGTCGCCGACCTGGTCGAGCGGGTCTCCGCGGTACTCGCCGGGGACGTCCCGGACGACCCCGATGACGCCGCGCCGACCGCCGAGCAGGAGCGGCTCGCCATCGAGGCGGTCGCGACGGGCAGCCCGGTCCTCTCCCTGCGGGCCCAGACCGAACCGCCCGCCGGACAGGAACCCTCCGGCGACCCCGAGCCGCTCGGTGTGGAACTGCTCATCGCCGTCCCCGACCAGCCGGGTGTGCTGCCCGCGGTGGCCGGTGTCCTCGCCATGCACCGGCTGACCGTGCGCACGGCGGAACTGCGGTCCCTGACCCTGCCGGACGGCGTCGACGGCTCCGTCCTGCTGCTGGACTGGCGGGTCGCCGCCGAGTACGGCTCCCTGCCGCAGGCCGCCCGCCTGCGCGCCGACCTCGTGCGGGCGCTGGACGGCTCCCTGGACATCGCCGGCCGCCTCGCCGAACGGGACGCGGCCTATCCGCGCCGCCGGGGCGTGGTGGCCCCGCCGCCCCGGGTGTCGGTCCACCCGGCCGCCTCCCGGCTGGCCACCGTCATCGAGGTGCGTTCCCAGGACGCCCCGGGCCTGCTGTTCCGCATCGGCCGCGCCTTGGAGGACGCCGGCGTGCTGGTGCGCAGCGCGCACGTCTCGACGCTCGGCGCCAACGCCGTCGACGCCTTCTACGTGACCGGTCCGCAGGGCGCGCCGCTGCCCGGCGACGAGGCCGAGTCGGTGGCGCGGAAGCTGGAGGAGACACTGCGTGGGTGAGGGCGACCCGGCGACTTGTCACGCCGGGATACCCTGGAGGGCGATTCCCCAGTCTGTCTCCGACCCCGAGGACCGCGAGCGCCGTGTTCGATACTCTTTCCGATCGCCTCTCAGCGACCTTCAAGAACCTGCGCGGCAAGGGACGGCTCTCCGAGGCGGACATCGACGCCACGGCGCGCGAGATCCGGATCGCGCTCCTCGAGGCGGATGTGGCGCTGCCGGTCGTCCGTACGTTCATCAAGAACGTCAAGGAGCGCGCGCTCGGCGCCGAGGTCTCGCGGGCGCTGAACCCCGCCCAGCAGGTGCTCAAGATCGTCAACGACGAACTGGTCACCATCCTCGGCGGCGAGACCCGGCGTCTGCGCTTCGCCAAGCAGCCGCCCACCGTGATCATGCTGGCGGGTCTGCAGGGTGCCGGTAAGACCACCCTCGCGGGCAAGCTCGGCCGCTGGCTGAAGGAGCAGGGCCACTCGCCGCTGCTGGTCGCCTGTGACCTCCAGCGCCCGAACGCCGTGAACCAGCTCAGTGTCGTCGCCGAGCGCGCGGGCGTCAGCGTCTACGCGCCGGAGCCGGGCAACGGCGTCGGTGACCCGGTCAAGGTCGCCAAGGACTCCATCGAGTTCGCCAAGTCCAAGGTCCACGACATCGTGATCGTGGACACCGCCGGCCGCCTGGGCATCGACCAGGAGATGATGCAGCAGGCCGCGGACATCCGGGACGCGGTCAGCCCCGACGAGATCCTGTTCGTCGTCGACGCGATGATCGGTCAGGACGCCGTCAACACCGCCGAGGCCTTCCGCGACGGCGTCGGCTTCGACGGCGTGGTGCTCTCCAAGCTCGACGGTGACGCCCGCGGTGGTGCGGCCCTGTCGATCCGGCAGATCACCGGCAAGCCGATCATGTTCGCGTCGAACGGCGAGAAGCTCGACGACTTCGACGCCTTCCACCCGGACCGGATGGCCTCCCGCATCCTCGACATGGGTGACCTGCTCACCCTGATCGAGCAGGCGGAGAAGACCTTCGACCAGGCCGAAGCCCAGAAGATGGCCGAGAAGCTGGCCTCCAAGAAGGGCCAGGACTTCACCCTCGACGACTTCCTGGCCCAGATGGAGCAGGTCAGGAAGATGGGCTCCATCTCCAAGCTGCTCGGCATGCTCCCGGGCATGGGCCAGATGAAGGACCAGATCAACAACCTGGACGAGCGGGACGTCGACCGCACGGCCGCCATCATCAAGTCGATGACCCCGGCCGAGCGCCAGGAGCCGACGATCATCAACGGCTCGCGCCGCGCCCGTATCGCACGGGGTTCCGGTGTCGAGGTCAGCGCGGTGAAGAACCTGGTCGAGCGGTTCTTCGAGGCCCGCAAGATGATGTCCCGCATGGCCCAGGGCGGCGGTATGCCGGGGATGCCCGGGATGCCGGGCATGGGCGGCGGTCCCGGCCGGGCGAAGAAGAAGCAGAAGCAGGCCAAGGGCAAGCAGCGCTCTGGCAACCCGATGAAGCGCAAGCAGCAGGAGCAGGAGGCCGCCGCCCGGCGCGCGGCCGCCGCCGAGGGCGGAGGCGCCTTCGGGCTGCCGCAGCAGGGCGGCAAGGACTTCGAACTCCCGGACGAGTTCAAGAAGTTCATGGGCTGACGGCCCGTACCGCACGACGCCGAGGGCGCCCCTTCTCGTAAGAGGGCGCCCTCAGTGGTCAGGGTGTCCGGGCGATCAGATACCGGAACACGTTCGGCATCCACACCGTTCCGTCCGGCCGCTGGTGCGGATGCAGCGCCTCGGTCAGCTCCTTGTCCACCTGCACCTGGTCCGTCGCCGTGATCGCCGCGTCGAACAGCCCCGTCGACTTGAGCCCGCGTACCGCGCTGTCCACATCGGCGTATCCGAAGGGGCACGCCACCCGCCCCGACCCGTCCGGCCTGAGACCGGCCCGCTGGGCGACGTCCTCCAGGTCGTCACGGAGGGCCGGGCGCCAGCTGCCCGTGCTGCGCAGCGGCTCCGCCAGCTTGGTGGCGACCCGCAGCACGGACGTCGTGGCGCACCGCTCCGGCGGACCCCAGCCGACCAGCACCACGGCCGCTCCGCGCCCCGCCAGCGGCGTCGCCTCCGCGAGCAGCCCGCCCAGCCCCTCCGAGTCGCCCGCCAGGCACCCGATCGGCTCGAAGGCGGTCACCAGGGTGTACGCCTTGGTGCCCGGCTCGGCCGTGTCCCGGGGTGAGCCGTCGACCAGCCGGTTGCCCGCACGCGCGTGCGTGGCCCCGCCCTCGGGCAGCAGTCGCTCCCGTGCGAGGGCCATTCTTTCGGGGGAAGCGTCGACACCGGTGACCGTCGCTCCCCGCGCGGCGGCCATCAGCAGGGCGAGTCCGGAACCGCAGCCGAGGCCGAGCAGCCGCGTCGCAGGACCCACGTCCAGTCGCTCGTAGACGGCCTCGTAGAGCGGTACGAGCATCCGCTCCTGGATTTCGGACCAGTCACGCGCGCGTGCACGCAGGTCCACGCGGGGTGCGGACCCCGCGTGAGGCAGGTGCTGCCGCACGAGCGTAGGTGTCATAAGTAAGCGCCCCAATCCGCCGAGAGTTGCCTCTTGCCCGATTCCATGGCCCCCGTGACAGTGCGCTCGCACTACCCCCGTATGCCAGGAAACTCCCCCCTCGACCTGTCGTCCAGTGGAATGCGGCCCGGCATATGAGTTGTCATGTGCCTATGGCGAGATTTCACATTCCGGCAACGTGGGCCCGTACGATCTCGCTATGGCCAAGACACCCGTTCTCACCCCCCAGGCGGACGATTTCCCGCGCTGGTACCAGGACTTGATCACCAAGGCGGAGCTCGCCGACAACGGTCCGGTGCGCGGCACCATGGTCATCCGACCGTACGGATACGGGCTGTGGGAGCGGATGCAGGCCGAGATGGACGCCCGCATCAAGGAGACGGGAACCCAGAACGCGTACTTCCCGCTCCTGATCCCGCAGTCGTACCTCACGCGCGAGGCGGACCACGTCGAGGGCTTCGCACCCGAGCTGGCCGTGGTCACGCACGGCGGCGGCAAGGAACTCGAAGAGCCCGCCGTGGTCCGGCCCACCTCCGAGATGATCATCAACGACTACTTCTCGAAGTGGGTGCAGAGCTACCGCGACCTGCCGCTGCTCATCAACCAGTGGGCGAACGTCGTGCGCTGGGAGCTGCGGCCCCGCCTGTTCCTGCGCACCACCGAGTTCCTCTGGCAGGAGGGCCACACCGCGCACGCCACGTACGAGGAGGCGCGCGACTTCGCCGCGCACATCCACCGGAAGGTCTACGAGGACTTCATGGTGAACGTCCTCGCGATGGACGTCGTCCCCGGCCGCAAGACCGTCAAGGAGCGGTTCGCCGGCGCCGTCAACACCCTCACGCTCGAAGGCATGATGGGCGACGGCAAGGCCCTCCAGATGGCCACCAGCCACGAACTGGGCCAGAACTTCGCCAAGGCCTTCAGCACGCAGTACCTGTCCAAGGACGGCAAGCAGGAGCTGGTCTGGCAGACCTCCTGGGGCTCCACCACCCGCATGATCGGCGCCCTGGTGATGATGCACGGCGACGACAACGGCCTGCGCGTCCCGCCGCGGCTGGCACAGACCCAGGCCGTGGTGCTCGCGATCAAGGGCGACGAGGCGGTTCTGGCCAAGGTCCGCGAGGTCGGCGACCGGCTGAAGGCGGCCGGGATCCGCGTCCACGTCGACGACCGCACCGACACCCCCTTCGGCCGCCGCGCCGTCGACTGGGAGCTCAAGGGCGTGCCGGTCCGGATCGAGATCGGCCCGCGCGACCTGGAGAACGGCACCGCGATGCTGGCCCGCCGTATCCCGGGGGGCAAGGAGCCGGTCTCCCTGGACGCCCTGGTGTCGCTGCTGCCGCAGGTCCTCGAGGAAGACCAGGCGCTGTTGCTCAAGCAGTCCCGGGAGCGCCGCGAGTCCCGTACGAGCGAGGTCTCGACGATCGACGAGGCGGTCGAGGTCACGGGCGCCGGCGGCTGGGCGCGCATCCCGTGGGCGGTGCTCGGCGAGGAGGGCGAGGCGAAGCTGGCCGACCACGCGGTGACCGTACGGTGTCTGGTCGCCGAGGACGGGTCGGTGCCGGACGCCGACGACGCACCCGGTAACGTCGCGATCGTCGCGCGCGCTTACTGAGTGAGCCGCACGCGCTCACCGAGTGGGGCGCAAGGCGACCGAAACGCCTCTTGCGTAACCGCGGACCACTGTTCCCCCGGCGCGCGCACATGCTCTACGCGCCGGGGCGTACGCGGGACTACGCACCACCTTGTGGTGAGCTGTGAGGCTTCTCCACAGATCAGCGCACCCGCCCTCGTCGGGACGCATCAGAGGCAACTGACGGGTACGTGCAAATTATTTGGGATGCCCCGGAATCGGAACACTGGGGCACCCCGGCTCGTTGTCATTACGTGAGCACGACACAGACACCACCTGTTCTCGCCGCAGAGCTGGCACAGGCGTGGGCCGACATTCAGCGGTACCACCCCGAGCTGCCCGACCTTGCCGCGCCAGAGTCCCTGATCGGGGAGTCGTCGTCCGCGTGCGGGCACGAGCTCTCCTTCGAGCGACTGCTCCATGAGGCAGTCCATGGCATCGCCGCCTCCCGCGGCGTCCGCGACACCTCCCGTGCCGGCCGCTACCACAACCGCAGATTCCTCGCGATCGCCGAGGAGCTGGGCCTGGACCACCCCGAGGAACCGCACCCCAGCAGCGGCTTCTCCCTGGTCACGCTCACCCCCGAGGCGAAGCGCCGCTACCGCCCGACCATGGAGCGCCTCCAGCGCGCCCTCAAGGCCCACACGGCCGCGACCTCCTCCGACACCTCCCGCACCTTCCGTGGCCCGGCCGCCCGGCACGGCTCCTCCGGCGGCGGCGTCCGCGTCAAGGCGGTCTGCGACTGCGGCCGCAACGTACGCGTCGTGCCGTCGGTCCTCGCCCAGGCGCCCATCGTCTGCGGCGGCTGCGGCAAGCCGTTCCGCATCCCGGACGTGGTGGGAGCGGTGGCCGGCTGACGTCCACCACCGGCATCTCGTGGCTGCCGGTCGGGACAGCACCCGCCACTGCCGGGCAGGGCACCCGACGTACTTCAACTCCACGCCGGGTGCCCCCTCACCCTGCCCGCACGGTGGCGAACCCCGCGGTCAAAGCCGCCCGGCAGGGTGTGGCACAATGGCTAGCTGTACTCGACAGCCGCACAGGAACCCTCTCGCCTCCGGCTGACGCGTCCATCGGGCACTCGGGTACCGCAACCCCACGCGGCTTCTCTCGCCGTGCCCAACCACGTCAAAACCAGGAGAACCCACTCCCGTGGCAGTCAAGATCAAGCTGAAGCGTCTGGGCAAGATCCGTTCGCCTCACTACCGCATCGTCGTCGCCGACTCCCGTACCCGTCGTGACGGTCGTGCGATCGAGGAGATCGGCAAGTACCACCCGACGTACAACCCGTCGGTGATCGAGGTCGACGCCGAGCGTGTGGCGTACTGGCTCGGTGTCGGCGCCCAGCCGACCGAGCCCGTGATGGCCATCCTCAAGAAGACCGGCGACTGGCAGAAGTTCAAGGGCGAGCCCGCCCCGGCTCCGCTGCTGACGCAGCCCGAGAAGGCCGCGCGCCCGTCGTTCGAGGCCATCGGCGGCGACGACGAGGGCAAGGGTGAGGCGATCACCCAGAAGAAGAAGGCTGAGAAGAAGGACGAGGCCGCCGCTGAGTCCGCTTCGACCGAGGCCTGAGCATGCTCGAGGAGGCTCTCGAGCACCTCGTGAAGGGCATCGTCGACAACCCTGACGATGTGCAGGTCGCCTCGCGCAACCTGCGCCGCGGGCGAGTGCTCGAGGTCCGGGTCCACCCGGACGACCTCGGCAAGGTGATCGGCCGCAACGGCCGCACCGCACGCGCCCTGCGTACCGTCGTGGGCGCTATCGGCGGTCGCGGTGTCCGCGTCGACCTCGTCGACGTGGACCACGTCCGCTGACGCTTCAATGCAACCGGCTCGGGCCGGGGATGGCCTGAGGGCCGTCCCCGGCCCGCAGTCGTATGACAGGAGACTGGACACGTGCAGTTGGTAGTCGCACGGATCGGCCGCGCCCATGGCATCAAGGGCGAGGTCACCGTCGAGGTACGGACGGACGAGCCTGAGCTCAGGCTCGCCCCCGGCGCCGTCCTCGCCACCGATCCCGCCGCCGCGGGACCCCTCACCATCGAGACGGGCCGCGTCCACAGCGGCCGGCTCCTGCTGCGCTTCGAGGGCGTCAGCGACCGCACCGGCGCCGAGGCGCTGCGCAACACCCTCCTGATCGCCGAGATCGACCCGGAGGAACTGCCCGAGGGCGACGACGAGTACTACGACCACCAGCTGATCGACCTCGACGTGGTCACCGCGGACGGCACGGAGGTCGGCCGGATCACGGAGATCTCGCACCTGCCCACCCAGGACCTGTTCATCGTGGAGCGCCCCGACGGCAGCGAGGTGATGATCCCCTTCGTCGAGGAGATCGTCGCCGAGATCGACCTGGAGGAGCAGAAGGCCGTCATCACCCCGCCGCCGGGCCTGATCGACGACCGAGCGGAGATCGCGTCCAGCCGGGAAGAGACCGCCGACGGGGACGAGACCGCCCGCCGGGAAGAGTCGTAATGCGCCTCGACGTCGTCACGATCTTCCCCGAGTACCTGGAACCGCTGAACGTCTCCCTCGTCGGCAAGGCACGCGCGCGTGGACAGCTGAACGTGCACGTCCACGATCTGCGTTCGTGGACCTACGACCGCCACAACACCGTCGACGACACGCCCTACGGCGGCGGCCCCGGCATGGTCATGAAGACCGAGCCCTGGGGAGAGGCGCTGGACTCCGTCCTGGCCGACGGCTACGAGACCGGCTCCCACACGCCCGCCCTCATCGTGCCCACGCCCAGCGGCCGCCCCTTCACCCAGGAGCTCGCCGTCCACCTGTCCGAGCGCCCCTGGCTGATCTTCACGCCGGCCCGCTACGAGGGCATCGACCGGCGCGTCGTCGAGGAGTACGCGACGCGGATGCCGGTGTACGAGGTGTCCATCGGCGACTACGTCCTGGCCGGCGGCGAGGCGGCCGTCCTCGTCGTCACGGAAGCCGTGGCGCGGCTGCTGCCCGGCGTCCTGGGCAACGCCGAGTCCCACCGGGACGACTCCTTCGCGCCCGGCGCCATGGCGAGCCTGCTGGAGGGGCCCGTCTACACCAAGCCGCCCGAGTGGCGCGGCCGGGACATCCCCGACGTGCTGCTCAGCGGCCATCACGGGAAGATCGCCCGCTGGCGGCGGGATGAGGCCCTGAAGCGCACGACGGCCCACCGGCCCGACCTCATCGAGCGGTGCGACCCCAAGGCCTTCGACAAGAAGGACCGGGAGATGCTGTCCATCCTGGGCTGGGCGCCCGACCCCGCGGGGGAGCCGTACGGCCGATTTTGGCGCAGGACCGAGGGCGTGGAAGAATAGCCAGCTGTTGTGCGTCCGTCCGGCGCGCGCCCCTGCCACAGGGGGAGACGACGCCCGCTCCGACCCGCACGACCCTGATCCAGAACACCTAGTTTCCGTTGATGACCTGTGGCATCAGCGAGGAAAGCAGACGAAATGTCTCACCTGCTCGACACCGTCGACTCCGCGTCGCTGCGCAGCGACGTCCCCGCCTTCCGCCCGGGCGACACGGTCAACGTGCACGTCCGCGTCATCGAGGGCAACCGCTCCCGTGTGCAGCAGTTCAAGGGTGTGGTGATCCGCCGCCAGGGTGCCGGCGTCCGCGAGACCTTCACGGTCCGCAAGGTCTCCTTCTCCGTCGGCGTCGAGCGCACCTTCCCGGTGCACACCCCGATCGTGGAGAAGATCGAGCTCGTCACCAAGGGCGACGTCCGCCGCGCCAAGCTGTACTACCTGCGCGAGCTGCGCGGCAAGGCCGCGAAGATCAAGGAGAAGCGCGAGAACTGAGCGCTCTCCGGAGTTCACATCGGGGCCGGATAGCATCTGGCTCCGATGGACACCGAAGCTCAGCAGACGGAGCGCGACCGCTCCTCCCGCCCTTCCGACTCCGAGGACACCTCGGATCCCGGAGGGCCGGAGGACCGGTCGCGTTTCGCGTTGTCGCGTGTCACCGAGTGGGTCCCGGGAGGCCGGATCACTCTGACGCTGCTGGCCTGCCTGCTCTTCCTGCTGGTGCTCAGCACGTTCGTGCTGCGGCCGTTCCAGATCCCCAGCGGATCCATGGAACAGGGATTGAGGATCGGGGACCGGGTTCTCGTAAATAAGTTGGCGTACCGTTTCGGAGCCGAGCCGCGGCGGGGAGACATCGTCGTGTTCGACGGGACCGGGTACTTCGGGCACGCGGACTACATCAAACGCGTTGTCGGCGTGGGGGGAGACCACGTCGTCTGCTGCGACAGGGAGGGGAGGATCCAGGTGAACGGCCGGCCGGTCGACGAGTCGGGCTTCCTGTATCCCGGCGACAGCCCCTCCACCGTGCCCTTCGACGTCGTCGTGCCCGGCGCCACCCTGTTCCTCCTAGGCGACCACCGCGGCGACTCCAGCGACTCCCGTGACCACCTCGGCTCGCCCGGCGGCGGCATGGTCCCGGTCGGTGAGGTGATCGGCCGCGCCGACTGGATCGTCTGGCCCTTCGGCCACGCCACCCGGCTGCACCGCCCCGACGCCTACGCGCGTGTGCCCGCTGCCGCCGCCGGAAGGGCGGGCGCCCATGGGTAACCGCGGCAAGCCGCGCGGCGCCCCCGCCAGCCCCGCCGACAACCTGCTGCCGACCGGCGCCCGGCGCGCCTCCGGCCCGTCCGGCGGCCGTACGCGCGCCGAGCGGCGCAAGCTCCAGAAGAAGGTCAAGCGGCGCCGCAGGCGCGGTGCCGTCAAGGAGATCCCCCTCCTCGTCGGCGTCGCCGTCCTCATCGCGCTCGTGCTGAAGACGTTCCTCGTCCAGGCCTTCGTCATCCCGTCCGGCTCCATGGAGCAGACGATCCAGATCGGCGACCGCGTCCTGGTCGACAAGCTCACCCCGTGGTTCGGCTCCAAGCCGCAGCGCGGGGACGTCGTCGTCTTCAAGGACCCCGGCGGCTGGCTCCAGGACGAGCAGACCACCCTTCCGAAGGACGACCCCATCGTCGTCAAGCAGGTCAAGGAAGGGCTCACCTTCATCGGCCTGCTGCCGTCCGACGACGAGAAGGACCTCATCAAGCGGGTCGTGGGCGTCGGCGGAGACCGCGTCAAGTGCTGCGACACCCAGGGGCGCGTGACCGTCAACGGCATCCCGCTGAACGAGGACTACCTGTACCCCGGCGCCGCCCCGTCCGACACGCCGTTCGACATCACCGTCCCTCCGGGCCGGCTGTGGGTGATGGGCGACCACCGGAACAACTCCGCGGACTCCCGCGCCCACCAGGACACCGACTACGGCGGCACGGTCTCCGAGGAGGAGGTCGTCGGCCGGGCCATGGTTATCGCCTGGCCGTTCGGGCACTGGACCACCCTGGAGGAACCGAACACATACGCCTCCGTGTCCGACTCGGCCCCAGGGTCGACCGCTGCTGCCGAACTGTCGCATAGGGTTGCCTCCGACGATTCGAACGGAACGATCCAGCTCCCGACCCCTGCGGAACTCCCGCTCGTTATGGGAGTGGTGGGCCTGCGTCGTGTGCGGGGCAGGCAGCGGCACAGAGTGAGGAGTTGGCGTGGGGGATGTGGCGGTTGGCGCACGGTCCGGACACGACGGCGAGGAGCACCGCGGACGCCCCGCGCAATCCGCCGTCCCGGCCGCGGACAGCGCCGTGACCTCCGGGAATGACTCCGGAGCAGCCGAGGGCGACAGGGTGACAAGCGAGTACAGCACAGCCGAGGGCGAGGGGCCGGGGGGCCCGGCCAGGACGCCGAAGAAGCAACGCTCCTTCTGGAAGGAGCTGCCCATTCTGATCGGCATCGCGCTGGTGCTCGCGCTGCTGATCAAGACGTTCCTGGTGCAGGCGTTCTCCATCCCCTCCGACTCGATGCAGAACACCCTTCAGCAGGGCGACCGCGTCCTGGTCGACAAGCTGACCCCCTGGTTCGGCTCCGAGCCCGAGCGCGGCGAGGTCGTCGTCTTCCACGACCCGGACAACTGGCTGGCGGGCGAGCCGACGGCGGATCCGAACGCCTTGCAGACGTTCCTCAGCTGGATCGGCCTCATGCCGTCCGCGGAGGAGAAGGACCTCATCAAGCGCGTCGTCGGCGTCGGCGGCGACACGGTCGAGTGCAAGGGCACGGGCCCGCTGAAGGTCAACGGCAAGGCGCTGGACGAGCGGTCGTACGTCTACGCGGGCAACACTCCGTGCAGCGTCGACGACCAGGGCGGTCAATTCAAGGTAAAGGTTCCCAAGGGGTACATCTGGGTCATGGGCGACCACCGGCAGAACTCCCGGGACTCCCGCTACAACCAGTCGGACGAGCACCAGGGCATGGTCCCGGTGAAGGACGTCGTCGGCCGGGCCGTCGTCATCGCCTGGCCGATCAACCGCTGGGACAACCTGCCGGAGCCGGACACCTTCGACCAGGCCGGTCTGAACGCCCAGCCGGCCGCGGCCGGTCCGGCGGTGGCGCCGCAGGGGGCGGCGCTGCTGGGTGTGGTGCCGGTGGTGCTGTGGCGCCGCAGGAAGCAGTGATCCCGACGGTGGGCTGACCCCGGTCGGTACCCCCGGGTAGGGTGCGGACCCATGGGTGGCGAGAGCATGACGCACACGGCCCCGCGCGGCGGTGCCACAGGCCCGGGCCCGGTGGGCAGCCGGACCGGACAGCGGTTGTCCGGGCTGGCCGTCGCACTGGGCCTCGTGCTGTTCCTCGGGGGTTTCGCCTGGGGGGCGGTGGTCTACCGGCCGTACACGGTGCCCACCAGTTCGATGACCCCGACGATCGACGCGGGCGACCGGATCCTGGCGCAGCGCGTCGACGGCGGCGAGGTGCGCCGCGGTGACGTCGTCGTCTTCAAGGACGCGACCTGGGCCAACGCCCCGATGGTCAAGCGCGTCGTCGCCGTCGGCGGCGACACGGTCGCCTGCTGCCAGGACGGCAAGCTCAAGGTCAACGGCAAGGAGATCGACGAGACGTACCTGCCCAAGGGCACACCGGCCGAGATGAGCAACTTCCCGACCGTGACCGTCCCCAAGGGCCGTCTCTTCCTGCTCGGTGACGAGCGGGGCAACTCCGTCGACTCCACCGCCCACCTCACCGACGCCGCCAGCGGCACGGTGGCCCGCTCCGCCGTGGACGCCCGCGTCGACTCCGTGGTCTGGCCCATGAAGGGCATGCTGGAGCGCCCCACCGGCTTCGAGCCGCTCGGCACCCTGTCCTCGCCCGGACCGCTGCGGACGATCATCGCCCTGGTGATCCCCGGTGCCGTGCTCGTGCTGGGCGGGGGTGCCTACGGTCCCGTCGCCAAGCGTACGGGCGCGTCCCGGGCCCGGCGGGCGAGCGCGGAGCCCGCCGGTGTCCGCTGAGGCCGTGGGGGCGGGCCAGGACACCTACGAGGGCGGGCTGCGCAAGGTAGCCCGGGTCGTGCTGCTCGACCCGCGGGACCGCATCCTGCTGCTGCACGGGCACGAGCCGGACGATCCGGCCGACGACTGGTGGTTCACCCCCGGCGGCGGCGTGGAGGGCGAGGAGACCCGTGAGGAGGCCGCCCTGCGGGAACTCGCCGAGGAGACGGGCATCACCGAGGTCGAACTGGGCCCGGTGCTGTGGCGGCGGATGTGCTCCTTCCCGTTCGCGGGCCGTCGCTGGGACCAGGACGAGTGGTACTTCCTGGCTCGAACGGACCGTACGGCGGTCGAAGCCGCGGGGCTGACCGAGCTGGAGCGGTGCAGTGTCGCCGGAGCGCGCTGGTGGACGTGTCCGGAACTTTCCCGGGCACATGAGACGGTGTATCCGACCAGACTCGCCGGGCTGCTGCGCACGCTGCTCGACGAAGGTCCCCCGGCCAGGCCCGTGATCCTTGACCCGGAAATCGTCTAGGGGCACGCGGGACTGGCGCACAATGGTGGGATCGCACGGCTGAAGGGGAACATGCCATGAGCGCCGAGGACCTCGAGAAGTACGAGACCGAGATGGAGCTGAAGCTCTACCGGGAGTACCGCGATGTCGTCGGTCTGTTCAAATACGTGATCGAGACCGAGCGGCGCTTCTACCTGACCAACGACTACGAGATGCAGGTGCACTCGGTCCAGGGTGAGGTGTTCTTCGAGGTGTCCATGGCGGACGCCTGGGTGTGGGACATGTACCGGCCGGCGCGGTTCGTGAAGCAGGTCCGGGTCCTCACGTTCAAGGACGTGAACATCGAGGAGCTGAACAAGAGCGATCTCGAACTGCCGAGTGGATGACGTTCCCTCAGGAGGGTGACGTTCACCCGGAAGGGTGACGGAGTTTTCCACAGCCGCTGAGCTGTCCACCAAGATCCACTTCGTGGGGACGGGTGCGTGATCGTTGGCGCCGGAGGTGGTGCCGACATGAACGCACGCAGTGCGATGGGCAGGTACGGAGAGACGCTGGCCGCCCGGCGGCTCGCGGAGAGCGGACTGACGGTCCTGGTGCGCAACTGGCGCTCGGGCCGGGCCGGAGAGATCGACATCGTGGCCAGGGACGGGGACGTCCTGGTCGTCTGCGAGGTGAAGACCCGCAGGGAAGGTCCCTTCGAGCATCCGATGGCCGCCGTGACCCCACAGAAGGCGGAGCGGCTGCGGGACCTCGCCGAGCGGTGGATCCAGACGCACGGGGGCGCACCGCCCGGCGGAGTCCGCATCGACGTGGTCGGGGTGCTGCTGCCGGCCCGCGGGGCGGCCGTGGTCGAGCATGTGCGGGGGGTGGCCTGATGGGATTCGCCCGTACGTGTTCGGTGGCGCTGGTCGGAGTCGAGGGCGTGGTCGTCGAGGTCCAGGCCGACCTGGAGCCGGGCGTCGCGGCCTTCACGCTGGTCGGGCTGCCCGACAAGAGCCTGACGGAGAGCCGGGACCGGGTGCGGGCCGCGGTCGTCAACTCGGGCGCGGCCTGGCCCCAGAAGAAACTCACGGTCGGCCTGAGCCCGGCCTCCGTCCCCAAGTCCGGCAGCGGCTTCGACCTGGCCGTCGCGGCAGCGGTTCTCGGCGCGGCGGAGCGCATCGACCCACGGGTCCTCTCCGACATCGTGATGATCGGCGAACTGGGGCTGGACGGGCGGGTGCGGCCGGTGCGGGGTGTCCTGCCGGCGGTGCTGGCGGCGGCTGATGCGGGGTATGAGCAGGTGGTCGTGCCCGAGTGCGCCGCGGCCGAGGCGTCCCTCGTGCCCGGGATCTCCGTCCTGGGCGTGCGGAGCCTGCGCCAGCTGATCGCCGTCCTGGCCGACGAACCCGTGCCCGACGAGGATCCCGACGAGCAGGGCCGCCCGGACCCGCTCCTCGCCGGCCTGCGCATGCCGGGCACGGGCGCCGCCACGGGCATGCACAGCGTCGGCGCGGCCCAGCACGAACCCGGCCACGACCTGGCGGACGTCGTCGGGCAGATCTCGGCGCGCACAGCGGTGGAGGTCGCCGCCGCGGGCGGACACCACCTGTTCCTGGAAGGGCCTCCCGGCGCCGGCAAGACGATGCTCGCGGAGCGGCTGCCCGCCATCCTGCCCCGGCTCGGCCGGCAGGAGTCACTGGAGGTCACCGCGGTCCACTCGGTGGCGGGCCTGCTGCCTCCGGGCAAACCCCTGATCGACGTCGCCCCCTACTGCGCCCCGCACCACTCGGCCACCATGCAGGCGCTCGTCGGCGGCGGCCCGGGCATCGCACGGCCCGGCGCGGTGTCGCTGTCCCACCGGGGAGTCCTCTTCCTGGACGAGACGCCCGAGTTCAGCGGCCAGGCCCTGGACGCCCTGCGCCAGCCGCTGGAGGCGGGGCATGTCGTCATCGCGCGCAGTGCGGGAGTGGTGCGCTTCCCGGCGAAGTTCCTGATGGTGCTCGCGGCCAACCCCTGCCCGTGCGGCCGGTTCTCGCAGCGGGACGACCTGTGCGAGTGCCCGCCCTCGGCGATCCGCCGCTACCAGGCCAGGCTCTCCGGCCCGCTGCTCGACCGGGTCGACCTGCGCGTGGAGGTCGACCGTGTCACCCGCACCGAGCTGACCTCCTCCGGCGCGCGCGGCGAGTCCACCGCGACGGTCGCCGACCGGGTGCGAGCGGCGCGGGAGCGGGCCACGGCGCGCCTCGCCGGCACTCCGTGGCGCACGAACAGCGAGGTACCCGGACGTGACCTGCGCAGCCGCTGGTACGCCGTGTCCGGGGCGATGGACGAGGCCGAGCGGAACCTGGAGCGGGGCGTCTTGACCGCCCGCGGTCTCGACCGCGTCCTGCGCGTGGCCTGGACCATCGCCGATCTCGTCGGCCACGACCGGCCCGACGCGACGGACGTCGCCCTCGCGCTCCAGTTGCGCACCGGTGTCCCGAGGGGAGTCCCCATGGCCATCGGAGCGCTGACGTGAGCGTCGCCGGTGAACCGGACAGCGAGCTGCTCGCCCGGGTGTTTCTCACCCGTGTCATCGAGCCCGGTGACGAGATCGGCGGGCGCTGGGTGCGGGAGTCCGGCGTGCGGGAGGTGGCGCGGCGGCTGTCGGAGGGCGGGCGGCCCCTGGCCGGAGTGAGCGGGAAGCGGTGGAAGGGCCTGCTGGCCCGGGCCGAGGTGGCCCGGCCGCGCGCGGACCTCGCCGTCGCCCGGGAGGCCGGGGTGCGGTTCGTCGCCCCGGGGGACGCGGAGTGGCCGGGGCAGCTCGATGATCTCGGGGATGCCCGGCCGCTCGGGCTGTGGGTGCGCGGGCGGGCCAGCCTGCGGATGTGGGCGCTGAGGTCGGTGGCCGTCGTCGGCGCCCGCGCCTGCACCGAGTACGGGGCGCACATGGCGGCCGCCCTCGCCGCCGGCCTCGCCGAGCAGGGCTGGGTCGTGGTGTCCGGCGGCGCCTACGGAGTCGACGGCGCCGCTCACCGCGGGGCCCTCGGCGCGGGCGGTGCCACGGTCGCCGTCCTCGCCTGCGGCGTCGACCGCCCCTACCCGCGCGGACACACCCAGCTGATCAGCAGAATCGCCGAACAGGGACTGGTCATCGGCGAGTTGCCGCCCGGTGATCACCCGACACCCAGCCGGTTCATCCTGCGCAACCGGGTGATCGCGGCACTCACCCGCGGCACCGTGGTCGTCGAGGCCGCCCACCGCAGCGGCTCGCTGGTCACGGCACGGGCGGCACAGCGCCTCGGCCGGTACACCATGGGCGTACCGGGCCCGGCCACCAGCGGGCTGTCCGCCGGGGTGCACGAGCTGCTGCGCGGCGAGGCGGCCCTGGTCACCGACGCCGCGGACGTCATCGAGCTGGTCGGCGACATCGGAGAGCTGGCCCCCGACCGGCGCGGTCCCGTCCTGCCCCGGGACCTGCTGGCACCGGCCACTCGGCAGGTGCTCGCCGCGCTCCCGGGCGGCCGGGCGGCCCGCCCGGACGAGATCGCGCGCCGCGCACAGACCGCACAGGACGACGCGATCGCGAGACTGTACGAACTCCGGGCACTCGGTTACGTCGAACGACACGGCGACGGCTGGAAGTTGACACGCCAGGCGCTGATGTCGGTCCGCGGCGGTCCGGGGCCATGACGGCCGCGCCTGTTCGGCCGTCCGGGGGAACCCCGACATCCCTTGGAAATTCCCCCAGTTGGGGTCCTCCGGTGATCACACCGAGCGAGCTCGCCGACCCGGTCGGACGCCCTGAGGAACGTATCTGCGCACTTTTGGACCTCCGTCCTTCGCGCACCGCGACACCTCAGTCACGCTACGCTCACGAGGATCACGGCACGGACAGGCAACTCGACATCGGACAGACAGCCCACCCCAGCAGCACCACTCCGCAGCAGAACGGCACAAGGCGACGAATGCCCCAGCACACCTCCGGGTCCGACCGGGCGGCGATCCCCCCAGCCGCCCGTGACGGTGGCAGCGTGCGGCCGCCCGCTCCCTCGACGCTCGACGAGCTGTGGCGGTCGTACAAGGCGACGGGTGACGAGCGGCTGCGGGAGCAGCTGATCCTGCACTACTCGCCACTCGTGAAGTACGTCGCCGGCCGGGTCAGCGTGGGCCTGCCGTCCAATGTCGAGCAGGCGGACTTCGTCTCGTCCGGGGTGTTCGGGCTGATCGACGCGATCGAGAAGTTCGACATCGACCGCGAGATCAAGTTCGAGACGTACGCGATCACCCGGATCCGGGGCGCGATGATCGACGAGCTGCGGGCCCTGGACTGGATCCCCCGGTCGGTGCGGCAGAAGGCGCGCAACGTGGAGCGCGCGTACGCCACGCTGGAGGCGCGGCTGCGGCGGACGCCGACCGAGGGCGAGGTGGCTGCCGAGATGGGCATCGCGGTGGAGGAACTGCACGCGGTGTTCAGCCAGTTGTCCCTGGCCAACGTGGTGGCCCTGGAGGAACTGCTGCACGGCGGGGCCGAGGGCGGCGATGGCCTGAGCGTCATGGACACGCTGGAGGACACCGCCGCCGACAACCCCGTGGAGGTCGCCGAGGACCGGGAGCTCCGCAGGTTCCTCGCACGGGCGATCAACACGCTGCCCGAGCGGGAGAAGACCGTGGTCACGCTGTACTACTACGAGGGGCTCACCCTGGCCGAGATCGGGAACGTGCTGGGGGTGACCGAGAGCCGGGTCAGCCAGATCCACACCAAGTCGGTGCTCCAGCTGAGAGCGAAACTGGCGAGCTTCGGCCGCTGACCTGGCCGGATGGCGACGGGGCGGCGGAGGCCACTCCCGCCGGGCCGGGCGCGTCCGTACAGTGGTTGACGTGCCAAGGATTCGAGCGGCCTCCGTGGCCGAGCACCGGTCGATGCAGCGAGCCGCCCTGCTGGACGCGGCTCGCGCCTTGTTGTCCGAGGGCGGTACGGAGGCGCTGACCTTCCCGGCCCTTGCCGAGCGGACGGGGCTCGCGCGGTCGTCCGTCTACGAGTACTTCCGGTCACGGGCGGCCGTGGTCGAGGAGCTGTGCGAGGTCGACTTTCCCGTCTGGGCGGCGGACGTGTCGGCGGCGATGCAACGGGCGGGGACGGCCGAGGCCAAGGTCGAGGCGTATGTGCGGCAGCAGCTGGAACTGGTGGGGGACCGGCGGCATCGGGCCGTGGTGGCGATCTCGGCGAGTGAGCTGGACCCCGGGGCCCGGGAGAAGATCCGGGCGGCGCACGGCGGGCTGGTCGCGATGATCGTCGAGGCGCTGGACGAGATGGGGCACGAGCAGCCCCGGCTGGCGGCGATGCTGGTGCAGGGGGTTGTGGACGCGGCGGTGCGGCGGATCGAGCTGGGGGCCGCGGAGGAGCCGGGCGTCATCGCGGACGCGGCGGTGAGTATGGCCCTGCGGGGTGTGCGGGGCTGAGCCGCGTCGGTGCGGGCGCCGGGTGGGTGCGCATCCCGGCGTCGCGGGGTGCCCCTGCGCCCCATGGGGGTGGGCCTCCGTCGTCAGGGGCAAGGTGTCCCGGCCTGGGAGTGTGCACCTGTGGCAGCAGTGACCGCCGAGCAGGAGCACGTCGGCGCAGTTGCTGCTCAGGTGGCTAATGGCCCAACCATCGGCGCAGGCGGCGCCTGCGTGGGCGGCGGGACCGCCGCGTCCGGGCCGCGCTCGTGCCCGCTGCGGTGCGGCCGGTCCACCGTGGGTCGTCGGAGACGACCGGTGTCTGGCGGTCGGCCTGGGCGCGGATCTCGATGTGGGACTCGTGGGAGGTGATGCGCATGGCCTCCTCGTAGGAGGCCAGCGCGCCACCTAGGGCGGACCCGGCCAGTCCGCGGCGGAGCACCAGGCGCTTCAGCCAGGTGAAGAGCCCCATCACCGCGATCAGACAGCCGGACACCACCAGGTAGGGGACGACTTCACTCATGCGTCGCCGCCTCGCCCTTCATGTCATCTCGGATCCGCACCGGCTCGAGCGCCTTCCCCGCCGGGGAACCCTCCAGCATCAGATCCACCCCCATGGCTTTCAGCCCTCTGCTCTTTCGCCAGTACCGGTGGCCACTGTCTCGATCATTACCGAGCCGACTCCTGCCTTGTCCGAAGCGCCGAGCGATACCACTAGAGTAACGTAGCGTTTCTGGAAACGCACTGTTACTGAATGGGGGTGAGTCGGGTGGGCAGGTTGACACGGGCCGAGCAGCAGCAGGTCACCCACGAGCGGCTGCTGGAGGCGGGCCGCTCGGTGCTCCAGCGCCGGGGGTTCCTGGCGGCCACGGTCGACGAGATCGCCGAGGAGGCCGGCTACACGCGAGGCGCCGTGTACAAGCACTTCGGAGGCAAGGAGGGCTTGTGGCTGGCCGTCGTCGATGCCCACACCGAGGCGCACCTGCAGCTGCTCGGCGAAACCCTGGACCGGGTGTCCAGTCGGCAGGAGCTGATCGCCGCACTGATCCCGAGCGCCTTCGCCGACGGCCAGGATGCGGCGAGGTGGAGCACCGCCGCCATGGAGTTCATGGCCGCAGTGACGCGTCACCCCGATGCCGCGGCCGTCTCGGTAGCTGCTCAGCGCCGCCATGAGGAGCAGATCGTCGCCTTGCTGGAGGGCGCTTGCCGACGTCTGCACATCCAGCCGGCCATACCGCTGGAGCAGGTTGTGGTGGTACTGGGCGCGCTGGGCGGCAGCCTCGGTCTGCGGGCGGCGGTCGACCCTGCGACAGATGTGGCGGCCCTCGCCGCCGGCGTCATGACGGTCATGTTCCCCGAGCCGAAGGAGTGAGCTCCTGCTCGTCATACTGGGGGCCGTCCTAGGAGGTCCCGTAGACCGGCAGGAGTCTCGACGGGCCTGTGTGCAGGAGCCATGGGGGCAGGAGCGACAGCGGGTTCAGGTAGGTGTCACCTCTGCGCAGGCCCCAGTGCACGCACGGCGTCGTGCAGTGGGAGCCCCTCGCGTCCACCGTGCCGATCACCTCGCCCGGTTCGACCTCCTCGTCCTGCTCCACCGTGGCCGTCACCGGCTCGTAGGTCGTGCGCAGGGGTGGGTCGCCCGTTCCCGGGAGATCCAGCGAGATCACTCCCTTTCCGGCCACCCGGCCCGCGAAAGTCACCCGGCCCGCCGCCACCGCCCGTACCGGCGTCCCCGGGGGTGCCGCCAGGTCCACGCCCCGATGGCCCGGGCCGTAGGCCGACGCCGGGGGCTCCCAGCCGCGCAGGACCCGGGGGTGTGACCCCACGGGCCACGCATGTCCCACCGCCGGGACGGTGGCGTCCGGGACGGGCGGGGCGGCACCGGCCGCGAACAGGGGCAAAGGCGGGGCCAGCAGGGCCGTCACCGTCACGACCAGCAGCAGGACCACCCGCGCCCACACACGCACACATCGCTTCGCTCGCATGCCGAAAGCGTCCCGGACTGCCGCCCGTCACCGACCGCGGCTGTGGACCACCGCCCGGTTGTGGACAACGGCGTCACCCGGTGCCCCGCGGGTCCCGTACACTTCTGGTGGCGATCCGGGTCACCGGGTCGACTTCGCACGCCCCGATACGCACCCCGGCAACGGGCCGTATCAGCGCCCCTCGGTCCCTCGTGGCACGGCGCGCAAGCGGGCGTCAGGCGCGGAGGTCATCCGGCATCCGCGGCACAACCGAGAAGCACAAGGAGATACGGCCATGGCCGTCGTCACGATGCGGGAGCTGCTGGAGAGCGGCGTCCACTTCGGTCACCAGACCCGTCGTTGGAACCCGAAGATGAAGCGCTTCATCTTCACGGAGCGCAACGGCATCTACATCATCGACCTGCTCCAGTCGCTGTCGTACATCGACCGCGCCTACGAGTTCGTCAAGGAGACCGTCGCCCACGGCGGCACGGTCATGTTCGTCGGCACGAAGAAGCAGGCGCAGGAGGCCATCGCCGAGCAGGCCACCCGCGTCGGCATGCCCTACGTCAACCAGCGCTGGCTGGGCGGCATGCTCACCAACTTCTCGACCGTCTACAAGCGTCTGCAGCGCCTCAAGGAGCTCGAGCAGATCGACTTCGAGGACGTCGCCGCGTCCGGTCTGACCAAGAAGGAGCTTCTCGTGCTCTCGCGCGAGAAGGCCAAGCTGGAGAAGACCCTCGGCGGTATCCGCGAGATGCAGAAGGTGCCCAGCGCCGTCTGGATCGTGGACACCAAGAAGGAGCACATCGCCGTTGGTGAGGCCCGGAAGCTGAACATCCCGGTCGTCGCGATCCTCGACACCAACTGCGACCCCGACGAGGTCGACTACAAGATCCCGGGCAACGACGACGCGATCCGCTCCGTCACCCTGCTCACCCGCGTCATCGCCGACGCCGTCGCCGAGGGCCTCATCGCCCGCAGCGGTGTCGCCACCGAGGGCAAGGGCGAGAAGGCCGCGGGCGAGCCGCTGGCCGAGTGGGAGCGCGACCTGCTCGAGGGCGAGAAGAAGGCCGACGAGGCTGCCCCCGCCGCTGAGGCCGCTCCGGCCGCCGAGGCTGCTCCGGCCGCCGAGGCCCCCGCCGCCGAGGCCGAGAAGCCGGCCGAGGGCGAGAAGGCCGCCGAGGCCGAGCAGGCCTGACCCGTCAGTCCGAGGTGACGGCGGGAGCGGTACGGCATCACCAGCGCCTTCGCGCGGTGTGAAGTCCGCTCCCGCCGTTCACCCGTAGGTCAGCGGCAGGACAGTGCGCTCCGGCTCCATGGAGCGCATCCGCAGATCTTCGATCTTCCAGACTTCGAGAGAGATTCACAGACTCATGGCGAACTACACCGCCGCCGACGTCAAGAAGCTCCGTGAGCTCACGGGCGCCGGCATGATGGACTGCAAGAAGGCGCTGGACGAGGCCGAGGGCAACGTCGAGAAGGCCGTCGAGGCGCTCCGCATCAAGGGCCAGAAGGGCGTCGCCAAGCGCGAGGGCCGTTCCGCCGAGAACGGTGCCGTCGTCTCGATCATCGCCGACGACAACTCCTCCGGTGTCATCGTCGAGCTGAAGTGCGAGACGGACTTCGTCGCCAAGGGCGAGAAGTTCCAGGCCGTGGCCACGGCCATCGCCGAGCACGTCGCCAAGACCTCCCCGGCCGACCTCGAGGCCCTGCTCGCCTCCGAGATCGAGGCCGGCAAGACCGTCCAGGCGTTCGTGGACGAGGCCAACGCGAACCTGGGCGAGAAGATCGTCCTGGACCGCTTCGCGCAGTTCGCCGACGGCTACGTCACCGCGTACATGCACCGCACGATGCCCGACCTGCCCCCGCAGATCGGTGTCCTCGTCGAGCTGGACAAGCCGAACGCGGAGATCGCCAAGGGCGTCGCCCAGCACATCGCCGCCTTCGCGCCGAAGTACCTCTCCAAGGACGACGTCCCGGCCGAGGTCGTCGAGTCCGAGCGTCGCGTCGCCGAGGAGACCACCCGCGCCGAGGGCAAGCCCGAGGCCGCCCTGCCGAAGATCGTCGAGGGTCGCCTCAACGGCTTCTTCAAGGACGCCACGCTGCTCGGCCAGCCCTACGCGCTCGACAACAAGAAGTCCGTCCAGAAGGTCCTGGACGAGGCCGGTGTCACCCTGAAGCGCTTCTCGCGCATCAAGGTCGGCATCTGAGTCCGTACCGCGATCGACGCCCGGTCCCGATAGGGTCGGCAGCAGTCGTCCCGGTACGCCGTCACAGGGGTGGCGGACGACAGCAGATCTGACGAGGAGGCCATTGCCGTATGGGATGCGAACCACGCCCCACCGGCAATGGCCTTCTTCGTATGTGCAACACGTGAAAGAGGCGGGATCCCCCATGACCACCAAGGCCCAGAAGAGCGACGACGGCAAAGTGCGCGGCCGGTTTCTGCTGAAGCTGTCCGGAGAGGCCTTCTCCGGCGGTGGGGGCCTGGGCGTCGACCCCGACGTGGTGCACAAGATCGCCCGTGAGATCGCGGCCGTCGTGCGCGACGGTGCGCAGATCGCGGTCGTCATCGGCGGCGGCAACTTCTTCCGCGGTGCCGAGCTCCAGCAGCGCGGCATGGACCGGGCCCGCTCCGACTACATGGGCATGCTCGGCACGGTCATGAACTGCCTGGCCCTCCAGGACTTCCTGGAGAAGGTGGGGGTGGACTGCCGGGTGCAGACCGCCATCACCATGGGACAGGTCGCCGAGCCGTACATCCCGCTGCGCGCCGTGCGGCACCTGGAGAAGGGCCGTGTGGTCATCTTCGGTGCCGGTATGGGCATGCCGTACTTCTCCACCGACACCACCGCCGCCCAGCGCGCCCTGGAGATCGACGCGGAGGCGCTGCTGATGGGCAAGAACGGCGTGGACGGGGTCTACGACTCCGACCCGAAGACCAACCCGGACGCGGTGAAGTTCGACCACCTCGGCTACGGCGAGGTCATCACGCGCGATCTGAAGGTCGCCGACGCCACGGCCGTGACACTGTGCCGCGACAACAAGCTCCCGATCGTGGTCTTCGAGCTGCTGGCGGAGGGCAACATCGGGCGTGCCGTCAAGGGTGAGAAGATCGGCACGCTGGTGGGGGACCCCGGCAGCCGGGACTGACACCCGGGAACAACCCCGTCCGGGGGACGGACGGGACGGAGCCGGGCCGGGGGATGGACAATGGTCCGCCGGTCGGGAACCGTGCAGGAAGAAGACGCGACGCAGCCGGCCGCCGCCCCACATGGAACCGCAGCCGGGCCTACTCAAGACACGCAGGAGCAAGTGGTGATCGAAGAGACCCTCCTCGAGGCCGAGGAGAAGATGGAGAAGGCCGTCGTGGTCGCCAAGGAGGACTTCGCCGCGATCCGCACCGGCCGTGCGCACCCGGCGATGTTCAACAAGATCGTGGCCGACTACTACGGTGCGCCGACCCCGATCAACCAGCTGGCCTCGTTCTCGGTGCCCGAGCCGCGCATGGCCGTGGTGACCCCGTTCGACAAGAGCGCGCTGCGCAACATCGAGCAGGCCATCCGCGACTCCGACCTGGGCGTCAACCCGAGCAACGACGGCAACATCATCCGGGTGGTGTTCCCCGAGCTGACCGAGGAGCGCCGCCGGGAGTACATCAAGGTAGCCAAGAGCAAGGGTGAGGACGCCAAGGTCTCCATCCGCTCCGTGCGCCGCAAGGCCAAGGACGCCATCGACAAGCTGATCAAGGACGGCGAGGTCGGCGAGGACGAGGGCCGCCGTGCGGAGAAGGAGCTCGACGACACGACGTCGAAGTACGTCGCGCAGGTGGACGAGCTCCTGAAGCACAAGGAAGCGGAGCTGCTCGAGGTCTGATGAACGACTCTTCCTGGGGGGCGCCGTCACAGGCCGGGTACTGGGGGCCCACCGACCAAGGGCATGGCCAAGGGCACGCACACAGCCCTGGCCATGGGCACGTCCAGGGAGCCGCTCCGGCGGGTCCCGCATACGATGCGCATGAAGCGCCTCAGACTCGCCCCATGCCCACCGTGCCCGACGTAGCCGATTACGGCGGAAACCAGGATGACGACCGGGGGGCCGCTCCGCTGAGCGGCTCCCCGGTCCGAAACGAGACGAATCCGGAGCCCATGCCCGACGCCGCAGAGCCGGCACCCAAGCCGCAGAAGAAGAGCGCGGGTCGCGACCTGAGTGCCGCGATAGGGGTCGGGGTCGGACTCGGCGCGGTGATCGTCGCGTCGCTGTTCGTCGTCAAGGCCGTGTTCGTCGGCGTGATCGCGGTCGCCGTCGTGGTGGGCCTGTGGGAGCTGACCAAGCGGCTGGAGGAGCGCAAGGGCATCCGGGCGCCCGTCGTGCCGCTCGCGCTCGGCGGTGCCGCGATGGTCGTCGCCGGGTACGTCCGGGGCGCCGAGGGCGCGTGGGTCGCCATGGCGCTCACGGCACTGGCGGTGCTGGTGTGGCGCATGACGGAACCGCCAGAGAACTACCTCAGGGACGTCACGGCGGGCGTCTTCGCCGCGTTCTACGTGCCGTTCCTGGCGACGTTCGTCGCGATGATGCTGACGGCGGACGACGGGGCGCAGCGCGTGCTCATGTTCCTGCTGCTCACGGTCGTCAGCGACACCGGTGCCTACGCGGTCGGCTGGCGCTTCGGCCGGCACAAGCTCGCTCCGCGCATCAGCCCCGGCAAGACCCGCGAGGGCCTGCTCGGTGCGGTCTCCTTCGCGATGGTCGTGGGCGCGTTGTGCATGCAGTTCCTCATCGACGACGGTGCCTGGTGGCAGGGTCTGGTGCTCGGCCTGGCGGTCGCGGTCAGCGCCACGCTGGGCGACCTCGGTGAGTCCATGATCAAGCGGGACCTCGGCATCAAGGACATGGGCACACTGCTGCCGGGGCACGGCGGCATCATGGACCGGCTGGACTCGCTGCTGCCCACGGCTCCGGTGGTGTGGCTGTTGCTCGTGCTGTTCGTCGGGTCCGGTTGAGCAAGGCGGCTTTCGCGGTCTTTTGTGCGGCGAGCTCCCGTCCGATGTCGGCGGGAGCTCGCCGTCGTTGCGCGGGGGTGCCTGCGGCGTCTCCAAGTGGGACCATTCAGGTGTACGTCGCAAAGGGGGACATCATGTCCAGCATTCGACAGACCATCGATGTCGACCGGCGTCCCGAGGACGTCTACGACTACGTCACGGACGCCCAGCGGCTGCCGGAGTGGCAGTTGAGTGCCGTGTCCGCGGAACGCCTCGACGAGGGGCCGGTCGGAGTCGGCTCCCGGATGCGGGTCACCCGGCACGTCGGCCGCCGGGTCATGCCGATGACCATGGAGGTCACGGAGTTCGACCCGCCGCACAGCTGGGGCATGCGAGGCGTAGACGGCCCGGTGCGGGCACGGGTGCACGGCGAGGTCGAGCCGTTCGACGAGGGGCAGCGCTCCCACGTGACGATCGAGGTCGACTTCGAGGGCCACGGCGTAGGCAAGGTCCTCGTCCCGCTCGTCGTACGCCCCCAGGTCCGCAAGGAACTGCCGCGCAACGAGCAGCTCCTCAAGGACCAGCTGGAGCACACGGGGCAGTAACGGGCGAAGGGCGACGGTCGCAGGTCACCTGAATCGATCTGCGACACTGGTACAGCCATGCCTAAGCCCGGAGAACTCACTTTCGTCGCCCCCCGCGGAGCCAAGAAGCCGCCGCGGCATCTCGCCGACCTCACTCCTGCCGAGCGCAAGGAAGCCGTTGCGGCTGTCGGGGAGAAGCCGTTTCGTGCCAAGCAGCTCTCGCAGCACTACTTCGCGCGGTACGCGCACGATCCGGAGCAGTGGACCGATATTCCGGCCGGCTCCCGCGGCCGGCTCCAGGAGGCCCTGCTTCCCGAGCTGATGTCCGTCGTGCGGCATCTGTCGACCGACCAGGGCACCACGCGCAAGACGCTGTGGCGGCTGTTCGACGGGACGCTCGTCGAGTCCGTGCTGATGCGCTACCCGGACCGGGTCACCATGTGCATCAGCTCGCAGGCCGGGTGCGGGATGAACTGCCCGTTCTGCGCGACCGGGCAGGCGGGGCTCGACCGGAACCTGTCCACCGCCGAGATCGTGCACCAGATCGTGGACGGCATGCGGGCGCTGCGGGACGGGGAGGTCCCCGGCGGGCCGGCGCGGCTCAGCAACATCGTCTTCATGGGCATGGGTGAGCCGCTCGCCAACTACAATCGGGTCGCCGGCGCCATCCGGCGGCTCACCGACCCCGAGCCCGACGGGGTGGGCCTCTCGCAGCGTGGCATCACCGTCTCGACGGTCGGGCTCGTCCCGGCCATCCACCGGTTCTCCGACGAGGGCTTCAAGTGCCGCCTCGCCATCTCGCTGCACGCCCCCGACGACGAGCTGCGCGACACCCTCGTCCCCGTGAACACGCGGTGGAAGGTCCGGGAGGTGCTGGACGCCGGCTTCGAGTACAGCGCCAAGTCCGGGCGCCGGCTGTCCATCGAGTACGCGCTGATCCGTGACATCAACGATCAGGCCTGGCGCGGTGACCGGCTCGGGCGGATGCTCAAGGGCAGGCCCGTGCACGTGAACCTGATCCCGCTCAACCCGACGCCGGGGTCGAAGTGGACGGCCTCGCGGCCCGAGGACGAGAAGGCGTTCGTGGAGGCGATCGCGGCCCATGGTGTGCCGGTGACGATCCGGGACACCCGTGGTCAGGAGATCGACGGGGCGTGTGGTCAGCTCGCCGCCACCGAACGGTAGTCTGACCGGCGTAAGCACAACCGTATTTTCCGACACCTTCATATTCCGACAGGGGAGCGCCACAGCGCTGAGAGTGCGGCACACGGCCGCAGACCCTCCGAACCTGGCCCAGGTCATTCTGGGTAGGGAGATCGGTCATCACTCGAGCTGTTGCGCCCTGCCCGGGACTCCCAGAGATCCCGGGCAGGGCCGCGTCTTCTCCTGGTCCTCCAGGAGGAATCCAGTGGGCAACACCATCAAGCGGCTGACGGCGGTGGCCGTCGGGCTCGGCATGGCCGGCACGCTCGCCGCGTGCGGGTCGTCCGACGGCGGCCAGGGGTCCGGTGACTCCAAGACCGTGACCCTCGTCAGCCACGACTCGTGGGCCGCCTCGAAGGACGTCATCGCGGCCTTCGAGAAGCAGTCCGGCTACAAGGTGAACGTCCTCAAGGACGGTGACGCCGGGCAGGCCGTGAACAAGGCCATCCTGACCAAGGACAACCCGCAGGGCGACGTCTTCTTCGGCGTCGACAACACGCTGCTGTCCCGCGCCCTCGACAACGGCCTCTTCCAGCCGTACCAGCCGAAGGGCTCGGACCGGATCGCGCCGGAGTACCGGGCCGACCAGGACAAGCACCGGGTCACGCCCATCGACACCGGCGACATCTGCGTCAACTACGACAAGAAGTACTTCGCCGACCACAAGCTCGATCCGCCGCGCAGCTTCGACGACCTGGTCAAGCCCCAGTACAAGAACCTGCTGGTGACCGAGAACGCCTCCGCCTCCTCGCCCGGCCTCGGCTTCCTGCTCGGTACCGCCGCGAAGTACGGCGACGGGGGCTGGGAGGGGTACTGGAAGAAGCTCAAGGCCAACGGCGTGAAGGTCGTCGACGGCTGGGAGCAGGCCTACAACGAGGAGTTCTCCGGCTCGGCCGGCGGCAAGAAGGCCAAGGGCGACCGGCCGCTCGTCGTGTCGTACGCCTCCTCGCCGCCCGCCGAGGTCGTCTTCGCCGACCCGAAGCCGAGCACCGCCCCGACCGGCGTCGCCGAGGGCACCTGTTTCCGGCAGGTCGAGTACGCCGGGCTGCTGAGCAACGCGAAGAACACCAAGGGCGGCAAGGCGCTCCTCGACTTCCTGGTCAGCGAGCGGTTCCAGGAGGACATGCCGCTCAACATGTACGTGTACCCGGTGCGTCAGGGCGCCCAAGTGCCGCCGGAGTTCGTGAAGTACGGGCCGCAGGCCAAGGACCCGGAGACCATGGACCCGGCGAAGATCGCCGACAACCGTGATCAGTGGGTCAAGTCGTGGACCTCGCTCGTACTGAAGTAACCGAAGCAGCCGTCCGCAAGGACCGGCGCGGGAGCGCGGCGCGGCTCGGGCTCATCGCCGTGCCCGTCGCGTTCTTCGCGGTCTTCTTCGCCTACCCCGTCGCCGCGATCGTCGCGCGCGGTCTGAAGGTCGACGGGGTCTGGCGGTTCGGGCGGGTCGTGGAGGTGCTGGCGCAGTCCGACGTACGGCACGTCCTGTGGTTCACCACCTGGCAGGCGGTCGTCTCCACCGCGCTCACGCTGCTGGTCGCGCTCCCCGGCGCGTATGTCTTCGCGCGCTTCGACTTCCCGGGCAAGCAGGTCCTGCGGGCGGTCGTGACCGTGCCGTTCGTGCTGCCGACGGTGGTCGTCGGTACGGCGTTCCTGGCGCTGGTCGGGCGCGGCGGGCTGCTCGACGAGCTGTGGGGCGTGCGGCTGGACACCACCGTGTGGGCGATCCTGCTCGCGCACGTCTTCTTCAACTACGCGGTCGTCGTACGGACCGTCGGCGGGCTCTGGGCGCAGCTCGACCCGCGGCAGGAGGAGGCCGCGCGGATGCTCGGGGCGTCGCCGCTGCGGGCCTGGCGGCAGGTGACGCTGCCGGCGCTGGCGCCCGCCGTGGCCGCCGCCGCGCTGATGGTCTTCCTGTTCACCTTCACCTCCTTCGGTGTCGTCCAGATCCTCGGCGGCCCCACCTTCTCGACGCTGGAGGTGGAGATCTACCGGCAGACGTCGGAGATCTTCGACCTGTCCACGGCCGCCGTGCTGACGCTGATCCAGTTCGTCGCGGTGGGCGCGATCCTCGCCCTGCACGCCTGGACCGTACGGCGGCGGGAGACCGCGCTGCGGCTGGTGGACCCGGCCGGTACCGCGCGCCGGCCGCGCGGCGCCGGGCAGTGGGCGCTGCTGGGCGGGGTGCTCGGCACCGTCGTCGTGCTGCTCCTGCTGCCGCTCGCCGTGCTGGTGCAGCGGTCTGTGGGCGCGTCCGGCTTCGGCTACTACCGGGCCCTGACCAGGGACGACGGCGGGGTGTTCCTGGTGGCGCCGATCGAGGCGATCGGCAACTCCCTGTCGTACGCCGTCGCCGCCACTCTCATCGCGGTGGTGATCGGCGGTCTCGCCGCCGTCGCGCTCACCCGCCGGGACGCCGGGCGGTTCGTGCGCGGCTTCGACGCGCTGCTGATGCTGCCGCTCGGGGTGTCCGCGGTGACCGTCGGCTTCGGCTTTCTGATCGCGTTGGACGAGCCGCCGCTGGATCTGAGGTCCTCGTGGCTCCTGGTGCCGCTCGCACAGGCGCTGGTCGGGGTGCCGTTCGTCGTGCGGACGATGCTGCCCGTGCTGCGGGCGGTGGACGTGCGGCTGCGGGAGGCCGCCTCGGTGCTGGGGGCCTCGCCCTGGCGGGTGTGGCGTGAGGTGGATCTGCCGATGGTGCGGCGGGCGCTGCTCATCGCGGCCGGGTTCGCCTTCGCGGTGTCGCTCGGGGAGTTCGGGGCGACGGTGTTCATCGCGCGGCCGGACAACCCGACGCTGCCGGTCGCCGTGGCGCGGCTTCTGGGACGGCCCGGGGAGCTGAACTATGGCCAGGCGATGGCCCTTTCGACGATTCTGATGGTGGTCTGCGCTGTGGCCCTGCTGGTGCTGGAGAGGCTTCGCACGGACCGGAGCGGGGAGTTCTGATGCTGCTGGCCCTGGAGAGCGCGACGGTCCGTTTCGGCGGGCGTGCCGTGCTGGACGCCGTCGATCTGGAGGTCGCCGAGCACGAGATCGTGTGTGTGCTCGGGCCCAGCGGCAGCGGCAAGTCGACGCTGCTGCGGGTCGTGGCGGGGCTTCAGCCGCTCGACTCCGGGCGGGTGGTGCTGGACGGGCGCGACCAGGCGGGCGTGCCCGCGCACCGGCGCGGCGTCGGGCTGATGTTCCAGGACCACCAGCTGTTCCCGCAGCGGGACGTGGGCGGCAACGTCTCCTTCGGACTGCGTATGCGCGGGACGTCGAAGCGGCAACAGGCCGACCGGGTACAGGAGTTGCTGGACCTGGTCGGCCTGCCAGGCGCATCCCGCCGGGCCGTCGCGGCGCTGTCCGGCGGGGAGCAGCAGCGGGTGGCGCTGGCCCGGGCCCTCGCGCCGAGTCCCCGGCTGCTGATGCTGGACGAGCCGCTGGGGCAGCTCGACCGGTCGCTGAGGGAGCGGCTGGTCGTCGAACTGAAGGAGCTGTTCGGCCGGTTGGGCACGACCGTGCTCGCCGTGACGCACGACCAGGGGGAGGCCTTCGCGCTGGCCGACCGGGTCGTGGTGATGCGGGACGGGCGGATCGCCCAGTCCGGTACGCCGCTTGAGGTGTGGCAGCGGCCGGCCGACGCGTTCGTGGCCCGTTTCCTCGGCTTCGAGAACGTCGTCGAGGCGACGGTCGGGGCGGAGGCGGCGAACACGCCGTGGGGCAAGGTGCCGGTGCCGGAGGGCGCCCCGCAGGGCACGCGCACGCTGCTCGTGCGGCCCGCCGGTGTGCGTCTGGTCCCCGCCGGCACGGGCCTGCGCTGCACGGTGACCGCGCGCACCTTCAAGGGCACCCATGTCGCCGTCCACCTCCAGCCGGACGACGCCCCGCGCCTGGAGGCGGCCTGCGCGCTGCGGACGGCACCGGAGCCCGGGGACGAGGTCGGGGTGGAGTTCGACGCGGCCGAAATCGTGGTGCTCGACTGATCGGCTAGGTCCTAGGGTGCGGGGCATGACGTTACTCGCGCACGAGCGCTACTGCGGCGAAATCGCCCACCAGGTAGCCCTGTTGAGGTCCGTGGTCACGTCCGGCGCCGATCTGTCCGGCACCGTGCCGACCTGCCCGGACTGGTCGCTGGAGGACCTGGTCCGGCACCTGGGCGGCGCCCTGCGCTGGGTGGAGTTCATCGTGCGGACCCGGGCCGGGGAGGAGGTGCCCGAGGAGCGGGTGCCGGGCCTCGCAGGCCCCGGAACCCGGGGTGACGCCGCCGTACTGGACGCATGGCTGGCGGAGGGCGGCGAGCAGGTCGTCGCAGCGCTGCGGGAGGCCGGGCCGGACACGAAGGTATGGAGCTGGGCGGGGATCCTCAACTCCGGGTTCTGGGCCCGCCGGATGACGCACGAGATCACCGTGCACCGCGCGGACGCCGCACTCGCCGCCGGACTGCCCTACGAGGTCGCGCCCGACGTGGCCGCCGACGCGATCGACGAGTGGCTCCAGATCGTGGAGTACGTGCAGCGGACGGCACCCGAGGACGCGGCGCGGGAACTGCGCGGCCCGGGCCGCAGCATCCATCTGCACGCCACCGACACCGGCGCCGACCTGAACGCCGAGTGGTTCATCGAACTCACTGAAGCCGGCATTACCTGGCGCCGGGGTCATGAGAAGGCCACCGTCGCCCTGCGCGGGCCGCTCACCGCCGTCCTGCTCGCCTTCTACCGTCGACTGCCGCTCGACGCGCCGGAGTTGGACGTGCTGGGGGAGCGGGACCTGCTGGAGTTCTGGCTGGAGCGGGCGACCTTCGGCTAGGCCGGGAACAGGCGATGGCCCGCCCCCACGAGAGGGACGGGCCACCACCGGGCGCTGATGTGCGGACGTCAGCTGTCGCTGCTGTTCGCCCCACGACGGCGCATGCCGAAGAACACCGCGCCGCCACCGACGACGACCAGGGCCGCCGCGATGCCGGCGATGATGCCGGTGTTGGAGTCGGCACCGGTCTCGGCGAGGTTGGAATCACCGGCCGGCGCGGGCGCGTTGCCCGCCGGCGCCGTGCTCTCGCTCTCCGACGGCGACGGGGCCGGGGTGTCGGTCTCCTCGGCCGGCTTCGACGGGGAGGCCGACGGGGTCGGCGTGGCCGGCGGGGTCGCCGGCGGCTTCTCCTCGTCCTTCTTGCAGGCCGTGGCCGGGGTGACGAGGCTCGGCTTGATGTCCTCGTCGACGTACTGAGCGGCCTTGACGTGGATGCGGTACTCCGCGTTCGGCTTCCAGTTCTCGGCGAAGGCGATGGTGGTGCCTTCGCGCGAGCCCTTGACCACCTGCTCGCCGACCTTCTTCACGTCGGCGCCGTTGTTCTCCAGGTACACGGTGATCGTCGCCGGGACACCGGTCGGATCCACGTCGGTGACGGTGATGACGCCCTTGTCGCCATCGCACTTCGCCTCGGCCGAGAACTCCGTGATGTTGCAGGCGAGCGCGTTGCCGGCGGCACCGAGCGCGAGCGCGGCCGAGGCGGAGACGACACCGAGGATCCGCACGGAACGTGCGACGGTACGGCGCGAAGCCGTACGGCGTGATACGGACAGAACTGCCACGTTTGTCCTTTACAGGATGCGCAAATGCGGGGGGTGGAGGCAGTGTTGACGGAACATCAGCACTACCAGGAGGCTCTCAGGTCTATAAGCGTCGCATAAGTAGTGTCAACGCATATGCAGGTTGCAAGCACTTGCTTTGCCAGCTTATTAACCGCCGAGGCGTTTCAACGCCTCCGGCGCCTCCTCGATCCGCTCCACGAGCGCGATCCGCGCCTCCATCGAACGGCCCCTGGCCAGCGACCGGAGCAGCGGCCACGTCGGCAGCTTCTCCGTCCAGTGCGCCCGGTCCACGAGCACCATCGGCGTCGGCTCGCCGCGCGACTCGTAGTAGTTGGGCGTCGCGTTGTCGAAGATCTCCTGTACGGTCCCGGCGGCGCCCGGCAGGAACACCACGCCCGCGGTGGACCGGGCCAGCAGGCCGTCCTCCCGGGTGGCGTTGGCGAAGTACTTGGCGATGTGCGACGCGAAGGCGTTCGGCGGCTCGTGGCCGTAGAACCAGGTCGGGATCCCCACGGAACGCCCGCCCTGCGGCCAGCGCGCGCGTATCTCGAAGGCGGCCGTCGCCCACTGCGTGATCGACGGCGTGAAGTGCGGTGCCTTGGCGAGCAGTTCGAGCGACTCGGTGAGCATCTCGTCGCCGAACGGCGCGGCGTACGCGCCGAGGTTCGCGGCCTCCATCGCGCCCGGGCCGCCGCCCGTGGCCACCGTGAGACCGGCACGGGCCAGCTCCCGGCCGAGCCGCGCCGCCCCCGCGTACTCCAACGTGCCACGGGCCATGGCGTGGCCGCCCATCACGCCCACGACCCGGGCGCCGGACAGGAGTTCGTCGAGCGCGTCCGAGACGGAGTCGTCGTGGACCGCGCGCAGCATGGAGGCGTAGATGTCCCGGTCCGCCTTCGTGCGCTGGAACCAGGCGTAGGCCCGGGCGTCGGGCGTGGCCTCGTAGCCGTCCGCCAGCGACTCGAACAGCTCGTCCGGCGTGTAGACATGGCCGCGGTACGGGTCGAACGGCAGGCCCGGGACCGGCGGGAAGACCAGGGCGCCGTCCGTGCGGATCTTCGCGGCGGCCTCCTCGCGCATGGCGCAGCCGAGGAAGACGGCACCGGCCGTGTCCGTGCCGAGCAGTTCGCGCGTACGGTCCGTCAGGTCGACGGCCTGGACGCGGAGGCCGGCGAGGGTGCCGCGCGCCGCGACGGTGGCGTCGAACTCCTCCAGCGTCTCGATCTCACGGTCGTCATGGTGGGCCGCATGGGCGGGCATCGTCTGCACGCGCCCATGCTGGCACAGCGCGTCTCAGCCCTGGACGGCCGCCGGGTCCATCCACACGACCTCGAAGGTGTGGCCGTCGGGGTCGTCGAAGGCGCGGCCGTACATGAACCCGTGGTCCTGGGTCTCGCCGGAGACGGAACCGCCCGCCGCGACCGCCTTCTCGACCAGCTCGTCGACCTTCGCGCGGCTCTCGGAGCTCAGCGCGATCAGCACCTCGCTGGTCTTCTTCGAGTCCGCGATCTCCTTCTGGGTGAACTGGGCGTACTTGTCCTTGGTGTGCACCATCACCACGATGGTCTCGCTGATCACGACCGAGGCGGTGGTGTCGTCGCTGAACTGCTCGTTGATCCGGTAGCCGAGCTCCGTGAAGAACTTCTTCGAGGCGTCGAGGTCGCTCACGCACAGGTTCACGAAGACCATCTGCTGGTACATGCGGGGTCTCTCCCATCGGGGTCCGTGTCGTTACGCGGGGATAGACCGGGGGCCGGTGCGGAACTCATCGCCGTACGGAGATTTTTTTCGCACGAGTTTTTCAGCGGGCCAGTGGCAGCGCCGCCAGTTCGGCGACGGTCAGGGTGAGCGGACCGAACAGGGCGAGCAGCGCGCCCGCGCGGAGGGCGGCGGCACCGCGCAGCATCGTCGCGGGGGCGCCGAGCCGCAGCAGCGCGGCGGTGGTGCCGGCGCGGGCCTGCCGGGCCTCGACGGCGGCCATGAGGGCCGTGGCCACGGTGCAGCCGGTCACGAGCAGCACGCCGAGCGTGGTGAGCGGACCGAGCGACAGCCCGTCCGGGCCGTGCAGCAGCGCCATGGCGTACGCCGCCGCCAGCACCGCGCAGACCACGCCCAGGGGGCGGCCGATCCGGGTGGCCTCCGCCATGAGGATCCGGCCGGCCAGGAGCCGGAGGGCGCCGGGGCGGGCCGACTGGAGCAGCCGTCCGCACAGATGCGTCAGGCCCGGACCGGCCAGGGCCAGGCCGACGGCGGCCAGCCCCCAGCCCGCGAGGACGCCGGGGGAGGCACCGGAGAAGGTGAGGTCGGGGGGCGTGGGGGAGGTGCGGCTGGTGTACGTCTCCACGGCCAGACCCGCGGCCAGGACGGTGATGCCCCAGGGGAGACCGG
>NZ_MUKA01000478.1 GCF_002150735.1 Streptomyces africanus
CCATGCGGGCCCGCATGGCCTCGGGGTCCTCGGCGTCGGCGATCTGGCGGCGGAAGATGACGTTGGCCGCACCCTCCGCGCCCATGACGGCGATCTCGTTGGTCGGCCAGGCGTAGGTGAGGTCGGCACCGATGGACTGGCTGTCCATGACGATGTACGCACCTCCGTAGGCCTTGCGCAGGATCAGCGAGATCCTCGGCACGGTCGCGTTGCAGTAGGCGTAGAGGAGCTTCGCGCCGTGGCGGATGATGCCACCGTGCTCCTGGTCGACGCCCGGGAGGAAGCCGGGGACGTCCAGAAGAGTGACGATCGGGATGTTGAAGGCATCGCACATCTGGACGAAGCGGGCCGCCTTCTCGGAGGCCTCGATGTCCAGGACACCGGCGAGCACCTGCGGCTGGTTGGCGATGATGCCGACGACCTGGCCGTCCATCCGGCCCAGCGCGCAGATGATGTTGCGGGCCCAGCGCTCGTGGACCTCCAGGTAGTCGCCGTCGTCGACGATCTCCTCGATGACCTTGGCCATGTCGTACGGCCGGTTGCCGTCCGCCGGGACCAGGTCGAGGAGGACGTCCGAGCGGCGGTCGGCCGGGTCGGCCGACTCCGCGCGCGGCGGGTTCTCGCGGTTGTTCTGCGGGAGCAGGGAGAGGAGGTAGCGCACCTCGGCGATGCACGTCTCCTCGTCGTCGTACGCGAAGTGGCAGACACCGCTCGTCTCGGCGTGCACGTCCGCGCCGCCCAGGCCGTTCTGCGTGATCTCCTCGCCGGTGACGGCCTTGACGACGTCCGGGCCGGTGATGAACATCTGCGAGGTGTCGCGGACCATGAACACGAAGTCCGTCAGGGCCGGGCTGTAGGCCGCGCCGCCCGCGCACGGGCCGAGCATGACGCTGATCTGCGGGATGACGCCCGACGCCTTGGTGTTGCGCTGGAAGATGCCGCCGTAGCCGGCGAGCGCCGAGACGCCCTCCTGGATACGGGCGCCGGCGCCGTCGTTCAGGGAGACCAGAGGCGCACCGGCCGCGATGGCCATGTCCATGATCTTGTGGATCTTCGTGGCGTGGGCCTCGCCCAGCGCGCCGCCGAAGATGCGGAAGTCGTGGGCGTAGACGAAGACCGTCCGGCCCTCGACCGTGCCCCAGCCGGTGATCACACCGTCGGTGTACGGCTTCTTGGCCTCCAGGCCGAAGCCGGTCGCCCGGTGCCGGCGCAGCTGCTCGACCTCGCGGAAGGACTCCGGGTCGAGGAGAAGTTCGATGCGCTCGCGCGCGGTCAGCTTGCCCTTGGCGTGCTGCGCCTCGGTCGCCTTCTCGCTCGGTCCGGCCACCGCCTGCGCACGGATCTCGTGCAGTTCGGCCACGCGTCCACGCGCGTCGGTCGGCTCGCCCGGCGCCTCATCCAAAACGGTCATGTAGCGACCTTACGAAGCCAACCGAGGATTGCGGGCCGTCGACTCCTCACAGTCTCCGGCGTGTTTTCCTGGTACCCCTGAACAGAACCATGGCGGAGTGCAGCCCTTCTGACTGCTCAGGGGGCGTGCGGCTTGTGGGGGTCCGACAAAGCCGTCAGCCGAGGGTCACCTCACAGACGTGGGTGGCGCATGCCTTCCCGGGGGTGACGCGCACGCGCAGCCGGCGGCCTGTGGAGAGCACGTCGACCGTCTCGTCCGCGTGGGTGACCCGGCGGACGGGGCGGTTCCAGGTGATCTCCAGTGGTTCGCCCGTACGGGGCGGTTCGCTCAGGCAGAGGGTAGCGGTACGGCCCCGGCGGACGGTCAGCACGCTCGCGCCGGCGGAGGCGGTGAGGGGGCCCGCCGTGCCGGCCTGCCAGAAGTTCGCGGCCGTGAGGCCGAGGGAGGGCACACTGACCGCCTGGCGGACGGCGTCGTTGGCGAGGATCGACAGCCAGCGCCGGTCGGCGGCGCGGCGCGCGACCGCTCGGCGGGACGCGCCGGGCATGAGGACGTAGGCGTAGGTGGCGTCCTCCGGGTCGGTGCCGTGGTCGAGCAGGAGGGTCTGCCAGCGGCGGGTGCGCCGCTGTGGCGTGCCGCCGGTGTTGATGTCGGACCAGGCGCCGGTGCGGTCCTCGCGCAGCGCCTGCGGCTCGCCGTCGAGCAGGACCCAGCCGCCGTGGCCCTCCAGGTGGGCCCAGCCCGGGCCCGCTGCGAAGGTCTGGGTGCCGGACTCGCCGAGGTTGCGGTTGTCGACGATCGTCTCGACCGGGACGCCGTCGGCGCAGCTGATCCCGGCGCCCAGGCAGATCACCGCGTCCGCGACGCAGAACCAGGACTTGCGGGCCTGGAGGGTGGAGCCGAGGCCCTTGAGGTGCTGGCCGAGTGCGGCGTACTCGCCGTCGGTGGTGCCGCCGACCCAGCGCGCGTCCGGGCGGGCCGTGCCCCACTCGCCGCCTTCCCGGTCGGCGAGGCGCTTGGTGGAGACGGTGGTGCCGGGCAGGCGGTACCAGTCCACGGTGGGCCAGAACCAGTCCGTGTACTGGTCGCCGGTGCCGGCCCACCAGGTGACCATCCCGGCACCCGTGTGCCAGCCGCGCGGGTTCTCGCCGTTGCCGCACTCGTAGTGGGCGATGCGGTCGCTGGCCATGGCGATGTTCACGGTGAAGCCGGGGCGGCGGTGGACGGCGCGGTCCATGGCGGCGAAGAGGCGGTGGCCGGTGGGCTCGGGGGCGGCCGGGAGGGGCGAGGCGGCGATCGCGTGCAGCCGGGCCAGGTCGGCGACGCCGAACTGGCGTGCCGTCAGGATCGGGGCGACCGTGTTCCGTTCGATCCAGCCCTTGATGCGGGCGTGCCAGCGGTCGCGTTCGGCGGGGCTCGCGCCGGCCGCGAGGAGCGCGATGGCCGCGATGAGCTGCTGGCCGTGGAAGTGGTCGCTGCGCATGACCTTGCGGTCGTCGGCGGTGAGGAGACCGCGGCTGATGGCCCGGCCGTTGACGCTGTCCATGACGAGCCCGTCGTGGATGAGCGGTGCGTAGGCGTGCTCCACGCTGTCCAGGACGATCTGCCGGTTCGGGTCGGTGACCTCCCAGTCGGATCCGGCGAGCAGGGCGAAGAGGCGGCCGAGGCCGTCGAGCATGACCTGGCCGTACGTGCCGGAGTAGGCGACCCAGGTGTGCTGGACGAAGGAGCCGTCGGCGTAGAGGCCGTCGCCCCGGGTGACGTACGGGAAGACCGGGGAGAGCGCGTCGCGGGCGAGGGCGATCCTGCCCGGGTCGCGGCCGAGGATGCCGCTCAGGGCGACGGAGCGGCACAGGTCGACCCGGTTGGCGCCGGTGGACGTGCCGGTGTAGTCGCCGAGGGCCGAGTCGGGCACGAAGTGGTCGACGGCGGCGCAGGCGGCCTGGATCCGGGCGTCGCCGAGCCGGTCGTACAGGGCGGCCGTGATGTCCATGAGCAGGCGGGGGCTGCCGATCTGCCACTCCCACCAGTTGCCGTAGCGGGTGGTGGCGGGGTGGTAGACGGTGGCGGACAGGTGGTCGAGGCCGCGCAGGATGCCGGCGAGGAGATCCGGGTCGGCGGTCGAGCCGGTGCCCTGCTGGACATGGGCCTGGGTCATGGTCCACAGGCGGCTGTAGCTCATGGTGATGCCGGCGGGCGGATCGAAGGGGTGGCCGGGCCAGAGGGAGTCCGCCGCCGGGGCCATGGCCGAGTGCAGGGCGCGGGCGAGTGCGCCGGTCTCGGCGAGGCGGGAGGCGTACGGCTGCGCGGCCGGGTCGTAGCCGCCGCCGAGGGAGATGCCGAGCCAGCGCCGGCGGAGGGTGTCGTACGGGTCGGCGTCGGGGGCCCGAGCGTCGGCGTCCTGCGCGTCGGCCCCCCGGGGCGTGGGCCTCGCGCCGCCGGTGGCCGCCAGGGCCGCGGCCGCGAGCAGCAGGGCGCGGCGGCCTGGGCGGGGCGGAGCGGCGGCCTCGGCCGTGCGGCGGGAGAAGACGCGACGCTGGGGAGTCATGCCCATGCCCTACCACGGGGAGACCGTCACCTGAACGGAGGATCCGGCCGGAGTGACCGGAACGGGGGAACGTACCCCGGTTGTGCTGCTCCGCGGCTGGGGCTGCTCCGGCCGCGTCCCGATACCTTGCTCACCGCCTCGGCCGTCCCGGCCTTGCCTCCGGGGCCAGGTGTCACGGCCGGGTCAGCCCCAGCGGTTCAGCAGGCGGCCGGACATCCTCGGGGCCAGGGCGCGGAGGCGGTCCGGGAGGGCCAGCCAGGCGGGGACGTAGACCTGGTCGCGGTCCTCGCGTACGGCCTCCCAGACGGCTGCGGCCACGCGGCCGGGCGGGATCTGCCGGCGGCGGGAGCGGTCCTGGGGTCTGCCGCGGCGGGCGTGGAAGGGCGTGTCGACGGGGCCGGCCACCACGAGGGTCACGCCCACGCCCGTGCCGCGCAGTTCCCGGCGCAGCGCTTGGGAGAAGGCGGCCAGCGCGGCCTTGGCGGCGGAGTACACCGCTTCCTCCCGTACGCCCACGCAGCCCGCGGCCGAGCCGAGCAGCACCACCCGGCCCCGCCCGGCCGCGATCATCGAGGGCAGCACCTCACGCACGAGGTGGAGCGTGGCGTTGAGGTCCAGGGCCAGCACGCGGTCGATGTCGGTGTGCGGCATGGCGGCGAACGGGCCCGCCCAGCCGATGCCCGCACCGGCGACGAGGACGTCGACCCGGCCGGTCGTGTGCAGCGCGGACTGGGCCAGCAGGCGCGGGCCGTCCGGGGCGGCGAGATCGGCGGGGAGCACGACGGCCGTGGTGCCGGACGCCGTCTGCTCCAGGCGGCGCCGGTCGCGGCCGCTCAGGAGCAGGTGCCAGCCGTCCATGGCGAAGCGCCGCGCCGTGGCCGCCCCGATGCCGGAGGAGGCCCCGGTGACGAGGGCCACACGCCGGTCCAGGCGCCGTGGCGGGCCGTGCTCGCGCGCCGGAGAGGGGGCGGCGGGACGGCGTGGGGCTGCCCCCGCCGGTGGGTCGTAGGCCGAGCCGGATCCGGTGAGTGTCATCGGTCGGTCTCCCTGCGCTGTACGTCCGCCGTGGTCTCGGCTGTCCCCGTGCCGGCCCCGCGAAGTGGAACCTCGCCTTCCGGGCCCTGCGCCCAGGATGCGACAAGGCCACCCCTGCGTGCCGCCCGGTGCCGCCATGCGGCGGTACGCACCACATCGCGACACGTCCGCCCATAAGGTTGAACATTGAACTGGAATAGGTCTACGGTGGGTCGCGTTACATGGTTCAACGTTCAACATTCCAGGCAGAACGCAGGAGGCGTACCCCATGAGCATCTTCAGCCGCAAGGACACCGAGACCGCCACGACCGACGCCGTGCGCCCGGAGCTGGCCGCCCTGACCGGCGACTACACGATCGACCTCGCGCACTCGACGATCGGCTTCGTCGCCCGGCACGCCATGGTCACCAACGTCAAGGGCAGCTTCCAGGACTTCACGGGCACGCTCCACCTCGACGGCACCGACCCCTCGCGGTCCACGGCCTCCCTGGACGTCGTGATGGACAGCATCGAGACGGGCAACGCCGACCGCGACGGCCACCTGAAGAGCTCGGACTTCTTCAAGGCGGACGAGTTCCCGGCCATGACGTTCCGCTCCACCACGGCTGAGGCCCTCGGCGGTGACGACTACCGCATCACCGGCGACCTGACGATCCTCGGCACGACCCGCCCCCTCACCATCGACCTCGAGTTCAACGGCGCCGCGAAGGACCCCTTCGGCAACGAGCGCGTCGGCTTCGAGGGCAAGGCGGAGATCCTGCGCTCCGAGTGGGGCCTGACCTGGAACGCCGCCCTGGAGACCGGCGGTGTCCTCGTCTCCGACAAGATCAAGCTCAACTTCGACATCTCGGCGATCAGGAACGCGTGAGCCCCGTTCGGCCGGCCCGGTGATCTCCCACCGGGCCGGTTCTGGCCGAATCGCTCCTTTCACTGCTGTCATGCTCTCGACAATCTGATGCTTCGGTTGGACCTCCCCAGTCAACCCCCCACGGAAGGCATCACGTTGAAGAGACTCCTCACGGCCCTCAAGAGATGCGCGGTCCTCGGGGCCGCCGCCCTCGCGATCGCGAGCCTGCAGCCCGTCACCTCCGCACAGGCCGCCCCCTCCCCCGTCGTCGGCGGGACGCGGGCCGCGCAGGGCGAGTTCCCGTTCATGGTCCGGCTCTCCATGGGCTGCGGCGGCGCGCTGTACACCCAGCAGATCGTGCTCACGGCCGCGCACTGCGTGGGCGCTTCCGGCACCAACACGAGCATCACCGCCACCGCGGGGGTCGTCGACCTCCAGTCCACCAGCGGCCGGGTCCAGGTCCGCTCCACCAAGGTGCTCCGCGCCCCCGGCTACAACGGCACCGGCAAGGACTGGGCGCTCATCAAGCTCGCCCAGCCCATCAACCTGCCGACCCTGAAGATCGCCACGACCACGCAGTACAACACCGGTGATTTCACCGTCGCCGGCTGGGGCGCAAACCGTGAGGGCGGCTCCCAACAGCGCTACCTGCTGAAGGCGAGCGTGCCGTTCGTCAGTGACGCCGCCTGCAAGGCCTACGGCGGCCTGTACAGCGGCCTCGTCGCGGGCGAGGAGATCTGCGCCGGCTTCGACGCGGGCGGCGTCGACACCTGCCAGGGCGACTCCGGCGGCCCCATGTTCCGCAAGGACAACGCCGGCGCCTGGATCCAGGTCGGCATCGTCAGCTGGGGCGACGGCTGCGCCCGGCCCGACGCCCCCGGCGTCTACACGGAGGTCTCGACGTTCGCCTCCGCCATCGCCTCGGCGGCGTCGAC
This sequence comes from Streptomyces africanus, assembly GCF_002150735.1. GTDB lineage: Bacteria > Actinomycetota > Actinomycetes > Streptomycetales > Streptomycetaceae > Streptomyces > Streptomyces africanus. The sequence continues at coordinate 6,777 of NZ_MUKA01000478.1, forward strand.
ACTCTGACCCGCCCCCCGACAACGGCCTGCGGGCCCGGTGCCGTACGGCGCCGGGCCCTGCCCCTGTTCACCGGGTGTTCCGGCCGGCCTCCAGCTTCGCGACCGCCGCCGCCACCTGCGCCGCCCGGCCCCGCGGGGTCCGGGCGCGGAGCACGCCGAGCATCGCGAGATACCGGTCCGTCCGCCCGAGCGCCTCGAAGGCCGCCGCGGCCCGCGGGCTCTCCTCCAGGGCCGCCGCGAGGTCCGCCGGGAGTTCGGCCTCCAGCTGGGAGGCGTACGCCGCCTCCCACCGTCCGTCCGCCCGTGCGGCCGCCACCTCCGCGAGGCCGCCGGGCCGCATCCGTCCAGCGGCGGTGAGCTCCTCGACCCGGCGGACGTTGACCATGGNNCAGCCGTGGCACAGTGCCACGTCGTTGACGTCGGCGGCGCTGACGGAGGGGATGCCCGAGCCCTTCTTGGCGACCTTGACCCAGAGGCCGGGGTGCGGGGCGGGGTGCGCCGCCAGCCAGGAGTCCAGGTCGGCGGCGGCTGC
>NZ_MUKA01000479.1 GCF_002150735.1 Streptomyces africanus
CCGGTCCGGGCTGCGGCTGCCCGGACCGGCGGCCGCGTACAAGGTCGATGAGCGACGGACCGCCCCGCAGGCACCACAGGGCGATCACCGGATCGCAGATCGCGCAGCCCAGGGAGGAGGTGTGCGCGAAGGGAATGATCGGGTTGCCCTTGATGTGGTGGACGATGTCCCATGCCGTGTGCAGCAGCCAGCCGATGCCGATCCACGTCCACGACTCCAGGCCGCGGAAGGCGACATAGGTGAGCAGCACGGTGAAGGGGAACTCCCAGCCGCCCATGCCGCCGCCACTGAGGTACGCCGCGCCGGCGCCGCCGACCATGACCGCGTTCAGACGCCGCCGGTGCGGTTCGCGCACGAGGGACATCAACAGGGCGTAGAGGATGCCGATGCCGATCGGCGCGACGTACTGCATGGAGGAGCCGTCTCTGGAGTCGGGGCAGGAACGGATCACCACGCTAGGTCCGGTTCCGCCCGCCCCCCAGCGGCATTACCGACAGGTTCCCACGGGTATTCGCCAGCCGCCCGGGGGCCGGTTCGTGCCGCCTGCGACCGGACGGAAAACGCGCCCCTGCCCAGTAGTACGAAGATCCATTCCCGCTCTTTCGTGTAATAGCACCATGACGCTGTGTGAGGAAGGCTTGGGCGTGCACATCGATGCCCGAGGCATATGGGCGTCGGTCACAACCGGGAGGGCAGTTCTCTATGTCGGTAGGCGAAGAGGTCCGCACGGAGCAGACCAAGCCGCAGCAGAGTCTCGGCACGGCGGCCGCGCGGAACCTGGCCACCACGACCAAGTCCGTGCCGCAGATGCAGGAGATCAGCTCCCGCTGGCTGCTGCGGATGCTGCCCTGGGTCGACATCCAGGGCGGTACGTACCGGGTGAACCGGCGGCTGACGTTCGCCGTGGGCGACGGCCGGCTGACGTTCGTGAAGACCGGCGACCGCGTCGAGGTCATCCCCGCGGAGCTGGGCGAACTGCCGGCGCTGCGGTCGTACGAGGACGAGGAGGTGCTCTTCGAGATCGCCCGGCGCTGCGAGCAGCGGGAGATCGCCGCGGGCGAGGTGATCGCCTCGTTCGGCAGCCCGTCCGACGAGCTGTACCTGCTGGCGCACGGCCGGGTGGAGAAGGTCGGCACGGGCCCGTACGGGGACGACGAGTCCCTCGGCGTCCTCGCCGACGGCGCCTACTTCGGCGACGACGCGCTGCTGAACGAGGACGCGATCTGGGAGTACACGGCCCGCGCGCTCACCCCGTGCACCGTCCTCGTGCTGCCCCGCGCGGAGTTCGCGCAGATCGCCGAGCGCTCGGACACGCTGCGCGAGCACCTCCAGCAGCTCCGCTCGATCCCCTCGCAGCGCTCCAACAAGTACGGCGAGAAGGAGATCGACCTCGCCGCCGGACACTCCGGCGAGCCCGACATCCCGCACACCTTCGTCGACTACGAGGCCAGGCCCCGTGAGTACGAGCTGAGCGTCGCCCAGACCGTGCTGCGCATCCACACGCGCGTGGCCGACCTCTACAACCAGCCCATGAACCAGACCGAGCAGCAGATCCGGCTGACGGTCGAGGCGCTCAAGGAGCGCCAGGAGCACGAGCTCATCAACAACCGCGACTTCGGTCTCCTGCACAACTGCGAGTACGACCAGCGGATCCAGCCGCACGACGGCGTGCCCGGCCCGGACGACCTGGACGAACTGCTCAGCAGGCGCCGCGGCACCAAACTGCTCCTGGCCCACCCGCGCGCGATCGCCGCGTTCGGCCGTGAGCTCAACAAGCGAGGGCTCGTCCCCGAGACCATCGACATGTCCGGCAACCGCATCCCCACCTGGCGCGGGGTGCCGATCTTCCCGTGCAACAAGATCCCGGTGACTTCGGAGCGGACGACGTCGATCATCGCCATGCGTACCGGCGAGAGCGACCAGGGCGTCATCGGCCTGCGGGCCTCCGGCATCCCGGACGAGATCGAGCCGAGCCTGTCGGTGCGCTTCATGGGCATCAACGAACAGGCCATCATCAAGTACCTGGTCACGGCCTACTACTCGGCCGCGGTCCTGGTACCGGACGCGCTCGGTGTCCTGGAGAACGTCGAGATCGGCCGCTGGCGGTGACGCTTCCGGTACGCCGGCCGTGTCCGCGCCCGCCGGCGCGGGTACACCCTCGGGGTACGCGCCCAGCGGCAGCGGAAGCGCCGGCATCCGCTCAGTCTCCGAGGCGGTCCCATGGGTGAGTCCCTTACGGAGTTCAGGACGCAGACGGCGCTGCCCGCCCCCGGTGGGCAGCGCGGTACCGAGCCCGGGCGTGCGGCCGGGGCGCCGGAAAGGCGGGGGCTCATCGGGACGCAGCGGGACGGCCGGCCGGGGCCGGACGAGGGCCACGAGGCGGTCATGCTCCTGGAGCGGGCCCGGGCGGAGGTCGACCCGGTTCTGCGGGACGCTCTCGGCTCACTGCCCGGGCCGATGCGCCGGATCGCGCGCTACCACTTCGGCTGGGAGCAGGCGGACGGCACGCCGGCCGAGGGTGGCTCCGGCAAGGCGATCCGGCCCGCGCTCGTCCTCGCCGCGGCGGCCGCCCTCGGCGGCCCCGAGGCACGGGCGGCGGCGGTCCGGGCGGCCGCGGCGGTGGAACTGGTCCACAACTTCACGTTGCTGCACGACGACGTGATGGACCGGGACACCACCCGGCGCCACCGGCCCACCGCGTGGACTGTGTTCGGTGACGCCGACGCGATCCTCGCCGGGGACGCCCTCCAGGCGCTGGCCGTGCGGCTCCTCGCCGAGGACCCGCATCCGGCGGCGAAGGCCGCCATGGCCCGGCTCGCGGACTGCGTGGTCGAACTGTGCGCGGGACAGCATGCGGACACGGCCATGGAACGGCGCGCTCCGGACGAGGTCACGCTCGACGAGGTGCTCGCCATGGCGGAGGCCAAGACGGGCGCACTGCTGGGGAGCGCCTGTGCGCTCGGCGGGCTGTACGCGGGTGCGGGGGACGCGGACGTGGCGGCGCTGGACGCGTTCGGCCGGGAGGCCGGGCTCGCCTTCCAGCTCATCGACGACGTCATCGGCATATGGGGCGACCCGCGCCGCACCGGCAAGCCCGTCGGCGCGGACCTGGCCGCCCGCAAGAAGTCCCTGCCGGTCGTGGCGGCCTTCGCCTCCGGCACGCCGGCGGCCGCGGAACTCGCCGAACTGTACGCCCGGCCCAGCCAGAAGGAGGACATCGACCACATCGCCATGACCGTGGAGCGGGCGGGCGGCCGTGACTGGGCACAGAACCAGGCGGCCGACCGGATGGCCCTGGCGATGCAGCAACTGGCCCGCGCGGTGCCGGACCCGGAGGCGGCGGGCGGTCTGCTGGCCCTCGCCGAGTTCGTGACACGGCGCAGCAGTTGACGGCCGAGGGTGTGGACATCGGCCGTCCGCAGCGGCAGGCGGTGCGAACATCGGCCGTCCGCAGCGGCACGCGGTGTGGCAACCGGCCGTCGGCGGCACCTGAGTCGACCTTCGGGTGACCGAAGGGCAGGACTCCGGAGCGCCGGGGCCGTACGGCTCCTGACCCCGTACGGCCCCGGGCCTCCGGTCAGGCGGGTCCCGCACTTCCCCACGGTGTGCGGGGCCCGCCCCCTGGAGCCGGCGATCACAGGCGCCTTGGGCGACTGCCCGATGAAATCCGGCCAAACCCCGCCCCATGCGCCGGGACGGCTCCCAACCGCCCTACGATCAACGCCCGTCGGGACGAGTGAAGGGGCGGGACATGGGTGTGGCGATCCGGACGGCGGGCGTGGAGGACCGGGACCTGGTCGTCCGGCTGCTGGACGAGGCGTTCCAGGACGACCCCGTGAGCGGCTGGGTCTTCCCCGGGGAGGAGGACCGTCGTGCCCACCATCCCGGGCTCATGGCCGCCTTCACCGACATCGTGCTCGAGGCCGGGCGCATCGACCTCACCGAGGACGGTTCGGCCTGTGCGCTGTGGCTGCCCATGCCGGCCGACGACCATGGCGGTGACGCCGAGGACGACGGTCCGGCCCGGATACGTCAGGCCGTCGACCCGGACAACGAACACATCGAGGCGATCGCCCGGCTGACCGCCG
>NZ_MUKA01000480.1 GCF_002150735.1 Streptomyces africanus
GGCCCGGCGCCGGGCCTCCGGTTTCGGGACACCGTGCACCTGGAGGCCGAGGACGGTGTTGTCCAGGACTGTGCGCCACGGGAACAGCAGATCCTTCTGCGGCATATAGGCGCAGTGCGGTGCCGTCGGTTCCCCGTCGCTCGCGCCGAAGCGGATACTGCCCGAGTCCGGGGTCTCCAGGCCGGCCAGCATAGTGAACACGGTGCTCTTACCGCAGCCGCTCGGGCCGATGACGGAGACGAACTCACCCGGTTGCGCGGTGAACGACACACCGCCGAGGACCTGCCGGTCGGGGCGGTGCCGGCCGGGCCGCGGAAACGATTTGGTGAGGCCGTCGACGACGATCCGGTGCCCGCGCGCGTCAGTCATGCCGACTCCTGTTCTCCGCGCGGGACCACGGTGCGACGAGCCGTTCGATCACAAAGGTCAGTAGGTACAGCGCGATACTGAGCAGCGCGGTCACCAGTACCGCCGCCAGCACCAGGTCGGTGCGGAAGGAGTTCTTCTGCAGACTCATATAGATGCCGAGGCCCTCGCTGGCACCGACGTATTCGGCGAAGACCGCGCCGACGACCGCATAGGTGATCCCGATCCGCAATGCGGTGAAGAATCGCGGCACCGCGGACGGCAACCGCACGTAACGGAACACCTGCACACGGGACGCCCCCATACTGCGCAGCAACGCGCCCGCCTCGCGGTCGGCCGCGGCGAATCCCTCGATCAGCCCGATCGCCATCGGGAAGAAGGTGACGAGTGCGACGACGAGCACTTTCGGGAGCAGCCCGAAACCGAACCAGATGATCATCAACGGTGCTATCGCGATGATCGGCAGCGTCTGGGAGGCGACGAACAACGGCACGAACGCGCGCCGCAGCCAGGGCGAGAAGTCGACCACCACGGCCAGCAGCCAGGCCAGGCACAGCGATACCGCGAAGCCGGCCAGTGTCACCTGGAGGGTGGCGGCGGCATGGACCCCGATCTCGTCGCGGTGCGCCCACCCCTGCGCCACGACCCGCACCGGGGACGGCAACAGTTGCGGACGGATACCGCTGACCTCGACATAGACCTGCCACGACACGACGAGTAGCGCCACCGTCACGACGGACGGTAGTGCCCAGCGGATCCCGGCCGATCGGCCCGGCACGGTCCGGGCGGCCGGATTCGTCCCGGGCGGGGCCTCTCGCTCGGAGTCGTCAGGGGGCGGTGAGGTAATCATTGGTGAAGTAGGTCGACCAGTCCGGTTCCTCCGTCAGCGGGGCGCCGTCGGGACCGGTCAGCAGACCCTTCTCGTACAGGAAACCGGAATTCGCGGCCCACTGCTCGCGGGTCTGGGCGCCCACCCGGCCGTCGGGGCCCTTCATGAATTGCTCGGCCAGCATCCGCTGACTCTCCAGGACCAGGCCCTCGTCGTTGAACGCGCCGGGGTTGGCGGCGAGAAGGTCCGCAGCGGCGGCGTCCGGGTCGTCCGCGGCGACCTGATAACCGCGCTGCAGGGCCTGCACGAACTTTCGCGCGCGGTCGGGGTTTGCGGCCAGCCAGTCCTGGTTGGCGTCGACCACGATGGCGTACGCGTCCGGGAAACCGAAGTCGGTGTAGCGGAAGTACCGCATCGGGGTGCCGTGGTGCTCGGCTTCGATGCCCTCCCAGCCGAGGTAGGAGACGGTGAAGTCGGCTCGGCCCGAGTAGACGGCCTCGTACGCCGAGGTGCCCAGGGTGACGGTGGTGAATTCGCCGCGGCCGCCGTCGTTGCGGATCACCTGCTGGAGCGCTTCCACCTCACCGGGGTCGCCGAAACCGGCATAGGTTTTGCCGTCCAGGTCCTTCGGGCGGGTGATATCGGTGCGGTCGGCCTTCACCCCGATCCCCGTCGCCCAGTGTTGCAGCGGTGCGAGCACGGACAGCGTATGCGCCCCCGACGCCCGCGCGAACGTCGACGAATTATGGGTGCTGATACCGAATTCGGCGTTACCGGCGTCGATGACCGTATCGACCGCGGTGTTGTTGTACGGCAGGATCTGCACATCCAGGCCGGCGTCGGCGAAGTAGCCGCGCTGCTGCGCGACGAACAGCCCAGTGTGGTTGGTGTTCGGCGTCCAGTCCAGGGCGAAACGGATGGTCTCGCCGTCGCTGGACCCCGCGGTGCAGGCGGTGAGCGCGGACAGCGCCGCCACGGTGGCGACCGCGACCGCGAGGACGCGGCGCAGGCGGCCGCTCATGCGGTGTCGATCGAGCATGAGCGAGGGCCCTCCGTGGTCACGCTGCGCTGCCGCCTCCGGGCCTGACTCGCTCATGCGGCGGGCCAGGGCTGCGGATGCAGAGCGGTGTCCCAGAACATCAGCTCGTATCGGGTGGCCACTGTGAACGCTGTCGCCATCGCCGCACGATCCCGCTCGCTCGCCGCCTCGGCCGCCGCGTCGACGAACGACCGGGCCGCGACCGCGGACGCCTGGAACTCCGGGGCGCCGTAGGTGGACACCCACTGGGCGTACGGGTGGCCGGGGTCGGCCGCGAGGACTTCCGCCGCACTCGCGGCAAGGTCACGGCCGACCTCGGCATAGATCCAGAAACACGGCAGCGCGGCTGCCGCGCCCACGGCGTAGGACTCGGTCGCGGCGGTGGCGATGAGGTAGGAGACGTATCCCAGGCAGGCCGTGGACGGTTCCGGCTCGTCCGCCCGCGCGGGGAGCCGGCTGTCATTGAGCAGGTCGTGGTGCAGTTCCGCCTCGACGGCGACCGCTGTGGCGGCCGAACCCGCCCAGAACTGCGCGGCCTGCGCGTCGGGCGACTTGGCCGAGAGAAGGGCCAGCACCTTCGAATAACCGGCGAGATACAGCGAATCCTGCTCCACGTAGGTGCGGAACACCTCGAGTGGGAGGGTGCCGTCGCCGAGCCGGCGCAGGAATTCGAGCTCATCGATGGCACCGCGCAGATCTTTCGTCCGATCCCAGAGGTGTTCGGTGAATTTGCCGGATTCGGTGGTGTGCGCGCGTGAAGCCAAGACATTCCTTCGTCAGCATTACCTGGACAGGTTCTCGGGTATGTTCTCAGCCCCGCTTTCGCGGAGCACCCCGTGTCAGAACGAATCCGACCATAACAGTTGAGCGGCGTGCGGTGGGCGGGAGGTCGTCTCAGGTCCGGTCCACGGAGTGGCCACTCGACCGGCGGAGTTACGCGGACGTGCGCGAACAGGACTGGCCGTGACCCATGTGCGTCAGCGACCGTGACATTTCCGCGACCCTTTCGTAATCTAACGGTGATCTTGTCGTCGAGCGTTACGAGTAGCCACCATTATGCCTGGTCAACACCGCAAACCGGCCCGAGCCCGAAAGATCGCTCCGCTGGCCGGAAGCGCGATCGCGGCGACGGCGGTGATCGCACTGTCCGTAACGGCGCGCCCCGGCCCGGATGCCCAACCCGCCGCGGCCGCGGTCGAGGCGGTGGCCGTGCCCACCGCCGACCTCGACAAAAAAACTACGGAGACGCCGACGCACGCGGCGGACGCGCCGATACCGGTGGCCGGCATCGGCCGGGCCCTGGAGACGACGCCGGCCCCGCCCGGTACACCGGCACCGGCGGCCACGACGGACCGACCTCCGGAGCCCGCCCGCTACGCGAAACGGCATGCGCCGCCCCCGCCTCCTGTCATCGCGTGCTCGACCGAACTCGCCGGTGCGCGTCCACAGGTGGCGCAGGTGGGCAACCTGATCGACAAGACCTTCGGCGTCGGCGATATCGGGGGCGCCAACGGCCGCTACGACGGCGATCACGGCGCGGGTCTGGCACTCGACTTCATGACCTACGATCCGGCCCGCGGCGACGCGATCGCCGACTTCGTGCTGGCCAACAAAGAGCGCTTCGGCGTGACCTATGTGATCTGGCAGCAACGGTACAACGACGGCAGCGGCTGGTCCTATATGGAGGATCGTGGCGATCCCACCGCCAATCACTACGACCACGTTCACGTCTCGTTCGACTCGACCGCCGATATCCACGTGACCTGCTGACGCACTTCCGCGATTCGGGTTAGTGGCGGGCGGGGTGGGTATCGCGCCACCGCACACACCCGACCGTCGAGGCGAAACAAGGAGGACGACGATGGTCGCAACCGACGCGGATCGAGTCCGGGCGGCATTGTCCGCCGCTGATTTTCCGGCCGAGAAACCGGAACTGGTGCACTGCGCGACCCGGGCGCACGCCGATAACGACACGGTGCGCGCGCTCAAGGCGATTCCACCGGAGACCTACGGCAATCTGCAGGAAGTTCTGCAGTCGGTGAACCTCGAGCCGCGGCGGTCGCCGGCGGACCGGGCCGCCCAGCGGCGTACCCACCACCATCCGGGTCTGGCGGAGCAGGAGATAGAGGTTCCGCCCAACCCGATCGTCGAGGAACTCGGATACAACCGCGACAGCTGACCGGATGCCGGCGTGCCGGGTGGCATGATCCGCAGGAACCTGGGTAGCCGCCGCAGATGACCACGACACCTCCCCTCGCTCTCGTGACCGGCGCCTCGAGCGGTATCGGCCTGGAACTCGCCACCGTGTTCGCCGAACGCGGCTATGACGTGGTCATGGCCGCGGAGGATGCGGAGATCGAGACCGCGGCCGACACCGTCCGTCGCCCCGGGATCGAGGTGCGGGCGGTTCAGGCCGATCTACGCACACCGGAAGGCGTGGAGCAGGTGTATTCCGCGGCGACCCAGGACGAACGGCCGCTCGACGCGGTCGCGCTGAACGCCGGGGTCGGTCGCGGGGGAACTTCGCCGAGACCGACCTCGACGACGAACTCGATCTCATCGCGCTCAATGTGCGCTCGACGGTGCACCTGGCCAAGCTGACGCTGGGCGATATGGTGCGGCGTGACACCGGTGGACTGCTGTTCACCTCCTCGGTCGCGGCGATGATGCCCGGCGCCGGACAGGCGGTGTACCACGCGTCGAAATCGTTCATCCAGTCCTTCGCCGAGGCGCTGCGCGAGGAAGTGCGCGATACCGGGGTGACCGTGACCGCGCTGATGCCGGGACCGACCGATACGGACTTCTTCCGCCGCGCCGGCCTCCTCGAGACACCGATGGGCCGCGGACCCAAGGAGGACCCGGCGCGGGTGGCGCGACAAGGTGTGGACGCGCTGCTCCAGGACAAGCAGAAGGTCGTCGGTGGCTCGCTGGGGACCCGTGCGATGGCCACGGTTGCGCATGTCCTGCCGGATTCGGTCAAGGTCACCGCGAGCCGGGTGATGAATGCCGCGCTCCCCCACCGCTCCTGACCTGCTCTCCGGATCAGAGACCGGCCCACGACAAGGTGCTCGATTGCGGCCGCGGCCTCGGTCCCGCTGTTACCGGGCGATGAGATCGCGGGGTAGCCGGGCGGACCCGGTGTCCTGCGCTGAGGACGCAACACCGGTGAATACGCCTCACGCGATATTCAGCGACCGGAGACGCCCTGCTCCACCGCGACCGACGCGCCGAGCCCGACGATCAATGCCCCGCCCGCACCCCCGACCGCTTCCAACCTCTTCGGCGACCGCGCGAACCAGTTGCGCGCCGCGGAGGCTATCAACGCCCAGGCGCTGTCGCATATCAGCGCGATCACCAGGAATATCGAGCCCAGCACCAGCAGCTGCAGTGGCAGCGAACCCGAGGCCTGATCGGCGAACTGGGGCAGCACGGCGGCGAAGAACACCACGCCCTTCGGGTTGGTGACGCCGACGAGAACACCGTCCAGCAGCGTTCGGAGATCGCTGCGGGCCGGTCCCGTCGACTGTGTGCTGATCTGTGACGCCTTGAGCTGCTTGCGATGGCGGAACGCCTGCACCCCCAGGAACACCAGGTATGCGGCACCCGCCAGCTTCACCGTCAGGTACACCGTCACCGATTGCTCGACCAGCGAGCCGATCCCGACCGCGACCGCCACGACCAGGAGGTAGGAGCCGACGACATTGCCGAGGGCCGTCGCCACGGCGGTGCGGCGGCCGTGCGCGAGGGCCCGGCCGATGACGAACAGGACGCTGGGCCCCGGGATCACGATCACCAGCAGTGACATGGCCGCGAAGGCGAGAATTCGGTCGGCGGAGACCACGAGCATCACACTCCTCTTCGTGGCCCATTGAAGCACCCCGCGCATGGAGAGGGGGCGTTGCGGGCCGCTCGTGGAGGCCCGCAACGCCCCCTGGTATGTCACCTGAGGGGTACTCAGGAGCTTGTGCCCGGCTACGAGTTGATCTGCGTCGTGACCAGGTTGGAGAAGGTGGTCAGCCGGGTGTAGACACCCGGGTAACCGGCCTGGGCGCAGCCTTCGCCCCAGGAAGTGATGCCTGCCAGGACGCCCCCGATGAGCAGGGGGCCGCCGCTGTCGCCCTGGCAGGTGTCCACGCCGCCGGAGGTCTTTCCGGCGCACACCATGTCGCTCTGCACGAAGTCGGAGCCGTAGGAGCTCGCGCAGCTGGAGTCGGACACGGTCGGTACGGTCGCGGTGCGCAACTGGTTGGAGGAGCTGCCGCCCGCGGAGGTGGTGCCCCAGCCGAGGATGCGGGCCGTGGTACCGGCCGCGTACACCGAGGTCTGGGAGGCGGAGACGTACTTCGCCGTGGTGTACGGCATCGACGTCGACAGCGTCAGCACCGCCACGTCGTCGCCGTTGGTGGCGTCGGTGTAGCCCGGGTGGACCCATATCCTGCTGACTCTGGCGACCGTGCCGTTGGTGCCGTTGAGGTAGGTGCGGCCGCCGACCACGCGCACGCCGCTGGTGGTCTCGCCGACCATGCAGTGCGCGGCGGTGACGACCTTGGTGGGCGAGACCAGCGTGCCGCCGCAGAACTGGTTCTGCGAGGCGTCCGTGATCTGCATGACGAACGGGTACGCGGTCGTCGTGGTCGTCGTACCGCCGACGATCGGCTGGGGCGCGGCGACGGCGGAGGGAGCGGCGAGCAGTGCGGTCGCGGCGGCGGCAGCGGTCGCGGTGGCGACGGCGGCGGCTTTCCTGACACGGTTGAACCCGAACATGGGTCTCCTCGGGGAGTTGCCGGTGGGGGGTCGCGCGGGTGGTGGTGCACGGTGACCCTGACGCCGTTGTTCGGATCTCCGTGTGCCCGGCGAGCGGCACGCGACAAAGCTAGAGCCCGGACGGGCGGGCTCCCAATGAGGGAACCCCCTAAGGGAGTTGGGCAGGGAAAACCCTCGGTCGGGCCGAACGGAGCCGGTGACCGCGGGTGCGTCAGGTGGTGCGGCGGCCCGCCGCCAGCCGGACGATGTCCACCCGGGAACGGATCCCCAGCTTCCGGTAGACCCGGGTCAGGGTGGCCTCGACGGTCTTGACGCTGATGAACAGCCGGGCCGCGATCTCCCGGTTGGTCGCGCCCTCCATCACCAGCGAGGCGACCTGACGCTCCATCGACGCGAGGCCCTCCAGCGCGTCGAGCGCGACGGGCGGTGCGACGGAGGCCGGCTCCACCGCCGCGGGACCGGCAGCGGCGGCCGCGTCGACCTGCCGCAGCCAGGGCAGCGCCCGGCAGCGCCGGAACAGCCGGGCGGCCTCGTCGTACGACGGTCCCGGCAGGGGAGTACCGCCCGTGCGGGGGAAAGCGGCGGCCTGGGCACGCAGCCGGGCCAGCGCGAAGGCGGCCCGGGCCTCCTCCAGGCCGTAGCCCAGCCGGCCGAGCCGGTCCTGGACGGACGTCAGCCGGACCAGGGCGGCCTCGTGCTCGCCGCGCGCCGCCCGCACCAGTGCCTCGGCCCGGTCGAGGACGGCCAGCACGCTCTCCCGGCCCAGCCGCAGCGCGTGCACCCGTGCCGTGTCGATGACGTCCTGGGCCTCGCCCGGTTCACCGATGCGGACCAGGGCCTCGGCGAGGTCGCCGTGCCAGCGGCCGCGCGCCGGGTCGTTGATGCCGAGGCCGTGCTCCAGCTCGCGCACCCGGCGCAGCGAACGGACCGCGGCCGCCGGGTCCCCGGCCACCGACTGGGCGTAGCCGAGGGCCGCCAGGGCGCGGGACAGATACATCTGGTCGCCGTCGACCTCGGCGTGGTCGGCCGCCTCGCGGGCCAGGACCAGCGCCCGGTCGACGTCCCCGGCGGAGGCCTCCGCGAGGGAGGCGAGCATGGCGGAGGCGCCCTCGCCGATCCCGGCGTCCCGGGCGAGCCGCAGGCTCTCGCGGGCCAGGTCCAGGGCCCGGCCGCAGTGCCCGGAGCGCAGTTCCGTGTCGGCGAGGAAGCGCAGGAAGTGCACCTCGCTCTCGACCATGCCGCGCCTGCGCACCTCGCGCAGCAGCGCGGTGATGGTCGCCCGTGCCTCGGGCAGCTGGTCGCTCATGATCAGCCAGCGGAACCGGGCCGAGCCGGCGCCGTTGTGATGGCAGGCCACATACGGGTCCTGCGGCTCCTTCAGCGCCCGTTCGACGGTCGCGGGGGCGTCCGGGTGGCCCATCAGGGTCTCGGTGGAGGCCTGGAAGGACAGCGCCATCAGCTCGGTGCGCCGGTCCTCGCCGCGGGCGGCCAGCTCCGCCGCGTGCGCGGCCTCCTGCCGGGCCTCGGCGAAGTCCCCCTCGACGACCAGGCCGCGCCAGGCCAGCTGGTAGTGGACCAGGGCGAGCAGCCCCGGGTCGTCGCCCGCGTCGGCCAGGACCTGCGGGAAGACGGCGTCGACGTCGCCGAGCGCCTGCCCGGCCGCCTCGATGACCACCATCCAGGCCCGCACCCGCTCCGCGGGCACGCTGGCCCGGGTCAGCACGTCCCGGGCGATGTCCCGGGCGAGATCGGCCTCACCGGCGGTGATCGCGTCCTCCGCGGCCTGGAGCCGGCGCTCGTCCGGGCCGGGCACGCTGTCCGCCGGGGTGTGCCGCGCCGCGAGCAGCCCGAGCGAGGCGGCCACCGACGGCGCCCCGCGATCCCGGGCCAGCGCGGCGGCCTCGGCGAGCCGGGCCGCCACCTCCGGGTCGGTTCCCGTGGTCGCCAGGGCCAGATGCCGGGCCCGCTCGATCGGATCGGAGGCCGCCCTGGACAGCGCGGCGTGCACGGCCCGCCGCTCCTGCGCCGGGGCCTCCGCGTACAGCGCGGCCGAGATCAGCGGATGCGCGAACCGTACGGCGGGACCCTCCCCCTCGGTCGCCAGCAGCCCCAGCGCCGCGGCCTGGGCGGTCTCGGCCTCGGCGTGCTCCCTGCCGGCCGCGTGCAGCAGCGCCGGCGTGGGACGGGCACCGGCACTGGCCACGAGCAGGGTGCGGCGGGCCTCGTCCGACAGCATCTCCAGCCGGCTCAGCACCAGCGCCCGCAGCGAGGTGGGCACCGGCAGCGGCTCGCCGGGCCGGGGCCGGGTGGGACTCTCGGCGAGGGCACGGCCCAGTTCCAGCGCGAAGAGGGGGTTGCCGCCGCTGGTGCGGTGGATGTCGCGGATCGTGGAGCGGGACAGGGGGGTGTAGCCGCGGTGGTCGAGCAGTGCGGAGACCTGGGTCCGGGACAGCGGGCCCAGCCGCACGGCGAGCGTGTCCGGCGGAGACGCGCGTAGATGACGGTCGTACTCCTGGCCCTCGGTCCGCACCGCGCACAGCATCTGCACGGGGGTGTCGCCCAGCCGGCGGGCGGCGAAACCGAGCAGTTCGGCGCTGGCCGCGTCCAGCCACTGCAGATCGTCGGCGACGACCAGCACCGGGCCCTTGGCGGCGAGCGCGCGCAGCGCCGACAGCACGGCGAGGCGCAGGGCGAGCCCGTCGCGCTGGAGGGTGGACTCGCCGCGCCCGGTGAGCGCGGACTCCAGGGCGGTGCGCTGGGCGGCGGGGAGCGCACCGGAGACGTCGTCCAGGACCAGGCCGAACAGGTCGGCCAGCGCCAGGAAGGGCAGGTGGGATTCGGACTCGGTGGCCGAGCAGCGCAACACGGTCCGGGCCGCACCGGCGTCATCAGCGGCCAGCGCCCGCAGAACCGTCGACTTTCCGATTCCCGCGGGGCCGTGGAGCAGCACACTTCCGCCTCGGCCGAGCTGGTCACGCGCCGACGTGAACAGGTCCTCCCGGCCGATGACCACGTCGGGGCGGCTCCTGGGAGGCTTCTGGAAGTCCCGTGGCACGGTCACCGCTCCCCTCCGTGTGGCGTGTCCTGGCCAATATTAGGCAACGGCTCTTTGAATTTCGGACGGACGACGTGGTGAGGGAAATAACAACGGAGGTCCGAGCGTGAATTCATCGGTCTCCCGGAATGCGGCGGAACACAGTGGTGGCGCCCGGTCGGGAACCCGTCGGCATATCGAACGGCAACGGCAACGGAAACCAACACAAACCTATGGCAACCACCCCGCCCGGCGTGCCGCGACCACGGCCTCGCCCCGGGTCCGGGCCCGCAGCTTCCGCATGGCCGACCGCAAATATCCCTTCACCGTCTCGGGCGTCACGCCCAGCCGCTCGGCCGCGACCGCGTTCGTGGCCCCCGCGGCGACGCACGCCAGCACATCCACCTCGCGCGGCGTGAGCCGGACCCGGTCCGACGGTGTGGCTTCGGCCGTGAGCAGGGCACACGCGTCGAGCAACTCGGCCCGCAGCTGCGGATCCGCGATCTTCGGGGCCAGCGCCCGCAGCGCCGCGTGCGCCTCCCGCACCTGCTCCTGTCCGGCGCCGGCCCCGCCCTCCGCGGCGAGCGTGCGGGCCTCCTCGCGCACGACCAGCGCCCGCTCCACGTCCCGCGCCGCCTCGACGGCCTCGTCCAGCATGCGCCCGCCCAGCGGCAGGGCCGTCCGCAGCGCCCCGTACAGCACCCCGCGCACCGAGTGCCGCACCACCACCGGCACGGCCAGCACCGAGCGCAGTCCCTCCACCGCCACCGGGGCGTCGTACTCGTGGCTGATCTGCCGCGACACCGAGTAGTCCGTCACCACGCACGGCCGGGCGAGCACCAGCGTCTTGCCGCCCAGCCCGTTCCCGGACGTCACCACCAGCGAACGCAGGGCGTGCGTCGCCGTGCCGCTCAGTTCGCTGATGCGCATCCGCTGCCCGGCCTCCATCAGGCCGCCGAAGGCGACCGGAAGGCCGGTGGCACGCCGCAGACGCAGCAGCGCGTTCCGTATCTCGGCCCCGTCGGACGCGTCTGCTGTCACCTGTTCGCCCTTTCATGACGGCTCCTGTGCGGGCGCACCCCCCGTTCGGGGGTAGTGAGACCTGCATCACGGATTACACGATGGCTCGGAGCCGCCCGGCAATGGTCCGGTACCAAGGAGGACACATGACATCGGCGACGGAGGCGTTCCGCAGCGCGCGGGACTTTTTGCTGGAACACCGCGAGGACTACGGCACGGCTTACGAGGGCTTCCGCTGGCCCCGTCCCGACTACTTCAACTGGGCGCTCGACTGGTTCGACGAGATCGCGGACGGCAACGCTCGCACCGCTTTGCACATCGTCGAGGAGGACGGCCGCGAGACACAGCTGTCCTTCGGGGAGATGTCCGTACGCTCGGACCAGTTCGCCAACTGGCTGCGCGCCCGGGGCGTGCGCGCCGAGGACCGGATCCTCGTGATGCTCGGCAACCAGGCCGAACTGTGGATCACCGCGCTGGCGGCGATGAAACTGCGGGCCGTGGTCATCCCGGCCACCCCGCTGCTCGGCCCCGCCGACCTGCGCGACCGCGTCGACCGCGGCCGGGTCCGGCACGTCATCGCGCGCTCCCAGGACGCGGGCAAGTTCGCCGAGGTCCCCGGCGACTACACCCGCATCGCCGCGACAGACGCGGGAGCCGTGCCCGAGGGCTGGCTGCCGCTGGGCGACGCCTACGGCGCCCCCGCCCGCTTCACACCCGACGCCCCGACCCGGGCCGACGACCCGCTGATGCTGTACTTCACCTCGGGCACCACTGCCCGGCCCAAACTCGTCGAGCACACCCACACCTCGTACCCCATCGGGCACCTGTCGACCATGTACTGGATCGGCCTCAGGCCCGGCGACGTGCATCTGAACATCTCCTCACCCGGCTGGGCCAAGCACGCCTGGTCCAACCTCTTCGCCCCCTGGAACGCCGAGGCGACCGTCTTCCTGTACAACTACACGCGGTTCGACGCCGCCCGGCTCATGGCCGAGATGGACCGGGCGGGGGTCACCACCTTCTGCGCCCCGCCCACCGTCTGGCGCATGCTCATCCAGGCCGACCTGACGCAGCTGCGCACCCGGCCCCGTGAGGTCGTCGCCGCCGGTGAGCCGCTCAACCCGGAGGTCATCGAGCAGGTCCGCCGGTCCTGGGGCGTCACCATCCGGGACGGCTTCGGCCAGACCGAGACGGCCGTGCAGGTCGCCAACAGCCCCGGCCAGCCGCTCAAGACCGGCTCGATGGGCCGGCCCAGCCCCGGCTACCGCGTCGAACTGCTGGACCCCGTCTCGGGTGCGCCGGGCGCGCGCGAGGGCGAGATCGCGCTCGACCTGTCGGACCGCCCCGTCGGCCTGATGACCGGCTACCACGGCGACGCGGACCGCACGGCGGAGGCGATGGCCGGCGGCTACTACCGCACGGGCGACATCGGCGCGCGGGACGAGGACGGCTACATCACCTACGTCGGCCGCGCGGACGACGTCTTCAAGGCGTCCGACTACAAGATCAGCCCCTTCGAGCTGGAGAGCGCGCTGCTGGAGCACGAGGCGGTGGCCGAGGCGGCCGTGGTGCCCGCGCCGGACGAACTGCGGCTCGCGGTGCCGAAGGCGTACATCGTCCTGGCGGAGGGCTGGGAGCCCGGCCCCGACACCGCGAAGGTGCTGTTCGAGCACTCCCGTCAGGCCCTCGCCCCCTACAAGCGCATCCGCCGCCTGGAGTTCGGGGCCCTGCCCAAGACCGTCTCGGGCAAGATCCGCCGCATCGAGCTGCGCGAGGCGACGGCGGCCGGGTCGGACGCCGAGTACCGCGAGGAGGACTTCCGATGACCTCGTACAGTCATGGAACCAGCGCGACGGCCCTGCTCGGCGACACCGTCGGGGCCAACCTGGACCGGGCCGTGGCCGCCTGGCCGGACCGTGAGGCGCTGGTCGACGTGCCGTCCGGGCGGCGCTGGACGTACGCGCGGTTCGGCGCGGATGTCGACGAGCTGGCCTCCGCCCTCCTCGCCTCCGGGGTCGCCAAGGGCGACCGGGTGGGCATCTGGGCGGTCAACTGTCCCGAGTGGGTCCTGGTCCAGTACGCCACCGCCCGCATCGGCGCGATCATGGTGAACATCAACCCGGCCTACCGCACCCACGAGGTCGAGTACGTCCTCAAGCAGGCCGGGATCTCCTTCCTGTTCGCCTCCCTCAGCCACAAGACGAGCGACTACCGGGCGATGGTCGACGAAGTGCGGGGCAGATGTGCCGACCTGCGCGAGGTCGTCCACATCGGCGATCCGAGCTGGGACGCGCTGCTCGGGCGGGGGACTCCCGGCACCCGGATCACGGACGACGGCCTGTCCTGCGACGACCCGATCAACATCCAGTACACGTCGGGCACGACGGGCTTCCCCAAGGGGGCCACCCTCTCCCACCACAACATCCTCAACAACGGTTACTTCGTGGGCGAGATGATCGCCTACACCGAGCAGGACCGGATCTGCATCCCGGTGCCCTACTACCACTGCTTCGGCATGGTCATGGGCAACCTCGCCGCCACCACGCACGGCGCCTGCATGGTGATCCCGGCCCCCTCCTTCGACCCGAAGGCCACGCTGGAGGCCGTCCAGCAGGAGCGCTGCACCTCGCTCTACGGCGTCCCGACCATGTTCATCGCGGAGCTGAACCTCCCCGGCTTCGCCTCGTACGACCTCTCCTCCCTGCGCACCGGCATCATGGCGGGCTCGCCCTGCCCGGTGGAGGTGATGAAGCGGGGGGTCGCCGAGATGCACATGCAGCAGGTCTCCATCTGCTACGGCATGACCGAGACGTCCCCGGTCTCGCTCCAGACCCGGACGGACGACGACCTGGAACACCGCACCGGCACGGTCGGCCGCGTGCTGCCGCACATCGAGGTGAAGATCGTCGACCCGGCGACGGGCGTGACCCAGCCGCGTGGCACGGCAGGCGAGTTGTGCACCCGCGGCTACAGCGTGATGCTCGGCTACTGGAACGAGCCGGAGAAGACCGCCGAGGCCGTCGACGCGGGCCGCTGGATGCACACCGGCGATCTCGCGGTGATGCGCGAGGACGGCTACGTCGAGATCGTCGGCCGCATCAAGGACATGATCATCCGGGGCGGGGAGAACATCTACCCCCGCGAGATCGAGGAGTTCCTCTACGCCCACCCCAAGATCCAGGACGTCCAGGTCGTGGGCGTCCCGCACGACCGCTACGGCGAGGAGGTCCTCGCCTGCGTCATCCCCCTCGACCCCGCCGACCCGCTCACCCTCGACGAACTCCAGACCTTCTGCCAGGGCCGCCTGGCCCACTACAAGATCCCGACCAGGCTCCAGCTCCTCGACTCCTTCCCGATGACGGTGTCCGGGAAGGTACGCAAGGTGGAACTGCGGGAGAGGTTCGCGGGCGGGCAGAGGTAGAGGCTTCCAAGACCCGGTCACAGCGGTGCGCGCATGCAGACGCGGGGCCAGCGGTCGAGGCCGTGTCCGGCTTCCGCCGCGCGGATCCCGTGCAGGCCGGGGGTGAGGTCCGCCTCCGCGAGGGTGCGGAAGCCGAGGCGGGCGTAGTACGGGGCGTTCCAGGGGACCTCCGTGAACGTGGTCAGGGTCAGGGCGGTCAGGCCCTTCTCGCGGGCGCGGTCGGCGGCGTACGCGAAGAGGTCCCGGCCCACGCCCCGGCGCGCGGCGCGCGGATGGACCGAGACCTGCTCGATGTGCAGGGCGCCGTCCACGGGTTCGGCGACGAGGTACGCGGCCGGGTGGTCCCCCTCGTCCACCGCGACCCAGCAGCGGCCCGCCGCGCGGTAGCGCTCCAGTACGTCCGGCGCGGGCGGGTCGTCGTCGGCGATCTCCGGCATGCCGACGTCGCGGAAGGAGGCACCGGCGGCGCGTTCGATGTCCTGGAGGACGGGGAGTTCGGCGGCGGTCGCCGGGCGGATGCGCATGGGGTGAGTATGCGGCGCGGTGCACACCGGGACCCTGCGGCTACTCTCGTCCCTCCACACCGACGTGAACCGCAAGGGGGAAGCAGACCGTGCGCGACGCCGCCGTGACGCCCGAGGGCGACCGGATCCGCTGGGTCGAACTGCCGGGAGAGGAACCGCCACGCGTCTACGTGCACGGCCTGGGCGCCACCTCGCCCGCCTACTTCACGCAGATCGCGGTCCATCCCCTGCTGGCCGGCCACCGTTCGCTGCTCGTCGACCTGCTGGGGCACGGCATCAGCGACCGGCCCACGAGCTTCGACTACACCCTGGAAGCACACGCCGACGCGCTCGCTGCGGCGCTCACCGCCGCGGACGTCACCGGGGCGGAGCTGATCGCGCACAGCATGGGCGGCTCGGTGGCGATCGTCCTGGCCGCCCGGCACCCCCGCCTGGTCTCCCGTCTGGTCCTGGTCGACGCCAACCTCGACCCGATACCGCGCGCCCCCGGCTCGTCGGGCAGCAGCGGGATCGCCGCCTACACCGAGCAGCAGTTCCTGGCCGGGGGGTGGGAAGAGGTCCGCGACCGGGTCGGCCCGCACTGGTGGTCCACGATGCGTCTGGCCGGCCGGGAAGCCCTGCACCGCAGCGCGGTCCACCTCGTCCGCGGCACCGTCCCCACCATGCGGGACCTCCTGCTGGACCTGACGATCCCCCGGACCTTCCTGCTGCCCGAGGCCGACGGCCCGCTGCCGGGTGCCGACGCGCTGATCGCGTCCGGGGTGTCCGTGGTCGCGGTCCCGGACTGCGGACACAACATCATGCTGGACAATCCGGAGGGCTTCGCCCGCGTCACCGCGGCGGCGCTCACGGATAAGGCCCGGCCGGCATAGGGGCAGCGTCAGCCCGGCGTCGAGGCGGGTTCGAGGACGGCATCGTCGAAGGGCGGGCAGGCCCGGTCGCTCATGCGCTCGGCCGCGTCGATGTCGTCGGCGAGGGCGTCCCGGGAGCGGGCGAGCGCGGTCATCCGGCCGTCCAGCCGGCGCAGCCGCGACCGCATCGCCGCCAGCAGTTCGGGACACCCGAGCAGCTCCGGGGCCTTCCGATCGCGCAGGGCAGCAGATACGCGATGTCCTCCGGCGATAAGCCGGCGCCGAGCAGCTCTCGTCGTACTCGCGGTACCCGTTCGTGCCGCGGTCCGCCTCCAGCAGGCCCTGGGCCTCGTAGTAGCGCAACTGATGGGCCAGGCACTCGCCGGTGCCTTCCTGAAAGCCGGGCATCCCACAACCGTGTGGAACCGCACGACGTCCAAGGCCGGGGGCTGGTGGCCCGGGGCGCACGGCTCGCACCGACAGTCGGCGACGCGGTCGGGGCCGGCTCCCTGACGGTCATCTGCGTCACCGACTACCAGGGACTGGCCATGATGTGGAGCGTCTGAACGCCTGGCTCCAGGGCACCGCGCTGCTCGGGACGGCCGGTGTCGACGCCGCGACGTACGCGCCGGACACGGTGGTGAGCAGTATCCCGTGCTCATCGAGGAGTTCAGCAGGCCCCGGGGCCCGCCGACGACTGGCCGGCTCGGGCGTGTCAAGGCGCCCGGTTCTCCGTGCCGGTGGCGTCCAGTGCGCCGGCCGGGGCGTTCACCGGCCGCGGCGTGCCGGTGAGGTCGAGGACGAACAGCGGCACGCCGAGGGCGTCGGCGCGGGCCCGGGCGTCGGCCGCGTACCCGGCGAGGGAGAAGCAGAGGCAGTCCGCCGACTCCGTCATGGCCGTCAGCCACAGGCACTCCACGTCCCGCAGGGTCGCGGGGCGCACGGCCGGGTCGACCAGCGCGACCACGCCGCGGGCGGCGAGACCGATCCCGGACGGCGGCCGCTGATCCGCCCGCCGGACGCCCCGGTAGCCGAGCCAGCGCAGATACAGCGCGGCGGCGGTGACGGCGTCGAGCGCGGTACGGATCGTGACGGAGCGGAAGGGCGGCCGGGCGGCCCCGGCACTGTCGGGGGCATCGGCTCCGGCCTCGGCGTCGGAAGGGGCATTGGCTCCGGCCTCGGCGTCGGAAGGGACAGGGGCTCCTGCCTCGGCCTGGGAAGGGACAGGGGGCAGCCCGGCGCCGGCCGAGGCTGGGGTCTGCTCGGCTTCCGGTGAGGCGGTGGTGCCCTCCAAGGCGCCCGAGGCGAAGGCCCGCTCGCCGGCGGCCGCCGCATCGCGCCGCCCGGTCTCCCGGCCGGCCTCGGCGCCGGCGTCGAGGCGGATGTCCCGGTCAGTGCTGTGGCGGCCGCCGGTCGCCATGTCCTGGCCCGTCGAACCGCCCCGGTCGGCCGCGGCCCGGCCCTCCGTCACCGGCACCCGCAGGACAGCGCCGCACGGGCACCCCACCTCCGGCCTCGGCCACTCCCCGTGCCGGCCGCAGGATGCGCACCGTACCGTCACCCAGTCGTCCCGCCAGACGCGATGCGAGACGGGTGTCACCGTGCCGTCCGGGTCGAGCAGCGGAGCGACGGGAGCTCCGCACACGCACGGGTACGACGGGGCCGTGAAACGGTGCTCCCGCCGGCAGGACGGACAGCGCACCGGCACGCTCTCGGCCATGACCACTCCCGTACGGCGGCACATCGGGACAGCGCCCATCGTGCGCCTGCGAACCCCCGCCTGTCCGCCGCTTGCCCGTCTCTTGACGCCCTTCACTCGCCCCGCATACATTCATTCCAGATCGTAGAAGTTATTTTCCATATTACGGAAGAGCTCACCGCGGGGCGCGACGGGAGTGCGAATCCGACAGCCGAAGCAGGAGTACTCGATGGCTCGAATGACCGCTGCCCGCGCGGCAGTTGAGATCCTCAAGCGGGAGGGCGTCACCGACGCGTTCGGTGTCCCGGGCGCGGCGATCAACCCCTTCTACGCGGCGCTCAAGGCCTCCGGCGGCATCCACCACACCCTCGCCCGCCACGTGGAGGGCGCCTCGCACATGGCCGAGGGGTACACGCGCACCCGGGCAGGGAACATCGGCGTCTGCATCGGCACCTCCGGCCCGGCCGGCACCGACATGATCACGGGCCTGTACTCCGCGACCGGCGACTCCGTCCCGATCCTGTGCGTCACCGGCCAGGCCCCGACCGCCGTGATCCACAAAGAGGACTTCCAGGCCGTCGACATCGCCTCGATCGCCAAGCCGGTCACCAAGATGGCCGTGACGGTGCTGGAGGCCGCGCAGGTCCCCGGCGTCTTCCAGCAGGCCTTCCATCTGATGCGCTCAGCCCGCCCCGGCCCGGTCCTCATCGACCTGCCGATCGACGTCCAGCTCACGGAGATCGAGTTCGACCCGGAGACGTACGAGCCGCTCCCGGTCTACAAGCCCGCCGCGACCCGCGCCCAGATCGAGAAGGCGACCGGGATGCTGACCGCCGCCGAGCGGCCGCTGATCGTCGCGGGCGGCGGGGTCATCAACGCCGACGCCGCCGAACTGCTCGTCGAGTTCGCCGAGTTGACCGGCACCCCGGTCGTCCCCACCCTCATGGGCTGGGGCATCCTCCCCGACGACCACGAGCTGAACGCCGGCATGGTCGGTCTGCAGACCTCGCACCGGTACGGCAACGCGACGTTCCTGGAGTCCGACTTCGTCCTCGGCATCGGCAACCGCTGGGCCAACCGCCACACGGGCAGACTCGACGTCTACACGGCCGGACGGAGGTTCGTCCACGTCGACATCGAGCCCACCCAGATCGGCAGGATCTTCGCCCCCGACTACGGCATCGCCTCCGACGCCAAGGCCGCGCTGGAACTGTTCGTCGAGGTGGCGCGCGAGCTGAAGGCGGCCGGCGAGCTGCCCGACCGCTCCGCCTGGGCGGCCTCGGCACAGGAGCGCAGGGCGGCCCTCCAGCGCCGCACGCACTTCGACGACATCCCGATCAAGCCGCAGCGCGTCTACGAGGAGATGAACAAGGCCTTCGGCCCTCAGACCCGGTACGTCTCCACCATCGGCCTCTCGCAGATCGCCGGCGCCCAGATGCTGCACGTCTACCGGCCCCGCCACTGGATCAACTGCGGCCAGGCCGGCCCGCTCGGCTGGACCGTCCCGGCCGCGCTCGGCGTCGCCAAGGCCGACCCGGAGGCGTCCGTCGTCGCGCTCTCCGGCGACTACGACTTCCAGTTCATGATCGAGGAACTGGCCGTCGGCGCGCAGCACAAGATCCCCTACGTGCACGTCCTCGTCAACAACTCCTACCTGGGCCTGATCCGCCAGGCGCAGCGGGCGTTCGACATCGACTTCCAGGTCAACCTGGAGTTCGAGAACATCAACGCGCCCGAGCTCGGCGTCTACGGCGTCGACCACGTCAAGGTCGCCGAGGGCCTCGGCTGCAAGGCGATCCGCGTCACCGACCCGGCCGAACTCGGCGCCGCCTTCGAGCAGGCCAAGAAGCTCGCCGCGCAGTACCGGGTCCCGGTCGTCGTCGAGGCGATCCTGGAGCGCGTCACCAACATCTCCATGTCGACGACGAACGACATCGGCAACGTCGTGGAGTTCGAGGAACTGGCCACCGAGCCCGGCCACGCGCCGACCTCGATCAAGCCGCTGAAGGTCTGACACCCGCGCGGCACGGGGGCGGTCCGTCCGGGAGGACGGACCGCCCCTTTCGCGTTCCCGCACATCCGGACCGAGGTCAGTCCCCGCCCCCTCCGCCACCTGTCCCTGATACACATCT
>NZ_MUKA01000062.1 GCF_002150735.1 Streptomyces africanus
TGCAGGTCTTCGTGGGGGACGCCTCCGGAGCCGGAGCCGTCCCCCACGAAGACCTGCAACCGCTTCCTGTGGTGGTGCGCGTAGCGCCGAGGCGGGGGCCTCGTGCCATCGGTCCTTGATCCATCGCCACCGAAGGTTTGCCGGACCGGCAACAGGAGTGGCAGACCCGTGACCCGGTGGGTGACGGTGGGCCCGTGACCGACAACATCGCAGCAGGATCGCCCGCGTCCGGAATCCCCTCGCCTGGCGGCGGATACGTCGGAGACCCCGCGGTGCGGGCCGAGTGGGACAACCGGTACGCCGACCGACAGCAGTTGTGGAGCGGCCGGCCCAACGGTGCGCTCGTGGCTGAGGCCGCCGGGCTCACACCCGGGCGGGTACTCGATGTCGGCTGCGGCGAGGGCGCGGACGCCGTCTGGCTCGCGCGCCGCGGCTGGGACGTGACCGCGCTCGAGGTCTCGGGCGTCGCGCTGGAGCGGGCGGCCGGGCACGCGCGGGACGCCGGCCTCGCCATTCGCTGGGTGCACGCCGAACTCACCAAGGCGGCGCTCCCGCCGGCTTCCTTCGATCTGGTTTCCGCCCAGTACCCGGCCTTGCTGCGCACCCCCGACGCCGCGGCGGAACGCGCACTGCTCGCTGCCGTCGCGCCCGGCGGCGTGCTGCTCGTCGTACACCACGCGGGGGTGGACACCCAGCAGGCGCACGACAGCGGCTTCGATCCGGCCGACTACGTCTGGCCCTCGACGATCGTCGACGCACTCGACGACGACTGGGAGGTGGAGGTGGACGAACAACGGCCACGCGAGGCACCCGACGGTGGCGCAGGCGCGCACCACACCCACGACCTCGTACTGCGCGTGCGCCGGCTGCGCTGAGCTTATGGACCCGTCGACTCGGCATGCTTTGGCTCTGTCCGCCGGACCATGACCGAGGCAGGGTGGGAGGACCTTGAACTTTGCGGAGGTCTCCTTGAGCATCGCGTTCCTGCTGACCACCTTGGTCGTGGTGGTCACCCCCGGCACCGGGGTGGTGTACACCCTGGCTGCCGGGTTGTCCCACGGCCGCCGGGCGAGCGTGGTCGCCGCATTCGGCTGCACCCTCGGCATCGTGCCGCATCTGGTGGCGACGATCACCGGCCTCGCCGCGCTGCTGCACACCAGCGTCGTCGCCTACGAGGTGGTGAAGTACCTCGGGGTCGCCTACCTCCTGTACATGGCGTGGGCGACGCTTCGCGACAAGGAGGCGCTGTCCGTCGAGGGGGAGGCCGAGCCGCGGCCGGCGGCCCGTGTGATCGCTTCCGGGGTTCTGGTCAACCTTCTCAACCCGAAGCTCACGATGTTCTTCGTCGCGTTCCTGCCGCAGTTCGTGCCCGCCGACGAGTCCGGCTCCCTCGGAGCGATGCTCCGGCTCAGTGCCGTCTTCATGGGGCTGACTTTCGTCGTCTTCACCGCGTACGGGATGTGCGCCGCCGCCGTACGACACCGCGTGCTGGCCAGGCCGAGGGTGATGACCGGCATCCGCCGGGGCTTCGCCGCCTGCTTCGTGGGCCTGAGCGCGTGGCTGGCGGTGGGCTGAGATGCGCTTCCGGCACGCGGACGCGATCTGGTCCGACCACCCCGGGCTCGCCGGCGGTGCGCTGTGGGCCACCGGCGTCGATGCCGCCGCCGATGCAGGCGCGCGCGTCGCCGCATACACGGCCCGTGCCGCGGCGCGGCTGGCCGGTTCCCCCGAGGGCGAGTTCCCCGAAGTGCTGGCCTGGCGGCGGGCGTTCTCCCGGATGGGGCTCAAGCCGACGCAGTACCGCTGCGCCTCGGAGTCGCTGCTGCGGCGGCTGAGGAAGGAGGGGGAACTGCCGCGCATCCATCCGGTGGTCGACTTGTGCAACGCGATCTCGGTCGCCTACGCGGTGCCGGTGGCGGTCCTCGACGCGGACCGCATCGCCGGCCCTCTGCTGGAGGTGCGCCACGCCCGCGGTGACGAGCAGTACACGACCTTCGGTGGCGGCACCGAGCACCCCCGACCCGGCGAGGTGATCTTCGCCGACTGTGCCGACCGGGCGCACGCCCGCCGCTGGACCAACCGGCAGAGCGGCCACTCCGCCGTCGGCGAGGGCACCAACCGGATCCTGGTGGTGGTGGAGGCCATGCACGACGGCGGAGCCGACGTCGTGCCCGAGCTGTTGAAGACGGTGGCCGAGGAACTGGCCGCGCACTGGCCGACCGACCCCGCGGCGAGGGTTCTCACCCCGTCCGCACCGGAGTTCGTCTTTGGCGATCAGGCCCCTTGACGAGCGCGCAGAAGCCGCGGTGGCGTATGACACCATCGGCCCGGTGAGCCAGGGGAGACAGGGATCGGACGGGACGGCCGGCGCACCCGTGACGGCAGCCGCGTCGGCGGACTGCGGAACCCCGGCCTACGGCTCCGATTTCCTGCAGCTCGACGCCGGTGACGCACCCGTCGGCGGCAAGGCGGACTGGCTGGCCCGGCGGCTGCGGCAGGCGATAGCCGACGGCCAGGTGGCGGTGGGCAGCAGGCTGCCGCCGACCCGGGTGCTGGCCGCCGAACTGCGCGTGTCGCGCGGGGTGGTCACCGAGGCGTACCGGCGGCTGGCCGAGGACGGCCATGTCGAGGGGCGTCGCCGCGGTGGGACGGTGGTGGTCGCGGCACCTCCCGTGCAGCTGTCGGCGCCCAGCGGGGTCAGGCCGAGCCGGGACCAGGCGCCCGTCACCGCAGATCGTGCGGTGCCGGCCACGCTGTTCGCCGGCGAACCCGGTGCCGAGGTCTTCGACGCGCTGCGCGCTGCCCGTGCGCGCATCGACTTCACCCCCGGCCGGCCCGACCTCACCGCCTTCCCCCGCGCGGCCTGGCTGCGCGCCGAACGGGCCGTGCTCGCCGAGCTGTCCGCCGAGAACCTCGGATACGGCGATCCCCGCGGAGCCCCACGACTGCGCCGCGCCGTCGCGACCTGGCTGGCGGCCGGCCGCGGCATCCGGGTGGAGCCGGACGAGGTGCTGGTCGTCGCCGGCACCGCGCAGGCCCTCACGCTGCTGCACCCCGTGCTGCGGGCGGACGGCATCGACAGCGTCGCGGTCGAGGACCCCGGCTCGCTCGGCACCCGTCAGCACTTGCAGAACGGGGCCCTGGCCACCCCACCGGTACCGGTCGACGACGCCGGCGTGCGCGTCGACGCACTGCGCGCCACCGGGGCCCCCGCGGTGCTGCTCACGCCCGCTCACCAGTTCCCCACCGGCGTGGTGACGAGTGGCGAGCGCCGCCGCGAGCTGATGCTCTGGGCGAAGGACGGCGGGCTGATCATGGAGGACGACTACGACGCGGAGCATCGCTACGACCGGCCGCCGGTGGCCGCGCTGCGCGCGTTGCTGGCCGACCGGGTGTGCTACATGGGCAGCGTGTCCAAGCTGCTCGCACCCGCGTTGCGGATCGGCTGGGTGGTACCGCCGCCCCGCCACCTCGACGCGCTGACCGACGCGAAACGCTTCTCCGACCTGGGCAATGCCGTGCTGCCGCAGCTGGTGCTCGCCCGGCTGATGGAGTCCGGCGACTTGGAGAGGCACCTGCACCTGCTGCGCGGCCGTCACCGGCGGCGCCGCGACGCGATGATCGATGCCATCGCCGAGCACCTGCCGGGCGCGGTCGTGCACGGCGCGGCGGCCGGCCTGCACCTGACCGTCACGTATGCGCCGGAGGTGCCGGACACCGAGCTCGCCGCCGCCGCGCTCACCCGGGGCCTGAAGTGCCAGCCGTTGTCGTGGCACCGGCAGCTGCCCGGCCGCCCCGGCCTCGTCCTCGGCTACGCGGCCACCCCGCCGGGGGCCATCGCCGAAGGAGTGGCGGCGCTCGGCGAGGCGCTGCGCGAGCTGGCCTGACGCCACCACCCCGGCCTCACTCCAGCATCCCCCGCAACGCGTTCCGCAGGGCCACTCTCTCCCCCTCGGAAAGCCCGGCCAACGGCTCCCGGGCGAACCGCAGCGACTCCCGCAGACTCCGGGCCACCCGCCGCCCCTCACGCGTCGCCGCCGCCACCTTCACCCTCCGGTCCGCGGGATCCGGCTGCCGCTCCACCAGCCCCCGCGCCTCCAGCCGGTCCACGATCCCCGTGACATTCGACGGCTCGCACTTCAGCCGCTGCGCAAGCCTCCGCATCGGCAGCGGCTCAAGGCACAGCAGGCTCAGCAACCGCGCCTGCGCCCCGGTCAGCGCGTGTTCCGCCGCCGCCTCCTCGTAGTCCTCGTGGAACCGCGCCACGACCTCCCCGATGAGCTCGACGACCTCAAGGGTCAGCGGATCAGGGCGGTGGCTGTTCTGGGAGGTGGATGTGGTGGAGGCCATGAAATCGAGGGTACCCGGTTATTTGACAACCTGAAATTTTCAGGAGCATGGTTGTTTCAGGTACTGAAACATTTCCCTAGAGCCAACGGGCCAACCGAGCCAACCGAGTCAGTGGAAAGGCGCATCATGTCCGACACCTCCGCCCTCCCCGCCGTCAGCCGCGAGTGGCACCTGGTCAGCCGCCCCGTCGGCTGGCCGAAGCCCGAGGACTTCGCCTTCGTCGAGGCGGAGCTCCCGCAGCCGGGTGAGGGGCAGGTCCTCGTGCGGAACAAGTACCTCTCCGTGGACCCGTACATGCGCGGCCGGATGAGCGACGCGAAGTCCTACGTCGCCCCGTTCGAGCTCGGCAAGGTCATGCAGGGCGGTGCGGTGGGCGAGGTCGTGGCCTCCGACGTGGAGGGGCTGGCCGTGGGCGATCACGTGCTGCACTTCCTCGGATGGCGCGAGTACGCCGCCGTGACCGCGAAGAACGCCGTGAAGGTGGACCCGGACGCCGCGCCGCTGTCGACGTACCTCGGCGTGCTGGGCATGACCGGCCTCACCGCCTACGCGGGGCTGCTGCGCACGGCCGCCTTCAAGGAGGGCGACACCGTCTTCGTGTCCGGTGCCGCCGGTGCCGTGGGCGGCCAGGTCGGGCAGCTCGCCAAGCTGAAGGGCGCCTCGCGGGTCATCGGGTCCGCCGGGTCGGCGGAGAAGGTGAAGCTGCTCGTCGACGAGTACGGCTTCGACGCCGCCTTCAACTACAAGGACGGCCCCGTGAGCAAGCAGCTGCGTGACGCGGCCCCCGAAGGGATCGACGTGTACTTCGACAACGTCGGTGGTGACCACCTGGAGGCCGCCATCGGCTCCCTCAACGAGGGCGGGCGGATCGCCGTCTGCGGGATGATCTCCGTGTACAACAACACCGAGCCCGCCCCGGGCCCGCGGAACCTCGCCCGCCTGATCCAGACCCGCGGCCGTATCGAGGGCTTCCTGGTCGGTGACCACTACGACCTTCAGCCGCAGTTCGTGCAGGAGGTCGCCCCCTGGGTCGCCTCCGGTGAGCTGAAGTACCGGGAGACCGTCGTCGAGGGCATCGAGAACAACCTCGAGGCGTTCCTGGGTGTGCTGCGCGGCGACAACACGGGGAAGATGATCGTCAAGCTCTGACACCCCGTGACCCTGGTCTGACCCCGGTCGTTGCGTACGCGGAGGCCGCACCCTTGGACGTGGGGTGCGGCCTCCGCCCGTGCCCGGGCCTCAGAGGGCGAGCGCCGCCGTGTGGATCGCCTGGGCCAGGCGGTTGTTCTCCGGGGCCGCGCCGCCCGGGAAGGCGAAACGGCGGCGTGTGTAGCCGTACGCCAGGCCGCTCCACGGGTCCGCGAAGGCCTGTGAGCCGCTCGCGCCGCTGTGCCCGATCGTCCCGGCACCGAGGAACGGGTGTGTCATGTCGGCCGTGATCTGGAAGCCGAGTCCGAACGCCTTGTGGGCACGTGCCACCAGGTCGTAGCCCACCGAGTGGATCTGGCCGAACTCCGCCACCGTGTCCGGCTTCAGCAGCGGCGCCTGCTCGCCCACCTCGCTGATCGCCGCCGCGTACATCCCGGCCAGGCCCCGCGCGGACGCCACTCCGCCCACCGAGGCCGGGCCCTTGGCGCGGACCAGCGGCATGTTGGGCAGCGAGGCGAGGTCGGTGGGTTCCGTGGCGTGGCGGTTGAAGGCGATCGAGTCGAGCGTGTGCGGACCCGTGGGCGTGGCGTCGAGGAGGGCCTGCTGGTCCGGGGTCGGGGCCATCGGCTGGGTGGTGCGGAAGCGCGGCTCGTGGGGCGCGGGCAGGCCGAGGTGGAAGTCCAGGGCGTACGGGGTGCGGATCCGCTCCTGGTAGATCTCCTGGAGCGTGCGGCCCGTGGCGCGGCGCACGACCTCGCCGGCCAGGGCGCCGCTGACCATCGCGTGATAGCCGAACGCCGTGCCGGGGCGCCAGAACGGCCGCTGGTCCGCGAGGCGTTCGGCGAGCTGGCGGTCGTCGGCCAGTTCCGCGAGGGTGAAGCCGGTGTCCGTGCCGACCACACCCGCCCGGTGCGCGAGCAGGTCGCGCAGGGTCAGGGCGCCCTTGCCCTCGGCCGAGAACTCCGGCCAGTAGTACGTGACTTTGCGGTCCAGTTCGAGCGTGCCGTCCTGGACGAGGAGAGCCACGACCAGGTAGGCGGCGCCCTTGGTGGACGAGAACACGCCGTAGAGGGCGTCCGCGTCGGTCCCCGCCCACAGGTCGACGACCCTGCGCCCGTGGACGTAGGCGCACAGCTGGCCCTCGTAGTCGGGGCGCTCCCCGGCCACGAACGCGGCGAACTCCTCGCGCACCCCCTCGAAGCCGTCGGCCACCGTGCCGTGGATCTCCTGCGTCATCCGCTCTCCTCAACTGAACCGCTGTGTGCCACTGTGAACAATGCCCTCGCCACCTGCGGGAATTCCCCCTTGGGGTGGTCCCGGAACAGTGGTTCGGTGCCGAACAGGACCGTCCGGCCGCCGCTGACCACCGAGGCTTGTCCCGCTGCCGCCGCGGGACCGCCGGTGCCGTCCGGCAGCGGGCGCCAGTGTCCGGAGAGGAGCGAATTCCCGGTCGCGTACGACTGTTCCACGCGCACGCCGGGACCGAGGCCGGTGAACCACAGCGGGGCGTAGACGAAGG
Source organism: Streptomyces africanus (assembly GCF_002150735.1). GTDB lineage: Bacteria > Actinomycetota > Actinomycetes > Streptomycetales > Streptomycetaceae > Streptomyces > Streptomyces africanus. Next base: position 7,019 of record NZ_MUKA01000062.1, read on the forward strand.
CGTGCGCGGGAGCGCCGTGCGTGACGCGGCCGGTGTTCTCCGTCCGGACGACGCCGTTCGCGTCCGTGTTGCCCTCGACCGGCGTCACGGCCAGCCGGCCCGCCGCCGCGTTCAGGGCCGCTCCCGTCGCGCCCCTGCCGACCAGGCCGTGGTCGTCGAGGAAGGCGTCGAGGGCCCTGCGGGCGGAGGCGGTCAGGGCGGCGTGGTCCAGGCCGGCGGACACGAACAGCACGTCCGTGCCCAACCAGTCGAAGCCCGCGTTCAAAGCGGCCGTCGAGACCGGCGTGACGTCGAAGTTCATCTCCCGCAGGGCGAACAGCTCACCCGGCGTGACGGCGGCGGCGACCCGGAGGCGGTGCAGGGGCGTGCCGCCGGTGAGCCGTGTGGCCGCGAAGGAGACGTCGTGCGTACGGGCGGCCGCCACCGCCGCGCGGCGGGCCGACGCCGGGACGATCGCGCTGCCGTCCGGCCCCTGGCGTACCGAAACTCCCTGCTGGAGAAGGGAGTTGAGGGCCGCGACCTCGCGCGGGTCGGTCAGCCGCAGGCGCAGGTTGCCGTGAGCGGGCACCCGGGCGACCGGCGCGGCCCCGGTGACCGGGCGCAGGGGCGCACCCCGCAGGGTGCCCGACGGCACCCGCTCGACCGTGGCGCCCCACAGGCGGCCCAGGCTCCAGCCCGAGATGTCGTACATCACCGACACCTTGCCGCTGATGTCCCGCCCGTCGGCCAGCAGCACGTTCGCCATGCCGCGCTTGGGCTGGTGCAGGTCGACGACGTACGAGCCCTCGGGATACGTCCGTCCCGCGAGCCGGAAGGGGCGCGTGGCGCGGGTGACGCGGACGTCGTTGGCGAGGAGGTGGTCGACGAGGCGGGCCGCTGCCGGGGCCGAGCGCTGAGTGCGGGAGCCGCCCGGCGGGATGACGTAGGCGCGCGGGAACGTGGTCGTGTAGACGTCCTCCGGGCCGATGCCGGGGACGCCGGGGACCGTCTCCGGTGACACCGGCACCTGCGGGGCGCCGGCCGCGCCGCGGCGGAAGACCTCGATCTGGTCGGCGACGAGCGTGGTGCGGTGCTCCCGGACGTGGTTCAGGGTCGCGCGGATCGCCGCGCCCGCCACGGCCGTGTTGACCGCCGAGCGGCGGCGCAGCTCCCGGACGGGCAGGTCGTCGTACTCCTCGTTGTTCACCGCCAGCGGGATCTCCACCGTGTGCGCGGCGACCGTGCCGTGGAAGGCCGCGTACTGCGGGGTGAAGATCGGCGGCCAGTCGTCCCAGCCCTCCTCCTGGTCGCGGAACGGGATCTGGGCCGGTTCGACGCCGTCCTTCGCGGGCGTGTAGCCGAGGGCGTTGACGGCGGACTCCATGCCGAGGGCGTTGGCGTAGCTGTTCTTCAGGAACAGGTCGTACTCGTAGTTCTCGCCGTGCGGGGGAGTGGTGGGCTCGATGAGGGTGCCGTTGACGTAGCCGTGCAGGTCGAGCAGGACCGCCGGCTGCTTGTCGAGCTCGATCCGCCGCATCGCGCGGGTCTCGGGCTGGGAGGCGGTGACGAAGTCGCGGTTCAGGTCGAAGCCGTTCGCGTTGGCGCGGGTGCCGGCGATCCGGCCGTCCGGGTTGGCCGTGATGTTGAAGTACAGGCGGCTGTGGGCGAGGAGGTCGCGGGTCTGGGCGTCCTTGGCGGTCGCGAGCCGCTCGACGGTCTTCAGGGAGGCGTCCGTGCCCTCCCACTCGTTGCCGTGGATGTTGCTGTTGACGAAGACCGGGGTCTTGTAACCGCGCTTGATCTCGCGGGACTTGGCGGCCGTCGCGGGCGCGTTCTCGATCAGTTCGCGCATGCGCTCCTGGGCGCGGGCCTGTCGGGTGGTCTCCGGGGCGGTGACGGTGACGAGGTAGAGGCGGTGGCCGCCGGCCGAGCGGCCGGTCACCTCCACGCTGACCCGGTCGCCGAGGCGTTGCAGGGCGTTCAGCTTCGGGGCGATCGCGTGGTACGGGGTGAGGCCCAGCTTCAGGGACTTGTCGCCCGGGTTCTCCGGGTCGGGGGAGAGGACCTGGCGGCGCGGGTAGCCGCGGACGGCCGTGCCGGTGGAGGTCTCCTCGGGAGCGGCCAGGGCCCGCCGGGCCGCGCTCGCGGGAGCCTCGGCCGCGCGGTCGTCCACGGCCGCGCCCTCGCGGGTGACGGGCTTCGGGTCCGCGCCGGCGGCGTCGGGGCCGAGCAGGAGCGAACCCGCCGTGGCGAGGGTGAGGGTGACGATCAGTACAGGTCTCGCAGGAACGGTTCTCGTGGTGCGCACGCGTACCTCCTCCGGGGCTTCCTGAGATCGGTACGGCGAGGTGTACCGGTTCGACTCAACGGCAACAAGGCCGCCTTGGTGTCACCGGTGACCCGTACGGCCCTGTCGGGGAGTGGCCCCGCCTGCCCCGATAGGGTTTTCCCATGAGCGATCTCGGGGTGGGTTTCCGTTACCTGCTGAAGGGCCAGCGGTGGGTGGCCCGGCACGGCAGGAGTTACGGCTTCGGGCTGCTCCCGGGCCTGATCACCCTCGTCCTGTACGCGGCGGCGCTCGTCGCGCTGGCGCTGTGGGGCGAGGACGCCGTCGCCTGGGCGACCCCGTTCGCCGACGGCTGGTCGAGCCCGTGGCCCGGGCTCTTCCGGGGCTTCCTGACCGCCGTGCTGTTCGCCCTCGCCCTGCTCCTCGCCGTCGTGACGTTCACCGCGGTGACCCTGCTGATCGGGCAGCCCTTCTACGAGAACCTCTCCGAGAAGGTCGACCGGGACGTGTCCCCGGACGGCCACGCCCCCGAGTCCGGCCTGCCGCTCTGGCGGGAGCTGTGGATCTCCGCCCGGGACAGCCTGCGGATCGTTGTCCGGGCCGCCCTGTGGGGCGTGCTGCTGTTCGCGTGCGGTTTCATCCCCGTCGTCGGCCAGACGGCCGTACCGGTGATCGGGTTCTTCGTCACCGGGTTCTTCCTCACCGAGGAACTGACCGCCGTCGCCCTCCAGCGCCGCGGCGTCGAACTGCGCACCCGCCTCGGCCTGCTCCGCTCCCGCAAGACCCTGGTCTGGGGCTTCGGCACGCCGCTGGCCGTGGCCTTCCTGGTTCCGTTCGTCGCGGTGTTCCTGATGCCGGGCGCGGTCGCCGGCGCCACCCTCATGGCGCGCGACCTGCTGGGCGAGGAGATCCGGGAGGACGGCGCGGAGGGCGACGGGGCCGTCACGACTCCTCCGCAGCCACCCTCAGGATCGTCCTCACCTGCGCGATGATGTCCAGCCGGTTCCGCACGAACTCCGGGTCGGTGACCTCGGTGGTGTTCCCCGCGCCGAACTGGAGCACGGGCGTGTGCACATGGCCGCCCGGCAGCCTGTCGTGCAGCCCCAGCCGGTCCCGCAGCAGCGTCGCCCGGTAGGCGATCTCGTTGGAGAGGTAGTCACCGCCGCCGCCCGCGCGAGCGGTCGAGCCGGGAGTCGGGCCCTCCGGGCGCACGACGGGCTCGGTGCCGCCCGCCGGGATCTCCGTGACGCCGGTGTTGTCGTACACCGGGAAACGACCGGTGTCCGCGGCGACGATCGCCCGGTACGGCAGCGTGGTCGTCGTCCACTGCGGCTGCGAGGCCGGGTCGGTGACGGGGATCGTCTCCGTGCGGCCGATGGTGTCGTTGTCGGCGAAGCCTCCCCGCCAGGCCCCGTTGGTCCGCTCGACGTCGAACCGCCCCACCCGGCCCTGGCTCACGGTCGTGAACAGGTCGACCTCCGGCAGATACGGCCGCAGCGTCCGCTCCACCGTGCCCTGCGTGAAGTCCTGCCAGCGCACCGGGAACACGGCCGTCTCGATCCGGGCCGGGCCGTCCGCCGTCTCGATCACGGTGCCGTCGAGGGCGAGCGCGGTGGCGCCGGACGGGTTGGAGATACGGATGTCCCGGTCCAGGGTGAACGGGTCGAAGCCGGTGACCAGGATCCGCTTCAGGCCCTTGCCGTGGGAGTAGCCGATGCCCGTCTGACCGCGAGAGGTGCGTTCCAGTACGTCCAGCAGCGCGGCCCGCTGCCCGTCCGTCAGGCCGAACTCCGGCTCCCAGACGCGCACTTCACGCGTCATGCCGAGCCGCGCCCAGTACAGCGGCCGGTCGTCGTCCCGGCTGACGTCTCCGCCGGCGGGACCACGCCCCTGCGCCCGGTCGACGGCCCGCCGCCACAGCTCCGTTCCCTCGCGTACGACCGCCCGGCGCGCCTGCGCGTAGGAACGGGCCTCGGCGAGCGCCCGGGCGAACCTCGGGGCGACGGTGTCGAATCCGGAACGTCGCAGGATCTCCTGAGGGACGGCTCGGTCGAGCCGCCGCTCCTCGACGGTGGCGGAGGGGGCCGCCTCGGCGGCGCTCGCGGCCGTCGGGGCGCTGAAGCCGGTCAGCAGGGCCAGACCGAGGACGCCTATCCGGATACGCAGGGAATTCAAGGGAGTTCGGGCCTTCCGTCGCAGTGGGGTGCGGTCAGTGGTGCCGGACGGGCGCAGTATCGCGTGACGGGAGTGGTCCACGCCATGGGTGGGGCTCGCGCGCCGATCAGGCGGGGACGGCCGCCGCCGCTTCCCGTACGGCCCCCAGGAAGGCCACGGCCGCCGGGGTCAGGGACCGCCCCCGCACGGTCGCCGCGTACACCGCCCGGGCCGGGGCGCCCTCGTCGAGCACCCGCAGCAGCCTGATGTCCGCACGGACGGCCCCGGCGGCGAGCGCCGGCACGAGCGTCACACCGAGCCCGGCGGCGACGTAGCCCTGCTTGGCGGTCCACTCGCCGACGACGTGTGCGACACGCGGGCGGAAGCCCTGGCGCAGGGCCGCGTCCAGCAGGGTGCCCTCGGGCCGCGCGCTGCCGCAGATCCAGTCGGCGTCGGCGAACCGGCCGAGCGGCACCGGGCCCACGTGACCGGCGAGCGGATGTCCGGCGGGGACGGCGACGTACAGCGGCTCGTCGAGGAGGTGGTGCAGCGCGTACGTGCCCAGCGGGGCGCGGCCGGTCGTGGACACGATCGCCAGGTCCAGGTGACCGGCCGTCAGCCGGTCCAGCAGGGCGGGGGTGAAGCCCTCCTCGCGGGTGACGCGGACCCGGGGGTGGCGGGCGCGGAAGCGGGCCAGGGCGTGCGGCACCAGGGCCGCGTCGGCGGTCGCGAAGGCGCCGAACCGGAGCCGTCCGCCGGCCGCCTCGCGCAGGGCGTCGAGGTCGCGCCGGGCGTCGTGCAGCGCGGTGGCGACGGTCTCGGCGTACGGCATCAGGAGCCGCCCCGCCTCCGTCAGCCGGACCCCGCGCGGCAGCCGGTCGAAGAGCGGGCCGCCGCCCAACGCCGCCTCCAGCGAGGCCACTTGGCGGGACACCGCCGACTGCGTCCAGCCGAGTGTCCGTGCGGCGCCGGTGAACGAGCCGTGCCGGGCGACCTCCAGGAAGGCCCGCAGCCAGACGGTCGAGAGGTCGGGTGTCGCGCCATGCGTGTACGGCATGGCGGCCATGCTAAACATTCGCTTGTCGCATCATCAGCACCCCGCCTAGCGTCGACGGCATGCAGATCACGCTGGACAACCCCGCCTCCGCACCGCAGCCCCTCAGCCCGTACTACTCCCAGGTCGCCCGCGTCGAACACGCCGACGGCAGCGCCCTGTTGTTCGTCTCCGGCCAGATCGCCGAGGGCGACACCCTCGCCGAGCAGACCCGGGGCGTCTTCGAGACCCTCGCCGCGCTGCTGGAGGCACACGGCGCCACCCTGGCCGACGTGATCAGCATCCGCACGTACCTGACCGACATCTCGAAGCTGGACGAATACGGCACCGTGCGACGGCGGTTCCTCACCGGCACCCCGCCGACCAGCATGACCTTCGAGGTCTCCAGGCTCTTCCGCCCGGAGGCCCTCGTCGAGGTGGAGGTCGTGGCGGCCGTCCCCGGCCGCTAGGTCAGTCCTCGTTCTCGCCCAGCAGCGTCAGGAAGTCCCGGAACGCGGACGCCATGTCGACCGACTCCGGGTCCAGCAGCCACTGGTACTGCAGCCCGTCCAGGACCGCCACGAGGAGCGGTGCCGCCCGCTCGGGGGTGAGGCCGCTGGGCAGCCGGTCACCGTACTCGGCGCGCAGCGCCTCGGCCATGCCGGCGCGCGCCCCGACATAGCGCTCCGTGAAGTACGTCCGCGCCGGATGCTCCTCCGTGACGCTCTCGCCGAGCAGCGCCGAGAAGGTCTGGATGAGGGCGGGCCGCATCGCGTTGTACTCGACGAGCGAGGCCAGCAGGTCCAGACGCAGCCGCCCCGCGGGCATCGCGTCCCAGCGGTCCCGGTCCTGGAGCACCGCGACCAGCAGTGCCTCCTTGGTCGGGAAGTGGTGCAGCAGCCCCTGCTGGGTGAGCCCGACCCGCTCGGCGACCGCGGCCAGGCTCGCCCCCCGGTAACCGCGCTCGGCGATCACCTCCAGAGCGGCCCGCACGATCTCCGCGCGCCGTTCCTCACTCCTCGTCCTGGCCGTCATGGCGTCACCGTACGACATGTCGAACCGCTCATTATTACGAGGAGATAACGAAACCTACCGCGTCACAGGTAATCCGGGCACGATGGTGACATCCAGCGGCTTTCGACGTGGAGGTGCCGACGTGGCGGAGACAGCAGAGGTACGGCGCGAGGCGGCGGTCGAGGCCGCCCTCGGCAAGCTCGACCTGGACGCCAAGACACGGCTCCTGGCCGGTCAGGACATGTGGAGCCTGCCCGCCCTGCCGGAGGCCGGCCTGGCCTCACTGGTCATGTCCGACGGCCCCATCGGCGTCCGCGGGGTGCACTGGAGCGCCGACGACCCGTCCGTCGCCCTGCCCTCACCGACCGCCCTCGCCGCCACCTGGGACCCGGGGCTCGCCCACCGGGCCGGCGTGCTGCTGGCGCAGGAGGCCCGCCGCAAGGGCGTCCACGTCCTGCTCGCCCCCACGGTCAACCTGCACCGCTCCCCGCTCGGCGGCCGCCACTTCGAGGCCTACAGCGAGGACCCGTACCTCACGGGACGGATCGGCGCCGCGTACGTCCGGGGCGTCCAGTCCGGCGGCGTCGGCACCACCGTCAAGCACTTCGTCGCCAACGACGCCGAGACCGACCGCCTCACGGTGAACAACCTCGTCAGCGAACGCGCCCTGCGCGAGCTGTACCTGGCCCCATTCGAGGCGATCGTCGAGAACGCCCACCCCTGGGGCATCATGACCGCCTACAACACGGTCAACGGCACGACCATGACCGAGCACCACTACCTGGTCAACGAGGTCCTGCGCGGCGAGTGGGGCTTCGACGGGATCAACGTCTCCGACTGGACCGCCGCCCGCTCCACCGCCGGCGCCCTCGCCGGCGGCCTCGACATCGCCATGCCCGGCCCGCAGACCGTCTACGGCGAGGCCCTCGCCCGCGCCGTCC
>NZ_MUKA01000481.1 GCF_002150735.1 Streptomyces africanus
CACGGCCGGGGCGAAGATCCTCGAAGGGTGGATACCGGCCGTGCCCCAGTGGGGCTGGGCGCTCATCGTGATGCTGGTGCTCACCGCCACCAACCTCGTCTCCGTCGGGTCGTACGGAGAGTTCGAGTTCTGGTTCGCCGGGATCAAGGTGGTCGCGATCGCCGCGTTCATCGTCATCGGCGGGCTGGCCGTGTTCGGGCTCCTGCCGGGTGTGGACAGTGAGCAGGCCGGGCTGAGCAACCTCACCGGGCACGGGGGCTTCCTGCCGCACGGTGCCGGGGCGATCCTCACCGGTGTGCTGCTCGTCGTCTTCTCCTTCATGGGCAGCGAGATCGCCACCCTGGCCGCCGGTGAGTCCGAGAACCCGCAGCAGGCCGTCACCAAGGCCACCAACAGCATCATCTGGCGTGTCGCCGTGTTCTACCTCGGCTCGATCTTCGTCGTGGTGTCCCTGCTGCCGTGGGACAGCAAGTCCATCACCGACGACGGCTCCTACGTCGCCGCGCTCGACTCCCTCGGCATTCCGCACGCCGGTCAGATCATGAACTTCATCGTGCTGACCTCGGTGCTGTCCTGTCTCAACTCCGGCCTCTACACCGCCTCCCGCATGGCCTTCTCGCTCGGCCAGCGCGGTGACGCGCCCAAGGGCTTCGCCCGGACCACCGCCAACGGCGTGCCGCGGACGGCGATCCTCGCGTCCGTCGCGTTCGGATTCGTCGCCGTGTTCTTCAACTACAAGTACCCGGACTCCGTCTTCCTCTTCCTCGTGAACTCCAGTGGCGCCGTCGCCCTGTTCGTGTGGCTGGTGATCTGCTTCTCCCAGCTGCGGATGCGGAAGATCATCCAGGTCGAGGCGCCCGAGAAGCTCGTCGTGAAGATGTGGCTGTACCCGTATCTGACCTGGGCGACGGCCGCGCTGATCGTGTTCATCCTCGGTTACATGCTCACCGACACCGAGCACGACGGGCGCGAGACCATCTTGCTGTCGCTGCTCGTCGCGGCGCTCGTCCTCGTCGTCGCCTTCGTGAAGGAGAAGGTCCTCGGGGGGCGGCGGGCCGCCGCTGACGAGGTCTCGGTCGGCTGACCGGTTCTTCCCTGGTGCCCCCCGTTCGTGGCGAACGGGGGGCTTTTCCGTCNNCAGGTGTTGATCTGGTACGACGTGCCGTCCCTGTTGAAGCCGAGCAGGCGGGCGTGCCAGTGGACGCCCTTCAGCGTGAACGTGTACTCCCAGACCACCGCCGGCCGGCCGCGGAACGTCGTTTCCTCCAGGCGGACCTTGCGGTAGTCCTCGCCCTGGTGGGCGTTGCGCTCCGAGGTCTGCCAGGTCGCCAGCAGGTCGCCGTGGGCCAGGGACGACTTGCCGACGAGTTCCTGCGTGCCGTCCGGGGAGGTGTAGTGCACCTCCGCGCCCGTCTTCACGTCCCGCCGCCAGCCGTCGGGTGTCGCCCAGGCGAACCCTCCGGCCTCCCGGTGCGCGCCCGGCGGCAGGCTCTGGGGCCTGGATGTGCCTTCGACGGTGGGTGAGGACACGTCGCCGGTCGTGGGTGGTGCCGAGGCGGAGGAGCCTGCGCGGGGAGTGTCGTCGCCCGGTGAGCCGGAGGACGTCGCC
>NZ_MUKA01000482.1 GCF_002150735.1 Streptomyces africanus
GACCCCCTCCCGCACCACAGCCACCGCCACCCGCGTCCTGCGCCAGCTGACCCACGACCCCCGCACCATCGCGCTGCTGATCCTCATCCCCTGCGTGATGCTGTTCCTGCTGCGCTACGTCTTCGACGGCAGCCCCCGCACCTTCGACAGCATCGGCGCGTCCCTGCTCGGGATCTTCCCGCTGATCACGATGTTCCTGGTGACCTCCATCGCCACCCTGCGCGAACGCACCTCGGGCACCCTCGAACGCCTCCTCGCCATGCCCCTCGGCAAAGGCGACCTCATCGCCGGCTACGCCCTCGCCTTCGGCACCCTCGCGATCATCCAGTCCGCCCTGGCCACGGGCCTCGCGGTCTGGTTCCTCGGCCTCGACGTCACCGGCAGCCCCTGGCTCCTCCTCCTGGTGGCCCTCCTCGACGCCCTCCTCGGCACGGCCCTCGGCCTCTTCGTCTCGGCCTTCGCGGCCTCGGAATTCCAGGCGGTCCAGTTCATGCCGGCGGTGATCTTCCCCCAGCTCCTCCTCTGCGGCCTGTTCACGCCCCGCGACGCCATGCACCCGGCCCTGGAAGCCGTCTCCGACGTCCTCCCCATGTCCTACGCGGTGGACGGCATGAACGAGGTCCTGCGCCACACGGACATGACCGCCACGTTCGTACGCGACACCCTGATCGTCGCCGGCTGCGCCGTGCTGGTCCTGGTTCTGGGCGCGGCGACCCTACGCCGCAGGACGGCCTGAGCCGGCAGCACCGCCCGGGGCGCCACCGGCATCCCGCCCAACGGACACGCAAGCCGCCGGCCCCTCCCCGATGCGACGATGGACGCCGGACGACGCACCCCCGGAGGCACCCCGCGCCATGACCCAGAAAGTCGCAGTCCTCGGCACCGGCAAGATCGGCGAAGCCCTGCTCAGCGGAATGATCCGAGCCGGCTGGACCCCGGCCGACCTCCTGGTCACCACCCGCCGCCAGGAACGAGCCGAAGAACTCCGCACCCGCTACGGCGTCACTCCGGTCACCAACCCGGAGGCCGCGAAGATCGCCGACACCCTGATCCTCACGGTCAAACCGCAGGACATGGGCACCCTCCTCGACGAACTCGTCCCCCACGTCCCCGCCGACCGCCTGGTCATCAGCGGCGCCGCCGGCATCCCCACCGCGTATTTCGAGGAACGCCTCGCCCCCGGCACCCCGGTCGTCCGCGTCATGACGAACACCCCCGCCCTGGTCGACGAGGCGATGTCCGTCATCTCCGCCGGCACGCACGCCACCGTCGCCCACCTGGCCCACACCGAGGAGATCTTCGGCGCCGTCGGCAAGACGCTCCGCGTCCCCGAGTCCCAGCAGGACGCCTGCACGGCCCTCTCCGGCTCCGGCCCGGCCTACTTCTTCTACCTGGTCGAAGCCATGACCGACGCCGGCATCCTCCTCGGACTGCCCCGCGACAAGGCCCACGACCTGATCGTCCAGTCCGCGATCGGCGCCGCGACGATGCTCCGCGACAGCGGCGAACACCCCGTCAAGCTCCGCGAGAACGTCACGTCCCCCGCCGGCACGACGATCAACGCCATCCGCGAACTCGAGAACCACGGCGTACGGGCCGCCCTCATCGCAGCACTCGAAGCCGCCCGCGACCGCAGCCGCGCCCTGGCCTCCGGCAACAACAGCTGAGCACCGCGGGCGTCGGGGACGGCCCGCCCCGACGCCCGCACCACCTCACGCCCTCAGCACGGCGGCCCCACCCGCATCCGCCGCCTCCGGCACGGCAGGCAGCAACCCGATCGCGCGATAAGCGGCATCCACCGTCGGCCGGGCCATCCCCCGAGCCCGCTCCGCACCGTCCCGCAGCACGCGCTCCACATATCCGGGATCCGCGCACAACTCCTTGTGCCGCGCCTGCACGGGCCTGAGCACCTCGACCACAGCCTCAGCGGTGTCCTTCTTCAGGTCCCCGTACGACGTGTACGCACCGCTCAGCTCCTCAGGACTGCCACCCGAGCACGCGGCGAGAATCTCCAGCAGATTGGCCGGCCCGGGCCGGGCCTCCCGGTCGTACACGACCTCCCGGCCGCTGTCGGTCACGGCCCGCATGACCTTCTTCCGCACCACGTCCGGCTCGTCCAGCAGATAGACGATCCCCGGCCCGACGTCATCGCTCTTGCCCATCTTCGACGTCGGGTCCTGCAGGTTCATCACCCGCGCCGCCACCCCCGGACGCGTGGCCCGAGGCACCACGAACGTATGCCCGTACCGCTGGTTGAACCGCACCGCCAGATCCCGCGTCAGCTCCACGTGCTGCACCTGGTCGTCCCCGACGGGCACCTCATCGGCCCCGTACGCCAGGATGTCCGCCGCCATCAGCACGGGATACGTCAGCAGCGACAGCCGCACACTCCCGCCCCGCCGCTGCTCCCGCGCGGCCTTCTCCTTGTACTGGATCATCCGCCGCATCTCACCGTCGGTGGCCACGCACTCCAGCACGTACGACAGCCGCGCATGCTCGTCCACATGGCTCTGCACGAACAACGTGCAGAGCTCCGGATCCAGGCCGGACGCCAGCAACAAGGTCGCCGCCTGCCGGCTCAGCCTGCGCACCCGCGCGGGATCGTGGTCCACGGTCAGCGCGTGCAGATCGACGACGCAGAACAAGGCATCGGCCTCGTACTGGTCGACGGCAGCCCACCGCCGCATGGCTCCCAGGTAGTTCCCCAGCGTCAGATGCCCCGTCGGCTTGACCCCACTGAAGACCCGTGTCATCTCTCCTCCACCTCCTGGCCGGGACCGCCGCCCCGGCGGCCGCCCCCCGGTGGTTCTGGAGGGAGAAACAAGAACGGCCGCCGAAGCGGCGGCCGTTGAGTGCATACGTGAGGACGGCCGCCGTCAGGCGGCCCACCACAGCTGGGTACACGTACGCGTCGTCATGCCCCTCAGGCTACGCCCCCGGAGTGCCGTCCGCCCTTGAGTTGACACGCCCAGACCCGATCCGTAGTGTTCTCCGAGTTGTCCGACGTGAGCGCCGACTCCGGTCGGTCCCCGGACAGCCACTCCGCAGGTACCAACCACTCTCGACGTGCAGTAGCCCTGTCGTCGTTTCATTGGCATGTGTATTTACGGAATGAGGAATCCCCGTTCGAAAGGACGCGGCCCCCGATTGGCTCGGGAGCAGGGGAATCCGCTAAAGTCTCACTCGTCGGAACGGCCCAACAGCCGCGAAGACAAACCCCGCTGACGGGGAATCGGGCCCGAAAGGATCTGATAGAGTCAGAAACGCCGGAAAGGGAAACGCGGAAGCGGGAACCTGGAAAGCACCGAGGAAATCGGGTCGAGAAAAAGATCTGATA
>NZ_MUKA01000483.1:0-175 GCF_002150735.1 Streptomyces africanus
CGGGGGCCGGTACGCGCATCGAGGTGTGCGTGTCCCGGTTGGAGTCGGCCGGTTTTGCGCCCGGCACCAGGGGGACCGCGCCCCGCCGCCGGACCCGCTCGGCCGGTGCCGGCCTGGCGGGCTGCTCCTCCCTGTCCGCCTCCTCGGCGGACTCCGTGTCCGGCTCGTCCACCTC
>NZ_MUKA01000483.1:183-510 GCF_002150735.1 Streptomyces africanus
GGCAGCGGGACGACCGTCTCCGTGACGTGCCGGCGCAGGACCGCGCCCGGGTGGCCGCCGCCGAACGGGGTGAAGCCGGCCAGCAGCTCGTAGAGCACCGTGGCGAGTGCGTAGATGTCGACGGAGGCGCGGGGCGGCAAGCCCTCGACGATCTCCGGGGCGAGGTAGTCCGGCGTGCCGATGATCTTCGTGGCCTTGGTCCGGCGCGGGGTGTCGATGAGTTTCGCCACGCCGAAGTCGGTCAGCAGCGCGCGGTGGGAGCCGCCCGGGCCCAGGGGGCCCTGCATGTCCAGGAGGACGTTCTCCGGCTTGACGTCCCGGTGCACG
>NZ_MUKA01000484.1:0-437 GCF_002150735.1 Streptomyces africanus
CGCTCGCCCAGGCCCGTGCCGTCGACGAGAAGCGCGCCAAGGGCGAGAAGCTCGGACCGCTGGCCGGCGTTCCCCTGGCTCTCAAGGACATCTTCACCACCGAGGGGATCCCGACCACCGTCGGTTCGAAGATCCTCGAAGGCTGGATCCCGCCGTACGACGCGACCGTCACCCAGCGGCTCAAGGCCGCCGACGTGGTCATTCTCGGCAAGACCAACATGGACGAGTTCGCCATGGGCTCCTCCACCGAGAACNNCGGCACCGACACCGGCGGCTCCATCCGCCAGCCCGCCGCCGTCACGGGCACGGTCGGTGTGAAGCCGACGTACGGCGGGGTGTCGCGGTACGGCATGGTCGCCTTCTCCTCCTCCCTCGACCAGGGCGGCCCCTGCGCCCGCACGGTCCTGGACGCGGCCCTGCTGCACGAGGTGATCGCC
>NZ_MUKA01000484.1:451-892 GCF_002150735.1 Streptomyces africanus
GTCGGTGTCGTGAAGCAGTTCCGCGGTGAGGGCTACCAGGCCGGTGTCATCCAGCGGTTCGACGAGTCCGTCGCGCTGCTGAAGGAACTGGGCGCCGAGATCGTCGAGCTGGACTGCCCGTCCTTCGACCTGGCGCTGTCGGCGTACTACCTGATCGCGCCGTCCGAGTGCTCCTCCAACCTCGCCCGCTTCGACGGCCTGCGCTACGGCCTGCGCACCGGCGACGACGGCACGCACTCCGCCGAGGAGGTCACCTCCCTGACCCGCGAGGCCGGCTTCGGCCCCGAGGTCAAGCGCCGCATCATGCTCGGCACGTACGCCCTGTCCAGCGGCTACTACGACGCGTACTACGGCAGCGCCCAGAAGGTCCGCACGCTCATCAAGCAGGACTTCGACAAGGCGTTCGAGCAGGTCGACGTGATCGTCTCCCCGACGACCCCG
>NZ_MUKA01000485.1 GCF_002150735.1 Streptomyces africanus
GGGGTGCGCCAGGAGCGGGGGTGCCAGGCGTACGGGGCGGTCAGAAGTCCGTGGGCAGTCCGCTCACCTCGGCGATGCCCCGCAGCTCCTCCGTCTGCCGGTGCCGTTCCTTGATGTAGTCGGCGATCTCGCCGAGGCGGACCGGGTCGGACGCGGTGGACGCGTCCGTGACGATCCTGACCGGGCCGGTCTCGTCGACGTCGAGTTCGATCACTTCGTTGTCCAGGCGGCCGGTGACGGCGGTGGCGATGACGAGGGCCACCTCGTCACGGACCTCCTGGGGCAGTTCGTCGTCGGCCCCGGAGTCGAGCGCGAAGTCGAGGCTGGACAGGCGCTCCTCGTCGATCGCCTGGAGGACCGGTTCCACCACGCGCATCAGGAGGCGGTAGTCATCCGTGTCCATCCGGATGCGCAGGAGGTCCAGGTACACGTCCACGGGCCGGCCGTCGCCATGCGGAATCTCGGAATCGCTCATTGGCTTCGTGTTCCCCGGATGGCGCGGCTCAGACGCGGCGCCAGCGGGCCATGGCGAAGGAGAACACCCCGAACAGCACCAGCCCGGCCGCGACGAAGACCAGCAGCCACGGGCCGAGGGGGGTGTCGGCGAAGCTGCGCAGGGTGTCGTCCAGGCCCTTGGCCCGGTCGGGTTCGTAGTCGATCGCCGCGCGGACGGCGAAGACCCCGGCCACGGCGAACACCAGCCCGCGGGCGGCGCCGCCGGCCACGCCGGTGACGTCCACCAGGCGCCGTGTCCGGGGGCTCAGCTGCCCGAGCCGGAGCTTGTCGTGGTACTTGCGGAGCACCGCCCGTACGCCGATCCAGCCGCCGGCCGCGACGATCGCGAGGCCGGCCGCGCCGACCAGCCACTGGCCCGCGGGCATCTCCAGGACCCTGGCGGTGGCGTCCTGGGACTGCCGGTCGCTGGATCCACCGCCACTGCGGCCGCGGCCCGCCGCGAACGACAGCACGGAGAAGGCGACGAAGACGTAGAACGCGAAGCGGGCCGTCGCCAGCAGTCGCTTGCGTGCGCTGCGGCCGTCCGGTCCGACGGAGCCGAACAGCATCTCGGACAGCCGCCACAGGGCCATGCCGGCGAGGCCGATGCCCAGTGCCCAGAGCAGCACCGCGCCGAACGGCTGCTGCGCCAGTGCGGCCAGGGCTCCCCCGCGGTCGGCCTGCTCACCCGTGTCGCCGAAGGCGATCTGCAGCGCCAGGGCCCCGACGAGCAGATAGATCACACCCCGGGCGGCCAGGCCCGCCCGTGCCGCCCCCTCGATCGCCGAACCCCGCGCCGCTCGCCGGGCCCGGATCCGACCGCCTTGTGCCATCGCACTCGTGTTCATGTGGACCTCCCGGCACTCCGGATGCCCCGGCTCGGCCGGCACACACCCGGCCCGTTCGCCGGACCAGGGGATTCCGGTCACGGCGGGGTCTGCCGCGTGGGGTCAGGACCGCCGGAACCTCGACCCCCGGCCGGCGCGGCCGAGGGCGTGCAGGTGCTCCAGGGCGTCCAGGACCACCGTGCGGTCGTGCCAGGCTAGCCACCGGCCCGCCTCGCCGCCCACGGTGTCGAGGGCGGTGGTCTGGGCCGCCGTCAGTTCCTGGAGGGGCCGGTCCAGATGGGCCGAAACCATGCCGACGCACAGGCCGGACGCCGTGGTCAGCGGGACGCTGTGACAGGCCCTGCTCCCCGCCGCGAGGATGGCCCGGCGGGCCGGTTCGCTGAACACCGGGTCGCTCTCCACGTCCCGCACGGTGACCTGGGCGAGGTCTCGGGCGGCCCGCGCGCAGGCGGTTCCGTCGTCGCCGACGTGGGCGAAGAAGTCGACGAAGTCGGGCGTGAGTCCGGTGTGTTCCTCGATGCGCAGGCCGCCCCGGGCCCGGTCGGTGAGCTGGAGGTTGCCCATGTCGGTGTCGACCACGGCCAGGGTGCTGCTCAGCACGGCCTTCAGGAGGGCGCCGCGGCTACCGGACCCGGACCGGTGGGCCGAGGTGAAGGTCAGGTCGGGTTCCGGCCGGCGGACCCGGCGCGGGAACCACAGCCGTTCCCGGCTGTCGGGGGGCGGTGCGGTCACCAGGAACCCCACCAGAGTCCGCAGTTTGACGTTGTACCGCTGGGACGCCCGCTGCATCAGCGCGAAGGCGCTCTCCCCGTCGGGCAGCGCGTACCGCTCCTGAAGCATGCCTTGTGCCTGTGAGATCAGCGGGTAGACGCGGGCCCGGGCCCGGAGGTCGCGCACCTCGGCGCGCAGGCGCTCCAGTTCGGCGTCGTCGTCTGCGGCCTTCCGTCCCGCTGTGGACATGGAACTCCCCGGTCTAGGTTGACATGACACGAGAGAGCCCGGCCTCGGCTGCCGCCGTCGGCCGGGCCCCTTCGGTGCCACGCCTTCCCCGTCACGTCATGCGCACACTCCGGTCACGCGGGCTCCGGGGTCGGTGTGCGCTGCCGGGTGGTGGTGGCCGGGGCGGGGTCGCGGGCCGGTGCGGGTGCGGTCGCGAGCCACCGGTGGGCGACCTCCAGGGCACGCTCGACGTCCCGGGTGCCGGTGGACACGCACAACGTGTACGCCAGGTCACGTGCCCGCGCGCTCGGGTCGGCCGGTTCGCCCGCTCTCATAGCGGCCGACAGTGCCTCGTACTCGTCGACGAGGCGGCGCAGCACGGCGGGATGGGGCCTCAGCATGGTTCCTCGCTCCTCGGTTGCTCGGGTGGTCAGGCCGTCGTGGAGGTGCCGCGGGTGCCCGTCCGCTGCCCCAGGACCTCGTCGCGCACGCGGGCGCAGCTGCGGCTGATGAGGCGGGAGACGTGCATCTGGGAGATGCCCAGATGATCGGCGATGCGGCTCTGCGTCATGTCCTCGAAGAACCGCATGTAGAGAATGGCCCGCTCGCGCTCCGGCAGGCGGCGCAAGCCTTCCTTGGCGGACTCGCGGTCGACGACGACGTCGTAGGACGAGTCGGCCGCGCCGAGGGTGTCCGCGAGGCTGTAGCCGTCGTCGTCGGCCGAGAGTTCGGCGTCCAGCGACAGGGTGCTGAAGCTTTCCAGCGCCTCGAGCCCGGCGCCGACCTCTTCCTCGGTCAGGCCGGTGTGGGCGGCGATGTCCGCCACGGACGGCTCGGGGCTGCCCGGGTTCTGGGTGAGTTCACGGCGTGCCACCCGCACCTTGTTGCGCAGTTCCTGCACACGGCGGGGGACCCGAAGGGCCCACATGCGGTCCCGGAAGTGCCGCTTGACCTCACCGGTGATGGTGGGCACGGCGTAGCTCTCGAAGGCTCCCCGGCTCGGGTCGAACCGGTCGATGGCCTTGACGAGCCCCAGGGCGGCCACCTGCCGGAGGTCCTCGATGGACTCTCCGCGGTCGCGGAAACGGCCGGCGATGCGGTGGGCCATGGGCAGCCACAGCGTGACGAGTTCGTCGCGGACGGCTTCCCGGTCGGGCCCTTCCTCCAGCTCCGCCAGCCGGGCGAAGAGGGCTGCGGTGTCCGGAGCGTCGTCGTGCCGCCGCCGGGTGGCGGTGGTCGTCGTTTCGGGCGTGCCGGGACGGTTCGTGGGCGTATCGATGAGCATGCGGATTCGCTCCTGAAGAACGGTGGTCTCAGGGACTTACCGCGGGAGGGTCGCTGCCCGGATCGCCTGGAGGGCCTCCGGGGCAGTCATACACACCGCTCCCGCTGGCGCGCCTCCGGTCCGAAGCACGAGATTGCGTCTGCCCTGACCCCGGTGGAACAAACTCCACTTTGCTGTGCAATCTGGAGTGAACCAATCCGCGGGCGTTCAGGCCAGGGGGACGACGGCGGTGATGCACTTGCCGCCGGCGGGCAGATCGGACACGCGGACGTCACGGGAGAGCCGGCAGACGATGGGCCAGCCGTGCCCGCCGTGCCGCAGCCGTCCGTGCGGATCTGCGGGCGGTGCGGCCACCGGCAGTTCGTCGCTGCGGTCGCTCACCGAGAGTCGCACACCGGGGCCGTCGACGTCGACCTGGAAGTCGGTGACCCCGCCGCCGTGCAGGATCGCGTTGGTCGTCAGCTCCGAGGCGACGAGCAGCGCGTCGGACAGGGCGTCCGCGTCACACGCGGTATGGGTCGTGCGGCAGCGCTCGGCCACGGCGCGCTGCACGGCCCGGCGTGCCTCGGCGGGTTTGCACGGCCGGGCCCGGTGCGCACCGGGC
>NZ_MUKA01000486.1 GCF_002150735.1 Streptomyces africanus
CACGGCACCCGGCCCGGGTGCGGCGACCGAGCCCCTCGGTGCCGACACCCCCGGCTCCGGCACCGCCGCCCTGGTGGAGACGGCCGCTCCGGACGACGTCGCCGCCGCCCTGGCCCGCCTCGGGCAGGCCCTTGTTCGGGTGATGACACCGCCCGACCTCGCCCGGTGTCTGCTGGAGCATCTCGCGCCCGACATGGCGGCCGACGCCGTCATGATCTACGCCCGCCGGCCTGACGGCGGACTCGAACTGATCGGGCACGCCGGCATCGACGACCGGCTCGCCGCGCAGTGGAGCCAGGTGCCGCCGCTGAGCGGAATCCCGGCGCTGGAGGCGCTGGAGGCGGGCGAACCGTGCTGGCTGGAGGACATCGCCTCGCACGAGCGGCGGGACCTGCTGATCGGCGACCCGCCCGAGCGGTGGCGGTCGCGCGCCTGGCTGCCCGTGCTCACAGCGGGCTCGGCCCGGGTCTGCATAGGCGTGCTGCGCACCCACGCGGGGTCGTTCACGCCCCGCGACCGCGCGCATCTGCGGGGCGTCACCGGGCTGTGCGCCGGCCGGCTGCGCGCCTTCGACGCACCGCCCGAGCGGGCCGGCGACGCCGCCACGGACGCGGTGCAGACACTGTTCGACGCGCTGCCGCTCGCGGCGATGCTGCTCAGCCCCCTGCGGGCCGCGTCAGGCGAGACCGAGGACTTCCGGGTGGAGGCGGCGACCGCGCGGGCGGGTGACCTGCTGGGCCGCCCCGGTGAGGAACTGGCCGGCCGGCGGCTGCTGGAGTTCCGGCCCGCGCTGACGGAGGAGCCGCTGTGGCACGGCTGCCTGCACACCCTGGCCACCGGTGAGCCGTACGAGAGCGAACCGTTCGCGCACGAGGAGGTCGTGGCGGGCATCGCGGCGCTGTCCACGTACTCGGCGCGGGTGGCGCGGCTGGACGACGCGCTGGTCGTCAGCTGGATCCGGCACGGCTCCTCCGACCGGCAGGAGCAGCGGCTGGCGGATCTCCAGCGGCTGGGCAACCTCGGCTGGGCGAACTGGAACCTGGCCACGCAGGAGGCCTCCTGGTCGACCCAGGTGTTCGCCATCTTCGGCCGGGACCCCGCGCAGGGGCCCGTGCGGCTCGCGGGGATGCCGGAACTCGCGCTGCCCGAGGACGCGCCCGCGCTGACCCGCGCCGTACGCGACCTCGTCCGGCGGGGGCGGGCGTTCGACCTGCCGTTCCGCGTCAGGACGAGCGGCGGAATCCGGCATCTGCGGCTCGTGGCCGAGGCC
Organism: Streptomyces africanus; assembly: GCF_002150735.1. GTDB lineage: Bacteria > Actinomycetota > Actinomycetes > Streptomycetales > Streptomycetaceae > Streptomyces > Streptomyces africanus. Next base: position 1,271 of record NZ_MUKA01000486.1, read on the forward strand.
GTGACCGACATGCACGGCACGCCCGTCGAGGTGCACGGTGTCGTCCAGGACATGACGGCCCGGCGGCGGGCGGAGCTGGCCCTGGTCGAGAGCGAGCAGGCGATCCTCACCCAGCACGACGTGCTCCAGGCCGAGCGGACCCTGGCGTCCCGGCTCCAGCACGCGCTGCTGCCGCTGGCCAACCGGCCCGTCCACCTGGCGGGGCTGCGCGTCGAGGTCGCGTATCTGCCCGCCCAGTCGGGTGTGCACGTCGGCGGTGACTGGTTCAGCGCCGTGGAACTGCCCGACCGGGACGCGCTGCTGGTGGTCGGCGATGTCGCCGGGCACGGCGTCGACGCCGTCGCCACGATGGCCCAGCTCCGCTTCACCGCCAAGGGCATGGTCATCACGGGCTCCTCGCTGACCGGCGCGCTGGCCCGGCTGAACACGCTGCTGCTGCACTCCCGCGATTCCCACGCGACGGCCACCATGGTGCTGGCCCGGTACGACCCCGGGCAGCGCCGTCTGGTGTGGGCCCAGGCCGGGCATCCCCCGCCCCTGCTGCTGCGGGACGGCGAGGCGCGGTATCTGAACCGCCCCAAGGGCATGCTGCTCGGCGCGACCGCGGCCCCGGTCTTCGAGGAGGCGGAGTGCCGTCTCGAACCGGGCGACCGGCTCATCCTGTTCACCGACGGTCTGGTCGAGCACCCTCCGGAGAGCATCGACCGGGGTATGGAGCGTCTCGCCGAGGCCGTGGCGGCCTCGCACGCGGACGGGCCCGCGGCGCTGGGGCCGTTGCTCGCGCGGATGCTGCCGGACGAGCGGCGGGACGACGTGTGCGTCGTGGACGTCCGGGTTCCGGGAGTTCTGGAGGCTGAGCCCGGTTCGAGAGCCGGGACCCTGCTCAGTCGACCGGGTGACCGGGCTTGATGGTGTAGGCGCCGGAGAGGCGCAGCAGCGGCCCGTCGTACGCCTCGTCGCCGCCCCACTCGACCGGGTCTAGGACGAAGCCGATGTGGTCGCCGCCGCCCGCGCGCGTCACGATCCGGCCGACGAACCAGGCCGGCGCGTCCGCCAGCACGACGGCCCCGCCGTAGGCCTCGCGCAGCCGGATGCCCTCGAACTTGTCCGTCCGGTCGCCGGTCCGGCCGCCGAACCGCTCCGCGAGGCCGTGCTGTCCACGGGCGAGCAGGTGCACCGCGAGCACCTCGGCGTCCCGGGCCACCCGGAACGTGTGGTTCACCTCGGACAGCCATACGACGAACCGCACGGGATGGATCGAGCACTGCGAGGCGAATCCGACCAGGCACCCCGCCCGTGCACCGCCCGCGACGGCCGTGACGACGCACATGTCCGGGTCCAGCCGCCCGATGAACGCGTCCATGCCCGCCATGCCCACACCTCTCCTTCCGCGCGGCCGCTCCCCTCGGAAGCCCACCCGAGGGGAGCGGCCGCGCGG
>NZ_MUKA01000063.1 GCF_002150735.1 Streptomyces africanus
TTCGCCGAACTGGGCGCGGGCGAGCGCGAGGGGGCCCGCGCCCAGTTCGGCGAAGAGCTGGCGCTCGACCTGCCGGGTGCTGTAGCCGAGGCGGGCGGCGAGGCCGGGCACGCCCTCGCGGTCCACGACACCGTCGGCGATCAGCCGCATGGCCCGGGCCACGAGGTCGGCGCGCTGGTTCCATTCCGGGGAGCCGGGGCTGGTGTCGGGCCGGCAGCGCTTGCAGGCCCGGAACCCGGCCTGCTGGCAGGCCGCCGCGCTCGGGTGGAAGACCATGTTCTCCGGCTTGGGCGGCACGACCGGGCAACTGGGACGGCAGTAGATGCCGGTCGTCAGGACGGCCGTGAAGAACCATCCGTCGAACCGGGCGTCCTTGGACCGGACGGCGCGCACGCAGCGCTCGGTGTCGGTGTGCATCCCCATCTGCATGCGTCCAGCATCGAGCACCGGACGGGACGAGGCTGGCGAGAATCCGACATCGACGTGCCGGGGCGGCGCCCCGCGGAGACCACCGGGACCGAGACAGATGAATATTCATTCATGTGTTCGTGGCTGACCGGTACGATGAGGTCATGGGTCATGGAGCCGTCATCCCCGCGCAGGACGCCGCCGAGCGCGTACGCCTGGACGCGGACAACGTCGCGAAGGTCGCCACCACGCTCCAGGCCCTGTCCACACCCTCCCGGCTGCTGATCCTGGCGCGGCTGCGGGAAGGCCCGCTGCCGGCCACCGAGTTGGCCGCCGAGGTGGGCATGGAGCAGTCGGCCTGCTCGCACCAGCTGCGGCTGCTGCGCAATCTGGGCCTGGTCGTCGGCGAGCGGCAGGGCCGTTCGGTCGTCTACGCGCTGCACGACCACCATGTCGCCGAGCTGCTCGACCAGGCCGTCTACCACGTGGAGCATCTGCGCCTGGGCCTCAGCGACGCCGCCGACTGAGGCGGCGCCGCCTTCCTGTTGTGCGTTATTCGGTGGCCGTCGGCCGTCGCGAGGCCGCCATCGCCTCGCTCACGCGCGTCAGCGGACGCAGCCGGTAGGTGTACGCGTAGTCCCGGTCGGCGAGGAGCTTGAACTCGTCGTGGGTGTGGGCGCCCCAGCTGTTGTCGCCGCCCACGCCCATCTGGCGGTGGTTGACGCGGAGGACCACCGCGTCCCTGGGGTCGAGCTGGTAGTCGTGGCGGGCGCCGACCGACAGGTCCTCGGGGGTGAAGCGTGACGCGTTGACCTCCAGCAGCGGCTCACCGCAGACGAGCAGTCCGCGTCCGCCGCCGTCCGTCAGCGCGGCCCAGCGGACGTCGGTCTTGTTGCCGTTCTCCTGGGGGCGCAGGTAGGAGGTCCACTGCCCGGAGACGGTGCCGGAGTACAGGCCGACGTCGGTGGCGTTGTTGCGGTCCCACATGTTCTCCTCCGGGCCCCGGCCGTAGTAGTGCAGCCGGTCCAGGCGGCGGGGCAGGAACAGCAGGGTGCCGACCTCGGGGATGTACGGCAGGGTCGACGCTCCCGGGTGCAGGGTGTTGCCGACCTTGATCTCGCCGTTGCCGAAGACCGTGTACGTCGTGCTGTACGTGGACTCCGCGCTGGTGGGCAGCGTGCCGGTGATCGTGATCTCGACGGCCCGGTCGTCCAGCGGGCGGACCCGTACGTCCGCGACCTTCCGCTTGGCTCCCGCGTCGCGCCACGTCTGGTTGCGGGTGTGGTGGCCGTTGCCCCGGTCGTTGTCGGTGGGCGCCCGCCAGAAGTTCGGGACGGGGCCGGAGGTGATGAGCCGGGTGCCACCCGCCTCGTACGACGTGATGGTGCCGGTGCTCTTGTCGACGGTGACCGAGAAGCCCTTGCCCTTGACGGTGACGGCCTCGTCCCGGTCGGTGTACCGCAGGGCGGGGACGCTGCGCAGCGGCAGGGGTTTCACGGCCGGGCTGTCCGTGTCGAGGGCGAGCTGCTGCTTGGCCACCTCGAAGCCGGCCTTCGCCCACTTGGTGGGCTCCTGGGTGGTGAAGGAGAGCTGGAGGAAGTACTCCGTGCCCGGCTCGGGCTTCGCCGGCAGCCGCACCGGCACCTTGATGTCCTTGCGGGAAAGCGGCGCGACGTTCAGCTGGTCCCGGGTCAGCCGGCCGCGCTGGACGACCTTGCCGTCGGCGAGGAGGGACCAACGGCCGTCGAACTCGCGGAGGTTGGTGAAGAGGTATTCGTTGGTGAGGGTGACGGCGCCGGGTCCGCCGGAGGCCGGGGCGGCGTTGATGGCCTGGTAGATCTGCTTGACCTCGGCGGACTTGCCTGTGAGGCCGCGATCGGGGGTGATGATGCCGTCGCCGCAGAAGGCACCGTCGTTGGGGTTGTCGCCCCAGTCACCACCGTAGGCGTAGAACGTCTTGTCGCGTGGGCGCTGCTCGGTGAGGCGGGCGGTGGCGGCGTCGAACCAGAAGCGCACGCCCTCGTCGTCCGGGCCGCGGCTGTCCGAGGCCAACTCGGCGGCGCTCAGCGCGCGGGCGTACACGCGGGCCCGCCGGATGGTGCCGCTGAACTCGCGGGTCGGGTTGTCGATGTCCGTGGCGAGGGACAGGGACGCGGTGTTGTCGGCGGGGCGCCGGGTGGTGGTCCTGGTGCCGCGCACCTGGCCGTCGACATACAGGGTGAGCGTCCCCGCGTCGGCGTCGAAGACACCGGCGACGTGGTGCTCCTTGCCCGTCCAGCCGTCGGGCAGCGCCCAGCTCGCGGTGACCCACTGACCGCCGCCGTGGATGAAGAACTCCAGGCTCTTGTCGCTCTGTTTGAGGGCGTACTGGGTGTCGCCCTTGGCGAGGAGGGGCTGGTGGCCGCCGGTCACGTGCGGGGTGACCCAGGCCTCCAGCGTGAGGGAGCCGGTAAGGTCCAGGCGGGGGTCGCGGGGGAAGACGGTGCCGCCCGAGACACCCTTGGCACGGTCGAAGGTGCCGGCGGGCGCCATGATCTCGCCGCGCAGCGCACCCGGCCCGGACTCGGTGAGCAGCTTGCGGGTGGGGGTCGGCCAGCTCAGGGCCTGGTCGACGAAGTCCCAGATCCAGCCGCCCTGGAGGACGTCGTAGCGGCGGACGATGTCCCAGTACTTCTTGAAGTTGCCGTTGGAATTCCCCATCGCGTGGGAGTACTCGATCATCACGTACGGGCGGGTGTCGCCGGTGTCCTTGGCGCGCTGCTCGACCCGCTGCGGGCTGTCGTACATCTCGGAGCGGATGTCGCTGATGCCCGGGCGGTCGTCGCCCTCGTACTGGATGACGCGCGTGGGGTCGTAGGAGCGGATCCAGTCGTGCATGGCGTTGAAGGTGGTGCCGCCGCCCGCCTCGTTGCCGAGGGACCAGATGACCACCGAGGCGTGGTTCTTGTCGCGGTGGACCATGTTCTGGGCGCGGACCACACACGCCTCGGTCCACTCGGGATGGCCGCTGCCGGGGAACCTGTCGCGGATGCCGTGGGTTTCGAGGTTGGTCTCGCCCACGAGGTACAGGCCGTACTCGTCGGCGAGTTCCAGCCAGAGCGGGTTGTTGGGGTAGTGCGAGGTGCGGACGCTGTTGATGTTGAGCCGTTTGATGATCTCGATGTCCTCGATCATCTGCGCCCGGGTGAGCGCCGAGCCGGTCTCGGGGTGCATCTCGTGGCGGTTGGTGCCGCGGAAGGAGACCGGCTTGCCGTTGATGCGCATCAGGCCGTCCTTGAGCGCGAACTCGCGCAGGCCGACCCGGTGCGACAGGGTCTCGACCACCTTGCCGGCCGGGTCGCGCAGCCTGAGCACGGCGGTGTAGAGGTTCGGGTGCTCGGCCGACCAGAGCTTCGGCGCGGGGACGGCTCTGGACGCCTCGGCGGTGGCCTCGTCGCCTTCGGGGACGTCGACCGGCTGGTTGAGGGGCCGCGGCCAGACGGCATGGCCGCGCGCGTCGTACAGCTGGGTCTCGACCGTGTAGCGGCCCGCGCCCTTGCCGCCGTAGTCGCGGACGTGCGCGGTGACCTTCAGCTCGGCGGAGGTGTAGTCGTCGCCGAGCGGGGTGTCCAGCTTGAAGTCGCGCAGGTGCACGGAGGGCGTGGAGTACAGGTGGACCGAGCGGAAGATGCCGCTCAGCCGGATCATGTCCTGGTCCTCCAGCCACTCCGCGTCGGAGTAGCGGTACACCTCGACGGCGATCTGGTTGGTGCCCGGCTTGAGGTGGCGGGTGATGTCGTACTCGGCGGAGGTGTAGGAGTCCTCGTGGTAGCCCGCCAGTTCGCCGTTGATCCACACGTAGTGGGCGGACTTGACGCCCTCGAAGTGCAGGAAGGTGCGCCGGCCGGACCAGTTGCGGGGGACGGTGAACGTACGGCGGTACTGGCCGACGGGGTTGTAGCGGGTCGGGGCGGCCGGCGGCTGGGCCTCCTCGCCGCCGCCGTTGGGCCCCCACCAGGGGTAGGTGATGTTGACGTAGATCGGGAAGTCGTAGCCGTGCAGCTGCCAGGCCGAGGGCACGGGGATGGTGTCCCAGCCGGAGTCGTCGACGTCGGTGCGGTGGAAGTCGGCGTCCCGGTCGTCGGGGCGGTCGGCGTAGGCGAACTTCCATGTGCCGTCGAGGCTCAGCCGGTACGGCGAGCGGGTGCGGTCGCCGTCCAGTGCCTGCTCCAGATCCGCGTACGGCATGAGCGTGGTGTGCGGCGGCTCGGTGCCCACGCGGTACACGGCCAGGCCGTCGTTCCACTCCGGCGGGCCGTCCGCCGCCGGGCGCCGGCCGGCCGCGTGCGCGGCGGCGGGCGACGCGGACAGGGCGAGCGCGCCGAGCACGGCGGCGCCCCCTTCGAGCAGACGGCGACGGCTGACGACGGGCCGGTCGGCGGGGGACGGGAGCGGGTGCGGCATGACCGTGGCCTTCCTCGGTTCGACAGGGTGCTGCACGGACTGAGGGCACGCCAGATGCGGCCCCAACTCCCTTGCTGGGTGTTTCTGTTGGGACACGTGCAACTGACGGTGACGAAGCAACTGCTGAGCAGGCACACCCTAGGACTCGAACACAACCGAAGCAATGATCCCGTCGGACTTTGTGCGGTCCTGATGGTTCTCTCGCGTCAGGTGCCTTCAGGCCCGAGGAAGGCGAGCAGCTCGCTCGTCAGCCGGGCGGGGGCGTCCAGCGGGACGAGGTGCCCCGACTCCGGGACGGGCACCAGCCGCGCGCCCGGGATCAGGGCGGCCAGCTCCTGCCCCTTGGCGAAGGGGACCCAGGTGTCCTCGGTGCCCCAGCAGACCGTCACCGGCAGGTCGAGGGTGGGATACAGCGGCTGGATGTCGTCGGTGTAGCGCTGGTCGGCCTGGGCGATCTGGCGGTAGAAGGCGGCCTGGCCCCGCTCCCCCGTCCAGGGCCGCACGAGCGCGTCCAGCGCGGCGGGCCGCAGACCGAGGTGGCTCGCGGACGTGACGTACTCGCGCACCAGCGCCTCGTGCAGCGCTGCCGGCAACTGCCCGAAGACGTGGCTGTGCTGCCCGACCAGCCGGAAGAAGGGGGAACCCCAGGGTTTTAGGGCCACCGGGTCGACCAGGGCGAGCCGCCGGTAGCGGGCCCCGTGCAGCAGACGGGCGCGCAGTGCCACGCAGCCGCCGAAGTCGTGCGCGACGACGGACGGCTCCTCAAGCCCCCAGTGCGCGAGCAGCTCGGTGAAGATCCGGCCCTGGGCCTCCAGCGAGACGTCCTGGTCCGGGTACATGTCGGAGGTGCCGTAACCCGCCATGTCCCACACGTGCACATGGTGTCCGCAGGCGGCGAGTGCCGGAGCGATCTCGTGCCACACGTAGGAGGAGAACGGCGTCCCGTGCAGCAGCACGACCGGCTCGCCGCCGGGATCCCCGAACCGGTCCCAGCGCACGGTCCCCGACGTGGTGGCCAGGCTCTCCCGCAGTGTCCAGTCAGCCAAGATCCCGCTCCCTCTTCTCTCGTGCACCGACCCGTGATGATTTGCCTCTTCGGCGCGACAGCGCTGCTCCTCCGACCGTAATGTGACCTCATCGGACAGCCTGCGCAACGGATCTTGGCCGGACCTTTTGCCGCGCCGGAAGGAGCGGCTCGCATGAACGGGTATGCGCCCTCGGACCGGGACGCCGTCACGGCCGCGCCCGGTGGGCTGCTGGACCTGCTGAAGGTCGCGGCCGTGGTCCTGGACGGCGACGGGCACATCGCCCTGTGGAGCCCCGAGATCGAGCAGCTGCTCGGCTACACCGCCGAGGAGGCCTTGCGGCAGCGGGCCGACACGCTCCTGATCGCGCCCGAGAACCGCCCCCGCGGCAGGGAGTTGTTCGCCCAGGTCAGATCGGGGGACCGCTGGGCCGGTGTCTTCCCGCTGCGGCACCGCGACGGCACGGAACGCGCCGTGGAGTTCCGCACCATGCGGCTCCTCGACAGCGAGGGCCGGCCGCACCTGCTCGGACTCGCCACGGACGCGACGACCGTACGCAAAGTGGAGCGGGACCTGGCCCTCTCGCACAGCCTCGTCCACCAGACCCCGCTCGGCATCGCCGTCTTCGACAACGACCTGCGCTGGGTCGGCGTCAACCCCGCGCTGGAGCGGATCAACGGGGTGCCCGAGGAGGCCTTGCTGGGCCGACGGCTCGGCGACGTGCTGCCGGGCCTGGACGTCGAGGCGATCGAGGCCCGGATGCGGCACGTCCTCAAGACCGGCAGACCCCTGCTCGACCAGCAGACCATCGGCCGTACGGCGGCGGACGAACACGACCGCGCCTACTCGGAGTCGTACCACCGCATCGAGGACACCGACGGCCGGGTCCTCGGTCTGGCGATGGCCGTGCTGGACGTGACCGAACGCCAGCAGGCCGCCGCCGAGGTCGCGCAGGCGCGCCAGCACCTGTCGGTGATCGCCGAGGCCGGGGCACGGATCGGCACCACGCTGGACCTTCAGCAGACCGCGCGGGAGCTGGCCGACGTGGTGGTGGCGCACCTGGCGGACCTGGCCGCCGTGGACGTCCTGGAGTCCGTCGTGGCCCGCGGCACCATCGCGCCGGTGTCGGGCGGCGCGCCCGCGGAGTTCCGGGCGCTGGCCGTCGCGGCGGGCTACCCGACCGACGCCATCCACGCCGCCGACCCGGTCGGCGAACTGGCCACCTACGCCTCGTCACGGATGATCACGCAGTGCGTCCGCAGGGCCCGCCCCGTCCTGGTCGAGCGCGTCGACCCGAAGATGATGCGGCGCATCGCCCGGGACGCGCGGGCCGCCCGGACCCTGCACGAGGCCGGCGCGCACTCCTACCTGGCGGTGCCGCTGGTGGCCCGGGGCAAGGTGCTCGGCACCCTCACCCTGTACCGCACGGTCGACGAACGCCCCTTCGACGACCGGGACCAGGCGCTCGCCTCGGAGCTCGCCGCGCGCGCCGCGATCTGCATCGACAACGCCCGCCTCTACGGCCGGGAACGCGGCACCGCCCTGACGCTCCAGCGCAGCCTGCTCCCGGCCACGCCCGCCGAGCAGGAGGGGCTCGACATCGCCGCCCGCTACCGCCCGGCGCTCAGCGAGGTCGGCGGCGACTGGTACGACGTGCTGCCGCTGGGCCCGGGACGCACCGGGCTGGTGGTGGGCGACGTCATGGGCAAGGGCGTCCAGGCCGCGGCGATCATGGGGCAGCTGAGCACGGCGACGCGGGCACTGGCCCGGCTGGACCTGCCGCCCGCCGAACTGCTGCGGCACCTCGACGACATCGCCGGCTCGCTCGGCGACGCGATCGCCACGTGCGTGTACGCGGTGTGCGACCTGCGGGCCGGGATCTGCTCACTGTCCAGCGCCGGTCATCTGCCGCCGGTGCTCGCCGGAGCGGACGGCGGCGTGAAACTCGTCGACGTGCCCGGCGGCGTGCCGCTGGGGGTGGGCGGCGTGGAGTTCGGCACCGTGGAGCTGGAGTTCACGCCGGGCTCCCTGCTCGCCCTGTACACCGACGGGCTGGTCGAGAACCGCGGGGAGCCGATCGACACCGGCCTCACCCTGCTGACCCGCCTCCTGGAGAACGCGGGACCCAGCCTGCAGAGGGCCAGTGACAGCCTCCTCGGTGCGCTGAGCCCGGAGCCCGACGACGACGTCGCGCTCCTGCTGGTCCGCGCCCGCTCCTGAGCGAACGGCCTCAGGCCCTTTCCCTGCGCACGACGCACAGGGCCCAGATGATGAAGCCGGAGATCGCGATCATCACGACCGACCAGACCGGGTAGGACGGCAGGGAGAGGAAGTTGGCGATGATGACGAGGCTTGCGATGCCCACGCCGGCGACCCGCGCCCACGTCGCCGCCTGGAACAGCCCCATGCTGACGATCACGGCGACCACGCCCAGGCTCAGATGGATCCAGCCCCAGCCCGTGAGGTCGAACGCGAACACGTAGTTGGGGGTCGAGAGGAACACGTTGTCCTCGGCGATCGCCGAGATGCCGCGCAGGATGCCCAGAATCCCGGCGACCATGAGCATGACGGCGCCGAAGGCCATCAGGCCGACGGCGAACGGGCGATCGGCGGTGCGTCCGTGCGGAGGGTGTGTGGCGGTCATCCTGGTGCCTCGTTTCTGTCGGGTCCGGCAGCCGTCCGCTGCCGTCTCAGCGTGCCCGCCCACGGCAGGGGGCCGCCTCACCCGCGGCGGGTGATCCGTACGCCGTGCCGTGCCGGTGAGGTGGGGAGCACACTCCCGAGAGACCGGAGAGAGCCGAGATGAACGATTCCGTACCGAGCCTCGCCCCGGCCTTCCGGTCACCGGCCGAGCGGGCCGCCGCGGGCCGCGAGGTGCGCCGGCGGGTCCCGCGTTCGTCCCACAGCTGGTTCGAGGCGGGGCCCGAGCGGCCGGACCCGGTCGAGGTGGTGGAGCGCCAGTCGGCCACCCGCCTGCCGGAGCTGGTGCCGATCCGCTACGGCCGCATGCTCGAATCGCCGTTCCGCTTCTACCGGGGTGCGGCGGCGATCATGGCGGAGGACCTGGGCCGCGCCCCGGACACGGGGCTGCGGGTGCAGCTCTGCGGTGACGCCCATCTGCTGAACTTCCGGCTGCTGGCCTCGCCCGAACGCCATCTGGTCTTCGACATCAACGACTTCGACGAGACGCTGGCCGGGCCGTTCGAGTGGGACGTCAAGCGGCTGGCGGCCAGTTTCGCCGTCGCCGGCCGGGCCAATGGCTTCGGGGCCGATGAGCAGAGCGCCGCGGTGGAAGCGTGCGTACGGGCCTACCGCCGGCGGATGCGCGAGTTCGCCGGCATGCGCAACCTGGACATCTGGTACGCCCAGGACGACGCCGACCGCCTGCGGGAGCTGCTGGCCGCGTCGATGTCCGGGCAGGCCAGGCGGCGTACCGACGAGGCGACGGCGAAGGCCCGCACCCGCACCCACCTCCAGGCCTTCGCCAAGCTCACCCGCGTGACGGCCGAAGGGCGGCGGATCGCGCCCGACCCGCCCCTGATCACTCCGTTGCGGGACCTGGTGACCGACTCCTCGCCGCACGGGCAGGAGCAGGAGCTGCGCGCCGTCCTGGAGGGCTACGCCCGGACCCTGTCGTCCGAGCGCCGGCACCTGCTGCGCCGCTACCGGCTGGTGGACATCGCCCGCAAGGTGGTGGGAGTCGGCAGCGTCGGCACCCGCTGCTGGATCGTGCTGCTGCTCGGCCGGGACGACGACGATCCCCTGCTGCTCCAGGCCAAGGAAGCACAGGAGTCGGTGCTCGCCGCCCACACCGGTGGCGAGGGCTACGACAACGAGGGCCGCCGAGTGGTGGCGGGACAGCGGCTGATCCAGACGACGAGTGACATCCTCCTGGGCTGGACGCACGCCGTGGGCCTCGACGGACACGAGCGCGACTTCTACGTACGCCAGCTGCGGGACTGGAAGGGCATCGCGCGGCCGGACACCATGGGCCCCGGCCTGTTCCGCCTGTTCGCGCGGTTGTGCGGGGCGAGCCTGGCGCGGGCCCACGCCCGCTCGGGCGACCCCATCGCCATCGCGGCGTACCTGGGCGGCGGCGACCGCTTCGACCGCGCGCTCGCCGCGTTCGCCCGCTCCTACGCCGACCGGAACGAGCGGGACTTCGCCGCGCTGGGCGCCGCCGCCCGCTCCGGCAGGATCCCCACGGCGACTCTCTGAGCCCCGCTCACTCGGGCAGCTGACGCATCTCCACGACCCTGAGTCCCAGCGCCTGGAAGCGGTTCAGCAGCCCGTGCAGGTGGGCTTCGTCGACGACGGGGCCGTACAGGACCGTCTGGCCGGACATCAGCACGTGGTCCAGCTCCGGGAAGACCTTGGCTAGCGTCTCCGACATATGTCCGGCGACCCGGATCTCGTAGCGCATGAACTGCTCTCCCGCGGACGGCCTGGAGCGGGCGGGGCACGCCCTTCCCTGGCGATGCTCCGCCCTCGCGCGCCCTGTGGCGTCACCCGGCGCAGGTGAACCTGACGGCAACCGTCACAGCAGCCGCCGTTCGCGGGCGCGGCGGACCGCGTCGCTGCGGCGGCCGACCGCGAGTTTGCGGTAGATGCTCTTGAGGTGGGTCTTCACCGTGTTCACGGACACGTGCAGGCCGGCGGCGATCTCCTCCGTCGACCTCATCTCGGCCAGGAGCCGCAGCACGTCCCGCTCGCGTGCGCTGAGTTCCTCGACGGCCAGTGCCGGGTGCCGGTCCGGCGTGGTGGGCCCGGTGTCCGGGTGGCGGCCGGGGCGGGGGAGGAGCCAGCCGCCGGACAGTTCCCGGAGCCGGCCGGTGCTCAGCAGGGGGCGCAGCCAGGGACCGGCTTCCAGGAAGGGGCGGCGCAGGTGCCCGCGCCGGCCGTCGAGCAGAGCCCGGGTGACGAAGCGGCGGGCGGTGACGAGGTCGCCGGTCATGTGGGCGGCCTGGGCGCGGACCAGCGTGGCGCGGACGGTGACCGCCGGCCCTGGCCGGTCGTCCTCCGGCAGGCTGTCGATCACGTCGAGCGCCCCTTCGACCTGGCCTGCCGCGAGCCGGGCCCGCGCCGCCTCGACCGCGCAGGCCGTCCGGTGGTGTGCCACGCGCTCCACGACCGCCCGCGCCGATTCCGGGTGCCCCCGGGCGAGGTGGGCGGCGGAGGCGAGCAGGGCGGCGTGGTCCTCGGCCCAGGGTGAGCTCACCGCTGCCGGCACGGACGCGTCCGCCGCCGCCAGCGCGGCCCGGGCGTCCCCTCGGGCGAGGAGCAGCCGCCCCCGGGTGAGGGTCCGGCAGGCCTGCGTCACCGGGTCGTCACCGAGCGGCCGGGAGACGGCCGCGTCGAGGAGCGCCTCCGCGTCGTCGAGTTCGTCGCGGTCGATCAGGACGGCGGCCAGGACCAGCTGGGCGAGGCCGGACCCGGACTGCGGGGGCAGGCTGTAGCGCTCCGCCTGACCGGCCGCCGCCAGGGCCTTGTGCTCCGCCGGGCCGGGCCGGCCGTTCAGGTGGTCGATCAGCGCGAGATGGCCGAGCGCCTCGCACCGGGGCAGCGCCATCGCCGCTCCGCCGGGGTGTCCGGCGACCGCCGACAGCGCGTCGCGGGCGTCGTCGAAACGCCCGGCCCACAGGCGGGCGGAGCCGAGGTGGGTGAGCAGCAGGGCGGTGACTTCCGGGTGGTTCTCCAGGACGTGTGCGGGGACGTCCTGCCGGAGGGCCCGCGCCTCCTCGGCGGCTCGCTCCGCCCTGTCCGGAGAGCCGGTCATCCGTGCCGCCAGGGCCTCCAGCAGGGCGCGGCCGAGCAGGACCGGCGCCCGGTCGCGGCCGTTGCCGGCCAGGTCCCGCCCGGCCCGCCGCAGGTGGGACAGGCCGTGATCGAGGTCGTGGTGGGCCAGTTCGCGGGCGGCACGGACGAGGTCGGGGGCCGGGCCCGTGGTCTCGGGGCCCATCCGCGCGAACAGGGCGGACAGCTCCTCGGAGTGCAGGCCGGTGAACAGCTGCCCGATCGCGAGGTCGTCGACCACGGCGTCGGCCGTGAACTCCCAGTCGTCCGCCGCGGCACCCTGGACGAGCGCTTCGTGCAGGGCGCCGGACCGCCGCAGCCACCGCGCGGCCCGGCCACGCAGCTCCGGCTCCAGTCCGGGGCGGCGTTCCCGCAGGTGGGCGCGGAGGATCTCGGCGAACAGCGGGTGCAGGGCGTACCACGAGTGGCCGAGGTACTGGACGAAGGCGTTCTCCCGGTGCAGCGCGGCCAGGACCGGCTCGGCGTCGGTGCGCAGCGTGAGCGCGTTCACCAGGTCGGGGCAGCAGCGATCCAGGACACTGATGCGCAGCAGCAGGTCCTGGGTGGCGGGTGGCTGCCGGTCGAGCACCTCGGCCAGCAGGAAGTCGGCCACCGCGCTGTGGTCGGCCTCGAACTGCTTCACGTACAGGTGGGGGTCCGCGACCTCCCGGGCGGCCAGGGCGCACAACCGGAGGCCGGCGGCCCAGCCCTGGGTGCGGTCCACCAGGGCCCGCACGGCGCTGTGGTTCAGGTGCAGACCGTGTCGCGACAGCAGCTCCGCGGCCTCCTCGGCGGTGAACGCCAGGTCCGCGTCGCGGATCTCCGTCATCTCGCCCGAGGCCCGGTACCGGTGCAGCGGCAGCAGGGGTTCCGTGCGGGTGACGAGGACCAGGCGCAGGCCGTGCCCGGCGTGGTGCAGGACGAACTGCAACTGCTCCGCGATCTCGGGTGAGGTCACCCGGTCGAACTCGTCGAGCACGACGACGGTGGTGTGGTCCCGGCTCTCGAGGTCGGCGGCGAGGCGGGTCAGTGTCCGCCGGTCCACCCGGCCGGCCTCCGCCGGGCAGCCGACCTCGCCCGCCACGGGTACGCCGGCGGCGCGCAGTGCCTCCAGCAGATAGGCCCAGAAGATGCCGGGAGCCTGGTCGGAGGGGTCGGCGGTGAGCCAGACGACCGGTTCCCGCAGGCCGGCGGCCCAGTCGGCGACCAGGAGGGTCTTGCCCGCGCCGGCCGGCCCGTTGACCATCGTCAGGGGCGTCACGAGCGCCTGGTCGAGGTGTCCGGTCAGGCGGGTGCGGCGCAGGAAGCCGGCGGGCCGCTTCGGCAGGGCGAACCGGGTACGCAGCAACGGGTCGCCCGTGGGGTCGACGCCCGTGGGCGCCGGCTCCGCACCAGTCTCCGCAGTCGCGGCCATGGGGCTCCCACTGCCTGCCGTGCGCCGGATCATGAGCAGCGCTCGTTTCCTTAAGGATCTCAGTGTTCACTCCCCCGCGCACACCGGCCCGGGCCGCACCACTCCCCCGGCAACCACCCGTGGCGGGCGATGCGCCGCCACGGGTGACCGGTGTTGTCTGGGACGACGCGCCGTGGCCCCGGCGCGCGAGACAATTCCGCACCGACACCTGAGAAGCCGCACGGCACGGCCGGGGCGGCTCGGATCGGGGGTGGCGACATGTGCCGCTGGCTCGCCTACTCGGGCACTCCTGTGCTGCTGGACGATGTCCTCTACCGGCCGCAGCACTCGCTGATCGACCAGAGCCTGCATGCCCGGATGGGGGTCGAGACCACCAACGGCGACGGCTTCGGTGTCGGCTGGTACGCGTGGCACCTGCGCGCCCCCGCCATCATCCGCGACACCGGCCCGGCCTGGAGCAACCGCAATCTCCGGGAGATCGCCGACCACGTCCGCTCGCCGCTGTTCTTCGCCCACGTCCGCGCCTCCACCGGGTCGGCCGTGCAGCAGACCAACTGTCACCCCTTCCGGCATGGGCAGTGGATGTGGATGCACAACGGGGCGATCACCGGGTTCAGTGAACTGCGCCGCGACCTCATGCTCGCCGTGGATCCCGAGCTGTTCCCGT
The DNA here is from genome assembly GCF_002150735.1 of Streptomyces africanus. GTDB lineage: Bacteria > Actinomycetota > Actinomycetes > Streptomycetales > Streptomycetaceae > Streptomyces > Streptomyces africanus. Next base: position 13,751 of record NZ_MUKA01000063.1, read on the forward strand.
CGCTGGAGGGCACGACGGACTCCGAGGTGATGTTCCACGTGGCCCTCACTCTCGGGCTGGACGGCGATCCGCCGGGCGCGGTGGCCCGCATGGTGGGGCTGGTCGAGCGGCTGGGAGACGAGCACGGGGTGCCGGAGCCGCTCCAGATGACGGTCGCGGTGACCGACGGCGAACGGCTGTGGTTCTTCCGGTACTCCAGCTCGGGAGACTCACGGTCGCTGTACTACAGCAGCCGGGTGGAGGACGTGCGTGCTCTCCACCCCGACCTCGCGTTCCTGAAGCACATCTCCGACGACACCCGGCTGGTCGTGTCCGAGCCGCTCGGTGATCTCCCCGGGGTCTGGAACGCGGTACCGGAGAGCAGCTACGGCGTCGTACAGCCCGGCCGGGAGCTGCTGCGGCACTTCGAGCCCGAGCCGGTCTGAGCCGGTCCGAGCAGACCGGCGCGACCGGGTCGCGTCAGTGGAGCCGGCCGGCGAACACTTCGTACGCCCGCTCGTCGAAGAGCACGAACCTGACCTCCTCGACCGCCGTGTCCGCTGCCCGTACGGTCTCCACGGCGATGCGCGCGCCGTCGTCCATCGGCCAGCCGTAGACGCCTGTGGAGACGGCCGGGAACGCCACCGTGCGGGCGCCGAGCTCGTCGGCGACGCGGAGGGACTCGCGGTAGCAGGAGGCGAGGAGGGCGGAGCGGTCCTCGGTGGCGCTGTAGACGGGGCCGACCGTGTGGATCACCCAGCGGGCGTCCAGGTTCCCGGCGGTCGTGGCGACGGCCTGGCCTGTGGCCAGGCCCTTGCCGTAGTGGGAGGCGCGGAGCTTGCGGCATTCCGCCAGGATCGCGGGGCCGCCGCGCCGGTGGATCGCCCCGTCGACGCCTCCCCCGCCCAGCAGCGAGGAGTTGGCCGCGTTGACGATGGCGTCGACGCTCTCGCGGGTGATGTCGCCCTGGACCAGTTCGATGGCGGTCATGTCTGCCTCAGTCGCTTCCAGACGGCCTTCGCCGCGTTGTGCCCCGACATGCCGTGCACGCCGGGGCCCGGCGGGGTCGCCGAGGAGCAGATGAAGACGGCCGGGTGGGGGGTGCGGTAGGGGAACAGGGTCGGTTTGGGGCGCAGCAGGACCTGGAGGCCGGAGACCGCGCCGGAGGCGATGTCGCCGCCGACGTAGTTGGCGTTGCGGGCGGCGAGCTCGGGCGGCCCCGCGGTGGCGCGGGCCAGGACGCGGTCGCGGAACCCCGGGGCGTACCGCTCCAGTTGGCGTTCGACGGCGTCGGTGAGGTCGCCGGTCCAGCCGTGCGGTACGTGGCCGTAGGCCCAGAAGACCTGCTTGCCCGCCGGGGCCCGGCTGGGGTCGACGACGCTCGGCTGGACCGTGATCAGGAACGGTTTGTCGGGGGCCCGGCCCTCCCGGGACGCCGCGCGCAGGGCAGCGCTGATCTCCGCGTGGTTCGCGCCGATCTGCACGGTGCCGGCGACGCGGGCCTCCTTCGCGGTCCAGGGCACGGGGCCCTCGAGGGCGTAGTCGATCTTGAAGACGCCCGGGCCGTAGCGGTAGTCCGCGTAGTGGTTGCCGAAGCCGGCGATGCGGGCGAGGGCGGTGGGTGAGGTGTCGAAGACGTACGCGCGGGCGGGCGGCAGGTCGTCGAGGCGCTTGACCTCGTAGTCGGTGTGGACGCTGCCGCCGAGGTCGCGCAGGTAGGCGGCGAGGGCGTCGGAGATGGCCTGGGAGCCGCCGCGGGCGACGGGCCAGCCGCGGGCGTGTGCCGCCAGGGCGAAGACCAGGCCGATGGCGCTGGTGGCGAAGCCGCCGAGCGGTGCCATGACATGCGCGACGAGCCCTGCGAACAGCGTCCTGGCCGGTTCGTCGCGGAAGCGGCGCGTCAGCAGGGTCGACGGGGGCAGGCCGACCAGGCCGAAGCGGGCGAGGGTGACCGGGTCGCGGGGCAGTGCCGTGAGCGGCAGGGACATGAAGTCGCGGGCCAGCACGTCCCACTTGGGCAGGAAGGGCTCGACGAGCCTGCGGTAGGCCCCGGCGTCACGCGGCCCGAAGGAGGCGGCCGTCTCGCCCACCGACCGGGCCAGCACCGCCGCCGAGCCGTCCGGGAAGGGGTGCGCCATGGGGAGCTCGGGGTGCAGCCATTCCAGGCCGTAGCGCTGGAGCGGCAGGGCGCGGAACGCGGGTGAGTTGACGGCGAGCGGGTGCGCCGCGGAGCACGGGTCGTGCCGGAAGCCGGGCAGGGTGAGCTCCTCGGTGCGGGCGCCGCCGCCCACGGTGCCCTGGGCCTCGAACACGGCGACGGAGAATCCGCGGCGGGCCAGCTCCACGGCCGCGGTCAGTCCGTTCGGCCCCGCACCCACTACGACGGCATCGAGCATCGACGGCACCTTCGGACCCCTTCGTCAGCCGACGGCCACTGAGGATCAGGATAGGCCCGGGGACTGACAGTCACCGGCCGCGGGGGGATTCGCCCGCGAACGCCGCCCGGAGAACCCCTTGAGCGACGGGGCATGTACGGTGCGTGACCATCAGCTTCCGCTCGCCAGCAGTGCCGCCACCCGGCGGGCCGTGGCCGCGTCGCGGGCCGCGGTGAAGGGCAGGTCGTTACCGCCCGTGATGCGGAACGGCTCGCCCGTGCGGGTCAGGTGGGCGCCGCCCGCCTCCTCGACCAGGAGCAGACCGGCCGCATGGTCCCATGCCGCCTCCCAGGAGAAGGCGACCGCGTCGGACTCGCCCCGTGCGATGGCGAGGTACTCCAGTCCGGCCGAGCCGCACGCCCGCGGTGCCACACCCTCGGTACGCAGGCCGAGCAGGGCGCGCTTCTGCTCGTCCGTCGTGTAGTCCGGGTGGGAGGTGGCCACGCGGAGGTCCCGGCCGGGCTCGGGCACACCGGCGAACAGCCGCTCCCCGTCGAGGTGGGCGCCTTTGCCCCGCTGGGCGGTGGCGAGCTGGTCGCGGGCGGCGGCGTAGGTCCAGGACGCGAGCAGGGTGCCGCCGTGGGCCAGCGCGACCAGGGTGCAGAAGGCCGCTTCGCCGCGCACGAACTGCCGGGTTCCGTCGACCGGGTCGATGATCCAGACCGGGGCGTCGCCGCGTATGGCCTCGTAGGACGCCGGGTTGGCGTGGACCGCCTCCTCGCCGACCACGGCCGAGCCGGGCAGCAGGGCGCCCAGCGCCTCGGTGAGGTACAGCTCGGCCTTGCGGTCGGCGTCCGTGACCAGGTCGTGCGGGCCGGCCTTCTGGTCGACCTCGTGTGCGGCGAGCCGGCGCCAGCGCGGCATGATCTCGGCGGCGGCCGCGCCGCGGATCGCCTTCTCGACCTCGGAAGCGTGCTGTGCGAGAAACTCTTCGATGGTTTTGGTGCTGTCGATCACTCCACCATCACAACACGCGGCACTGACAATCCCCACCCGCCCGCTGCACTGCCGGTGGCCGCACGATGAACAGCGACGGGTCCGCGCGGGCTCCGCGGTCAGGTGGACTCAGCGGCTTCACCGCCCGACCGCGTAACCCTGCATGCCGCGCGGGTTCGCCGCCGCCGACAGGACGCCCGTCCCGGGCTCCCGCGCGACCGCGCAGAGCCGGCCCTCCGACCAGGGGCCGCCGACGGTCACCCGGTGGCCGCGCCGCCGCAGCTCCTCGACGACGGCCGGGTCGGTGCGCGACTCCACGGTGACGCTCCCCGGGCGCATGCCGCGCGGGTAGAAGGAGCCGGGGAAGCTGTCGTTGTGCCAGTTCGGGGCGTCGATCGCGCCCTGGAGGTCCAGGCCGCCGCGCACCTCGGCGCGCAGCGCGACCGCCAGCAGGAAGTGCAGCTGCCACTGGTCCTGCTGGTCCCCGCCCGGTGTGCCGAACGCCATGACCGGCACGCCCTCGCGCAGGGCTATCGAGGGCGTCAGCGTGGTGCGGGGGCGGCGGCCGGGGGTGAGGGAGTTCGGCAGGCCGTCCTCCAGCCAGGTCATCTGGAGCCGGGTGCCGAGCGGGAAGCCGAGTTCGGGCACGACGGGGTTGGACTGGAGCCAACCGCCGCTGGGCGTGGCCGCGACCATGTTGCCCCACCGGTCGACGACGTCCAGGTGGCAGGTGTCGCCGCGGGTGGCCCCGTCGTCGCCGACCTCCGGTTCGCCGGGTACGGGGGACGCCGGGCTCTTCGCGACGGTCGGTTCGCCGATGCCCGGGGCGGCGGCTCGTTCCGGTGCGGTGGCCGCCACGCGCGCGTGGGCGGACAGCCGCGGGGTGCGTCCGCCGGGGCTGCCGGGCCGCAGGTCGGGGCAGGCCCGCTCGCCGACGAGCGCGCGGCGGGCGGTGTTGTACGCGTCGGACAGCAGGTCGTCGAGCGGCACGTCGGCGGCGTCCCCGTACCAGGCCTCCCGGTCGGCCATGGCGAGTTTGCAGTTCTCGACCAGCAGGTGGACGTAGTCGGCGGAGCCGTAGGGGGGCAGTCCGGGCGGGAGCAGGGCGAGCTGCTGGAGGAGGACCGGGCCCTGGCTCCAGGGGCCCGGCTTGCACACGGTCCAGCCGTTCCAGTCGTACGTCGCTGGTGTCTCGTAGGTCGCGGACCAGGCGGCGAGGTCGGCGGCCGTGAGGGTGCCGGTGTGGCGTTCGCCGCTGGTGTCCAGGGTGGGCTGCCGGGCCTGCCGTACCAGGGCCTCGGCGATGAAGCCGGAGCGCCACACCGCCCGCGCGGCCTCGATCCCGGCCTCCCGGTCCCCGGTCCCCGCGGTCTCGGCGAGCAGGCGCTTCCAGGTGGCGGCGAGCGCCGGGTTGGCGAAGAGCTCGCCGGGGCGCGGGGCCCTGCCGCCGGGCAGGTAGACGTCCGCCGACGAGGTCCATTCCGTCTCGAACAGTTCGCGCACGGTCTCGACGGTCTCGCCGACGCGTTCCACCGGCGGGTGCCCGTGCTCGGCGTATCCGATGGCGTACTTCAGGACGTCGGCGAGGGACTTGGTGCCGTGGTCGCGCAGCAGCAGCATCCAGGCGTCGAACGCGCCCGGCACGGCGGCTGCGAGCGGCCCGGTGCCGGGGACGAGGTCCAGGCCGAGGCCCCGGTAGTGCGCGACCGTCGCCCCGGCCGGTGCGACGCCCTGCCCGCACAGCACCCGCACCTCGCCGCCGGCCGGCGCGAGCAGGATCGGCACCTCGCCGGCCGGGCCGTTGAGGTGCGGCTCGACGACATGCAGCACGAACGCGCCCGCGACGGCCGCGTCGTAGGCGTTGCCGCCGTCCTCCAGGACGGCCATCGCCGACTGCGAGGCGAGCCAGTGCGTGGAGGACACCATGCCGAAGGTGCCCTGGAGGGTGGGGCGGGTGGTGAACATGCGGTCTTTCACCTCGCTGCGCGAATCCGGGCCGGCCCAGCAGGCTATCGGCGCGGCAGGACCTGGCCCCGGCCAGGGCTTCGGCAGGGCCGCGTCTTTCGGGCTCGCGTGTTGCCGCGTCCGGCACAAACCGTTCACTCACCTTCGAACCGGCCGAAACCCCAACCGGCGACAGTGAGTCACCGTCACCGCGCAAGCACGGAGCGAGTTCGCACTTCCGCGTCACAGGGAGTCATGTGAAACTGTCGTCCCGTCCGCCGTCCCCCACGAGAAGGGCGCCGTGCGTTCCCTACCTCTGCCCCTGGCCCTGACCGCACGCATCTCCCCGGTGGCCGTGCTCGCCGCGGCGGGCTGGGCGCTGTCGTCCGGCCCGCTCGCCGCGCCGCAGGCCGCCGAGCACAAGCCGGCCGACGACAAGCCCGCGACCCAGTCGGCGTCCGCCCCGTCGACGTCGACGGTGTCGAAGGCCTACTCGGCCGCGCCGGCGCCGTGCGAGAGCGTCGCCAAGAAGACGGTCGAGTCGCTGGTGCCGGGTGCCAAGACGGCCGGGAAGGAGATCCCGTCCACGGACACGGCATTGCGCCGCACCTGCTCCTGGAACGCGCTCAAGGGGTACGACTACCGCTGGCTCGACGTGTCCTTCGAGGTGATGGAGTCGGACGAGGCGGCCGAGAAGGCCTACAAGGGGCGCACCGAGGAGAACAGCGGCGGAGGCGCCGTCCCCGGTCTGGGCGACACGGCGTACTCCATCGTCAACCTCACCACCGAGGACAAGCAGCAGACCCGCGAGGGCCAGGTGTTCGTCCGCGCGTCCAACGCGCTGGTGGTCGTCACGTACAACGGCAGCGACTTCGAGTCGAAGAAGGCGCCGAGCACGGACACGATCAACAAGGGCGCCATCAAGGCGGCGAAGGAAGCGGTGGCCGCGCTGGAGGGCGGCAAGGGCTGACCGCCCTCCGGCGTCCGCGTCCGTGGCCGGGTCAGACGGTGGCCCGGTTGCCGCCTCGTGCCGCCATCAGAATCAGGTACAGCAGCATCGACGTGCCCAGGCCCACCGCCCAGCCGTAGTCGGCCAGATCGGCCAGTGCCGGGATGGGACGGCCGTCGATCAGCGGCTTGAAGCTCGCGCCGCCGACGGCGAGGACGCCGCCGGTCACGAAGGCGACGACGGCCCGCCAGTTCCAGCCGCCCTCGTACCAGTAGCGGCCGCCCGTGCGGTACAGGTCGGCCAGGTCGAGCCGGGAGCGGCGCAGGATCCAGTAGTCGGCGATGAGGATGCCGGCGACGGTGCCGAGCAGGCCGCCGACCAGGCCGAGCCAGGTGAAGATGTAGCCCTGCGGGTCGGAGTACAGCTTCCACGGGAAGATCAGCACACCGAGGACGCAGGTGGCGAGCGCGCCCGCCCGGAAACTGATCTTCCGGGGCGCGATGTTGGAGAAGTCGAACGCGGGTGAGACCAGGTTGGCCGCGACGTTGACGGACAGCGTGGCCACCAGGACGGTGACGAGGGCGAACAGCAGGCCCACCGTGCTGTCGGTCTTGGCCGCGAGCTGTACCGGGTCCCAGATGGCCTCGCCGTAGACGGCCTGCGAGCCCGAGGTGACCATCACGGACAGGAACGCGAACAGCGTCATCGTCGTGGGCAGACCGAGGGCCTGACCCCACGTCTGCGCCTTCTGGCTCTTGCCGTAGCGGGTGAAGTCGGGGATGTTCAGCGACAGCGTGGACCAGAAGCCGATCATGCCCATCAGGGCGGGCGCGAACAGCTTCCAGAAGTCGGCGCCCCAGCCCAGCTTCGACGGCTGGTCGAACAGCGGTCCGAAGCCGCCCGCCTTGTCGCTCATCCACCACAGCATCACGAACGCGCCGACGAGCACGAACGGCGCCGCCCAGTTCTCGAAGCGGCGGATGGTCTCCATGCCCCGGTAGATGATGACGACCTGGAGCGCCCAGAAGATCGCGAACGACAGCCACATGGTCCAGGCGTAGCCGCCGACCTTCGCCGCGTCCGTCCAGCCGCTGCCGACGAGCTTGCCGGCCAGGAAGTAGATGGCCTCGCCGCCGATCCAGGTCTGGATGCCGAACCAGCCGCAGGCCACCAGCGCCCGTACGACGGCGGGCAGGTTGGCCCCGCGGATGCCGAAGGAGGCCCGGGCGAAGACCGGGAAGGGTATGCCGTACTTGGGTCCGGCGTGCCCGGTGAGCAGCATCGGTATCAGCACGATCACATTGGCCAGGGCGATGGTGAACACCGCCTGCTTCCAGTCCATGCCGACGGCGATGAGACCGGAGGCCAGGGTCCAGGAGGCCGTGTTGTGGGCCATGCCGACCCACAGCGCGGAGAAGTTGTACGTGGTCCAGGTGCGCTTGTCGACGGGGACCGGCAGCAGGTCCTCGTTGGCGTAGGGCCCGGTCGGTGCGGGGGCGCCCGGGGCGATCTCCACCCGGCCGTCGGCGAGGGTGACTTGGGTGGTCGGCGGCGGTGCCGTGGGAACGGTGTCGGTCATGGGCCAGGCCAATCATGGAGGTGGGACGGGAAAGGCCATGCGGGTGACGCCGATGGGGGGTGCGCTCGGGAGCGCCCTGGGCCCCCTTCCCGGGCCGGCGGGAAGGGGGAGATCAAAGGGAGATTCACAAAGGGAGTGGTGCCGGGGTGGTCAGCCGTTCACGGCCGGGATGACCCGCGATCCGTAGGTGTCGATCACGGCTTCCTGCGCGTCGTGCATGTCGTAGACGGCGAACTGGTCCACGCCGAGGGCGCGCAGCGCGTTCAGTTTCTCGACGTGCTTGTCGACCGGGCCGATCAGGCAGAACCGGTCGACGATCTCGTCGGGCACGAACTGGGTGTCCGGGTTGTCGGCGCGGCCGTGGTGGGAGTAGTCGTAGCCCTCCCGCGCCTTGATGTAGTCGGTGAGTTCGTCGGGGACGGCGGCGGAGTGCTCGCCGTACTTGGACACCAGGTCGGCGACGTGGTTGCCGACCATCCCGCCGAACCACCGGCACTGCTCGCGCGCGTGGGCGAGCGCCTCGGGCGAAGCGTCCTCGGTGACGTAGGCGGGGGCGGCCACGCAGACGGTCACCTCGGACGGGTCCCGGCCGGCGGCGACGGCCGCGTCCTTCACGGCCTTGACCATGTACTCGGTCAGGTAGAGGTCGGCCAGCTGGAGGATGAACCCGTCGGCCTCCTCACCGGTCATCTTCAGGGCCTTGGGTCCGTACGCGGCCATCCACACGGGGAGTTCGGCGCCCGGCCCGATCCACGGGAAGCGGACGACCGTGCCGCCGCCGAGGTCGGCCTCCTGGCCGCTGCCGAGGGCCCGGATGACCTTCATGGCCTCGCTGATCCGGGCCAGCGTGTTGGGCTTGCGGCCGGCCACGCGCATCGCGGAGTCGCCGCGGCCGATGCCGCAGACCGTGCGGTTGCCGAACATGTCGTTGAGCGTGGCGAAGGTGGAGGCGGTGACCTCCCAGGTGCGGGTGCCCGGGTTGGTCACCATCGTCCCGACCTTCAGTTTCGTGGTGTTGGCCAGGATCTGGCTGTAGATCACGAACGGTTCCTGCCACAGCACGGCGGAGTCGAAGGTCCAGCCGTAGGAGAATCCGTTGCGTTCCGCGCGTTTCATCAGGCTGATCACCCGCGAGGCCGGCGGGTCGGTCTGCAGGACGAGTCCGAAGTCCATCCGCACCACTCCTAGTTGAGGTACTGACAGGTGGAACGCGGGGTGAAGACGCCGTGCCCGGCGTGCCCGGTGTACTCCCGCTCGGTGATGACGGGTACGCCGCGCGAGAGGACCGTCTCGACCCGGCCGGTGACGCGTTTGCCCTCGTACGCCGAGTAGTCGACGTTCATGTGGTGCGTCTCGACCGACATGACCTGCTCGGCGTGCGGGTCGTAGATGACGACGTCGGCGTCGGCGCCCGGCGCGATGGTGCCCTTCTTCGGGTAGAGGCCGAACATCCGGGCCGGGGAGGCGCAGGCGATCTCGATCCAGCGGCGGCGCGAGATGTGCCCGTCGAGGACCGCCTGGTGGAGCAGGTCCATACGGTTCTCCACGCCCGGCAGGCCGTTGGGGATCTTGGAGAAGTCGCCGCGGCCGAGTTCCTTCTGGCCGACGAAGCAGAAGGGGCAGTGGTCGGTGGAGACGACCTGGAGGTCGTTGGTGCGCAGGCCCCGCCACAGCGCGGCCTGGTGCTCCTTCGGCCTGAGCGGGGTGGAACACACGTACTTCGCGCCCTCGAAGTCCGGCTCGGCGAGGTTGTCGGTGGACAGGAACAGGTACTGCGGGCAGGTCTCGCCGAAGACGTTCAGCCCCTCGTCGCGGGCCCGGGCCAGCTCGGCGACCGCCTCCGTCGCCGAGACGTGCACGACGTACAGGGGCGCGCCCGCGACCTGCGCGAGCTTGATGGCGCGGTGGGTGGCCTCGGCCTCCAGCAGGGCCTTGCGGACCTCGCCGTGGTAGCGCGGGTCGGTCTCGCCCCGGGCCAGGGCCTGCTCGACCAGGACGTCGATCGCGATGCCGTTCTCGGCGTGCATCATGATCAGGCCGCCGTTCTCGGCGGAGCGCTGCATGGCGCGCAGGATCTGGCCGTCGTCGGAGTAGAACACCCCCGGGTAGGCCATGAACTGCTTGAAGGAGGTGACGCCCTCCTCGATCAGGTGGTCCATCTCCTTGAGCGTGTGCTCGTTGACGTCGGAGACGATCATGTGGAAGCCGTAGTCGATGGCGCAGTTGCCCTCGGCCTTGCCGTGCCAGGCGTCCAGGCCCTCGCGCAGGCTGTGCCCGACGCTCTGCACGGCGAAGTCGATGATCGTGGTCGTGCCGCCCCAGGCGGCGGCGCGGGTGCCGGTCTCGAAGGTGTCGGAGGCGAAGGTGCCGCCGAAGGGCAGCTCCATGTGGGTGTGGGCGTCGACGCCGCCGGGGATGACGTACTTTCCGGTGGCGTCGATCGTCCGGTCCGCGGTGAAGGCCTCGGCGGCGGGGGTGCCGGAGGCTGCGAGGGCGGCGATTCGGCCGTCCTCTATCAGGACGTCGGCGTGGATCTCGTCGGATGCGGTGATTACCAGGCCGCCGCGAATGGCTGTACGGCTCATCGGTCGCTCCTCACGGTGGGCACGTGACGGTTGTTCGTGGCTGGTCGCGCGCACGCGGCGGTAGCCGCATATCGAATACAGCCCCGCGCCCCTAGAGGTCGGTCAGCGGACCGTATGTTCCAGGCGCCCGGTCCCTGTAGAACTGCCAGCGGTCGCGGACCTCGCGGAGTTTGGCCATGTCCAGGTCGCGGACGACCAGTTCGGGCTCCTTGTCGCTCGCCACCTCGCCGATGAACTGGGCCTCCGGGTCGACGAAGTACGACGTCCCGTAGAAGTCGTTGTCGCCGTACTCCTCGACGCCGACCCGGTTGATCGCGCCCACGAAGTACTCGTTGGCGACGGCCGCGGCCGGCTGTTCCAGCTGCCAGAGGTAGCCGGACAGGCCGCGCGAGGTGGCCGAGGGGTTGAAGACGATCTCCGCGCCCGCGAGGCCGAGCGCGCGCCAGCCCTCGGGGAAGTGGCGGTCGTAGCAGATGTAGACGCCGATCCTGCCCACGGCGGTCTCGAAGACCGGCCAGCCGCTGTTTCCCGGACGGAAGTAGAACTTCTCCCAGAAGCCCTGGACCTGCGGGATGTGTGTCTTGCGGTACTTGCCGAGGTAGGAGCCGTCCGCGTCGATCACGGCGGCGGTGTTGTAGAGGACCCCGGGCTGTTCCTCCTCGTACATCGGCAGGACCAGGACGATGCCCAGTTCCCTGGCGAGGGCCTGGAAGCGGCGGACGATCGGGCCCTCGGGGATCTGCTCGGCGTACTCGTAGAAAGCCGGGTCCTGGACCTGGCAGAAGTACGGTCCGTAGAACAGCTCCTGGAAGCAGAGGACTTGGGCGCCCTGCGCGGCGGCGTCGCGGGCCGCCTGCTCGTGGACCTGGATCATCGACTCCTTGTCGCCCGTCCAGGCGGTCTGGAAGACGGCGGCACGGATCACTCGGCTCATCGGGACCTCCGGTCGCTCGGTGTGCCGTGAGCCTAGGAAGCCGGGACTCGCCATTTGAGTTGCACCGTGTCACGTCTGGGGGCGTGCGGCGTGTCACTGTGTCACTCTGCCGTGGGCCCATGTTTCACCGCCGTTTTCCCAGGTGGTCGGGTGTTTCACTGCTGTTGCGCGTCGTGCGCGAGGAGTGCGATGTGCACCGAGGCGGCCTGCTCGAAGTCGTCGAGGTCCACCCCGAGGCGGACCTGTATGGATTCCAGGCGGCGGTACAGGGCGGGCCGCGAGACGTGGTGGAGCTGGGCGGTGCGGGACTTGTTGCGGCCGGTGGCGAGGTAGGTGCGCAGCACGGACAGCAGGTCCTCCCCGGTCTCGCACAGCAGCCCGTCCAGCTCCCGCTCCGCGAAGGACTGCACGTGCGGGTCGTCGCGCAGCAGGCGGATCAGGCCCCGCAGGTGGACGTCCCGCAGGCGGACGACCGGCGGGAGGTCCAGGGCGGCGGCGGAGTCGGCGACGGCGTCCGCCACGTGCCGGGCCTCGCGCAGTCCGGCGGGGACGTCGTCCCAGGCGGTCCGGGCGTCGGCCGCGGCGACGACCGTGCGGGCCGGTCCGCACTCGGTGCGCAGCCGGGTCGCGAAGTGCGCGGCGAGGGCGTCCGCGTCCTGGTCGCGGGGGAGGCTGAGCAGCACGGCGGTGGCTCCGTCGGCCAGTTCGGCGACCAGCCCGGGCAGGCCCAGCAGCCGCAGCAGCCGGTCGAGCCGGGCGGTGTCGCCGTCGCGGACGACCAGCGGCACGAACGTCCGCCGGTTGACCGGCAGCCCGGCCGCGCGCGCCCGCGGCAGCAGTTGCCGTGCCGGTACGACGCCGCTGACCAGGTCGGTCAGCAGGCTCTGCGCGGACTGCTCCTCCCAGGAGCAGGCGGCGCCGCCGAGCATGCGGTGCAGGACGAGGGCCTCGGCGGCGCGGTCGGCCAGCAGCCGTCCGGTGGCCGTGTCGCCCCGGTAGCCGCACAGCACGATCCGGCCCCAGCGCTCCCCGCGTCCGCCCAGTTCGGCCCGGATCCAGCCGTCGCCCTCGGTACCTCCCCCAGTGCCTGAACGGCCTGGGCGGTGTCCCCACGCCTGCCGGGCGATGCGCTCCCAGTCGCGCAGCACGTCGTCCACCGCCGGCCGCTCCCCCGCCGTGCCGAGGACGCGGTGGGCGAGGTTGGTGACGACGACCGGGCAGGCGCTGTGCCGGGCGACCTCGTCGAGCAGGCGTTGCAGCGGGGCGCCCGCGGTGATCAGGGCGGTGAGTTCGGTGCGGACGGCCTCGGAGAGGCTGACGGCGGCGAACTTGCGCCGCACCAGCCGCGACTGGACCTCCTCGGTCAGCTCCGCGAAGGGGAAGGGCCGGTGCAGGACGACCATCGGCAGCCCGCACCGCTCGGCCGCCCGGCGCATCACGGCCGGTGCGGCGGGGAAGGCGCGGCCGAGTCCGAGGACGACGGCGGCGGCGTCCGCGCGGTGCAGCGACCGGACGTACTCGGCCTGCTTCTCCTCGTCGCCCGCGAGCAGCACCCCGGTGGTGAGGACCATCTCGCCGCCGCTGAGCATCACGCCCACGTCGGCGGCCTCGGCGACGTGCACCCAGCGCACGGCCCGGTCGAGATGGCTCGCGCCGGCCACCACCTCGGGGTCCCCGGCGAGTACCCGCTCCAGGGTGAGGACCTGCCGGACCGACAGCGCGGGTTCCAGGGAATCCAAGGTGATGGTCATGGTGCCGTCTCTTGTTCAGTTCACTGCTACTGGATGCTCCTCAGAGCGTTCTCGAGGATCGCGGCGCCTTCCTCGGCCTCCGCGACGTTGAGGGACAGCGGCGGGGCGACGCGCAGGGCGCTGGTGTTGTGGCCGCCGCCCTTGCCGATCAGCAGGCCGCCCTCGCGGGCCGCCTCCAGGACGGCCGCCGCGGCCTGCGGGTCGGCCTCGTCGGTCCCCGGCTTGGTGATCTCGATGCCGATCATCAGTCCGCGTCCGCGCACCTCCCGCACGGCCGGCACGTGCGCGGCGGCGGACCGCAGCCGCTCGATGAGCATGCCGCCGACGCGCCGGGCGTTGCCCTGGAGGTCGTGTTCCAGCAGGTAGTTGAGGTTGGCGAGGCCCGCCGCCATGGTGAGCTGGGTGCCGCCGAACGTGGAGATGCTGTTGGAGTCGAGGCAGTTCATGATCTCGGAGCGGGCGACGACACCGCCGATGGACATGCCGTTGCCGATGCCCTTGGCGAAGGTCATGAGGTCCGGCGGCCCGTTCTGCCCGTGGGCCTGCCAGCCCCAGAAGTGCTCGCCGGTGCGGCCCCAGCCGGTCTGCACCTCGTCGGCGATCCACAGGATGCCCCGCTCGTGCAGCACCTCGCGGAAGGCGGCGTACAGCCCGTCCGGCGGTGCGGTGAAGCCGCCGACGCCCTGGACGGGCTCCGCGATCAGCGCGGCCGGGGGACGCGTGTGCCCGAGCAGGTCCTTCAGGTCCTCGACGCAGGCGGCGATGAAGTCGTCGTCGCCGAGGGAGGCGAACGGGCCGCGGGTGCGCACGCCGCCGTGGACGTAGAGCGTCTGGAGCGGGGAGAGCGAGGTCGGGGACCAGCCGCTGTTGCCGGTGATGCCCACGGAGCTGAAGGAGCGGCCGTGGTAGCTGTTGCGCATCGCCAGGATCGTGTTGCTGCGCCGGTACGCCGTGGCCAGCAGCAGGGCGGTGTCGTTGGCCTCGGTGCCGGAGGTGGTGAAGAAGACGCGGGCGTCCGGGATGCCGCTGAGCTGGGCCACGCGCTCGGCGAGTTCGACCATCGGCCGGTTGAGGTACAGGGTCGACGAGTGGACGATCCGCCCGGCCTGCTCGCTCACCGCCTTGGTCACCTCGGGCAGGGCGTGCGCGGTCATCGTGGTGAGGATGCCGCCGAAGAAGTCGAGGTACCGGTTGCCGTGGGCGTCCCAGACGTGGCGGCCCTCGCCGTGGGTGATCTCCAGGGGGTCCTCGTAGTAGAGGGCGAGCCAGTCGGGGAGCACGGCCCGGTGGCGGCCCAGCAGGTCGTTGGTCACGGCTGCACCAGTCCTTCGTAGGCGTCGGGGCGGCGGTCGCGGTAGAAGGCCCACGTCTGCCGCACTTCTTCGATGAGGTCGAGGTCCAGGTCGCGGATCACGAGCTCCTCCTGGCTGTCGTCGGCGACGTCGCCCACGAACTGCCCGCGGGGGTCGACGAAGTAGCTCGTCCCGTAGAAGTCGTTGTCGCCGTACTCCTCCCGTCCGACGCGGTTGATCGCGGCGATGTAGTACCCGTTCGCGACGGCGGCCGCGGGCTGCTCCAGCCGCCACAGGTGGGACGACAGGCTGCGGTGGGTGGCGGAGGGGTTGTAGACCAGCTGGGCTCCGGACAGGCCGAGCTGCCGCCAGCCCTCCGGGAAGTGGCGGTCGTAGCAGATGTAGACGCCGACCTTGCCGGCCGCCGTGTCGAAGACGGGCCAGCCGAGGTTGCCGGGCTTGAAGTAGAACTTCTCACGGAAGCCCTTGAGCTGCGGGATGTGGTGCTTGCGGTACTTGCCGAGGTAGGTGCCGTCGGCGTCGATCACGGCCGCGGTGTTGTAGTAGAAGCCGGGCTGCTCCGCCTCGAACACCGGCGCGACGATCACCAGGCCGGTCTCGCGCGCGAGGGCCCGCATGCGCCGCACGGTCGGCCCGTTGGGCACGGGCTCGGCCCAGCGGTAGTGCTCCGGCTCCTCGACCTGGCAGAAGTAGGGGCTGTTGAAGACTTCCTGGAAACCGATGATCTTTGCGCCCCGGCGGGCCGCCTCGCGGGCGTGCTCCTCGTGTTTCGCCACCATGGACTCGGTGTCGCCGGTCCAGGTGGCCTGGACCAGGGCGGCACGTACGACGTTGGCCATGAGCTGCTCCTTCGACGCGACGGCTGCGCCTCTACGCCCGTAGAAGCGGGCCGTAGAGCCACGAACGTAAGCCTCCGGCACGGGCTTGCCAAGACCATCGTCGCCAACCCGCGGTACCCGGCGCCATTCGCACTCCGGTGGGTGAGTCGCCGGGGGCACGGCATGCCCGGTCAGGCGGGGAATCCGGCGACCCGGAGGGCGTGCACGAGGTCCCAGCGGCGCTCGTCCGACACGCCCCGGGCGGCCTCCAGGAGAAGTGGTACGAGGGTCTGCGGACCGGGCTCGGCGCTGCGGGCCGCCTCCTCGGGGGTGCGGGCCCTGACGTACGCGTCGAGCAGCACGCGCACCTCGCGGTGACGCCCCTCGGCGACGAGTCCGAGGACGGCCTCACCGATCTCGCCCGGGGGCCGGCCGACCCCCTGCCGCAGGATCTGCTGTCCGTCGACCGCGCGCCCGGCGGCGCCCAGCGTGTCCGCCGCGGCGACCAGCCGCCCGGCGGGCAGCGAGCCGGCCTCCCAGAGCAGCGTCTGCCAGTCCGCACCGAGCCCGGCGCGCTCCAGCTCCTGCGCGAGCAGCGGGAACCGGGCCGGGGCCCAGGACACGGCCTCGACCAGCAGGGCGTGCGCCTCGCCGCTGCGGCCCTCCTTCCGCAGCCGCGCGTCGCCGCCCTCGGGATGGCGGAGCGGAGGGATGTCGTCCAGGCGGTCGAGACCCTCGCGCGGCTGCGGAAGGAGGG
>NZ_MUKA01000487.1 GCF_002150735.1 Streptomyces africanus
TGCGCAGGCGGTCCTGGTCGGGCTCCTCGCCTCCGACCAGGATGCGCCGCATCTGCGGTACGACCACGGTCCAGTTGGCCAGGGCCGTCAGCAGGAACAGCAGGTCGGCCGCCGGGATGGCGTCGGTGACGACTCCGCGGTCCTGGCCGTCCCGGAGGGCGGCGACCTTGCGGGCGTAGTGCTCCTGGCGGTCGGATTCGTGGGGCAGTTCGTCGCTGCCGTACTCCAGGCCCTCCCAGAAGAGCAGGCGCAGCAGTTCCGGGTGGGCGGCGTGGTAGTCCATGAGGCGGTCGACCCAGCCGCCGATGTCGTCCGGGTCGACGGGGACGGCCTCGGCGAGGTGGAGCATCTTCTTCTCGAGGACGATCGCGAAGAGCTCCGCCTTGTTGCCGAAGTAGGCGTAGATCAACTGCTTGTTGGCCTTCGCCTCGGCGGCGATGCGGTCGATGCGGGCTCCGGCGATGCCGTGCCGGGCGAACTCGGCGACCGCCGCCTCGAAGATCCGGGCCTTGGTGGCCTCGGGGTCCCTTGCTGCCATGGGGAGAGGGTAGCGCGCCGAGTAACCAACGGGTTGGTTGACAGGGAATCGCAGGACGGCCCAGACTGTTGCCTCATTGTCCAACCAACCAGTTAGTTGTTAGAGCCGACTCCAAGGAGTCCTCCTTCCATGCCGTCAGCGACCACGACCACGTCACCCCGGGCCGGCACGGCCCCCGTGCGGCAGGCACCCACGCCCTCCCCCGGTCTCTTCCTCACCCTGATCGCGGTGTGCAGCGCGGTCACCGCCGCCAACATCTACCTCGCCGCTCCGCTGCTCTCGCTCATGGCCCGCGACTTCGGCTCGGCGCCCTCGGCCGTCGCCTGGATCGCCTCGGTCGCGCAGCTCGGTTACGCGGTCGGCCTGCTGTTCTTCGCCCCGCTGGGCGACAGCGCGAACCGGCGCCGGCTGGTCGGCGGGCTCACGCTCGTCACCACCGCCGCGCTGGCCGCCAGTGCGGCCGCCCCGGGGGTCACCGCCCTCGCGGTCGCCATGTTCGTCGCCTCGGCCGCGACCGTGATCCCGCAGCTGCTCGTCCCGCTGGTCGCCGAACGCGCCCCGGCCGAGCGGCGTGGCCGCCATGTCGCGGCCGTCATCGCGGGCCTGTTCGCCGGCATCGTCGCCGCCCGGGTGCTGGGCGGACTGGCCGGGCAGGCCTTCGGGTGGCGGTGGGTGTTCGCGGGCGCGGCCGCTCTCACCCTCGTCCTGGGGCTCGCGACCGCCCTCGTCCTGCCGTCGCAGCGGCGGCGGGAAGGCCCGCTGTTCGCCGGGCTCGCCGCGCTGCCCTCGGTGCTGCGCCAGTCGCCCGACCTGTGGCGTGCCTGCGTGCGGCAGGCCGGGATGTTCGGGGCGTGGAGCGCGCTGTGGACCTCGCTCGCCCTGCTGCTGACCGGGCCGGAGTACGGGCTGTCCACAGCGACAGCCGGGCTCTTCGGGCTGTTCGGGCTGACGGCGAGTGCGGTGGCGCCGCTGGCCGGCGGGCTCGTGGACCGGTTCGGCGCGGGGCGGGTCGTGCGGTCCGCGTATCTGCTCGCCGCCGTGTCCGTGCCGCTGTTCTGGCTGGGCGGGCACACGCTGGGCGCGCTGTTCGCCGCCGCGGTGCTGATCCACGCGGCGCTGGTGGCGTCCCACGTCGCCAACCAGACCCTCGCTCTGACCGCCACGTCCACCCCGGCCACCGCCAACACCGCCTATGTCGTCGCCGGTTTCGCGGGCGGCGCCGGTGCCTCGGCCCTCGCCGGGTTCGCCTTCAGCCACTCCGGCTGGGGCGGGGTGTGCGCGGTGGCGGGCGTGTGGCTGGTGCTGGGGTGGGGGCTGACCGCCGTACGGCGGTGACGGCGGTCCAGGCCCACCCGGGTGTACCGCGGGCTCAGAGCCGGGTGATGTCCAGCTCCCCCTGCGCGTACTGCCTGCG
The DNA here is from genome assembly GCF_002150735.1 of Streptomyces africanus. Classification (GTDB taxonomy): domain Bacteria; phylum Actinomycetota; class Actinomycetes; order Streptomycetales; family Streptomycetaceae; genus Streptomyces; species Streptomyces africanus. The sequence continues at coordinate 1,953 of NZ_MUKA01000487.1, forward strand.
CAGCACCTTCTTGTCGAACTTGCCGACGCTCGTCTTCGGCACCGCCTCGATGACCGTCCAGCGCTCGGGGAGCTGCCACTTGGCGATGCCGCCCTCCTCGGCGAGGAAGGCGCGCAGGGTCTCGAAGGTGGCGGTGGCGCCCTCCTTGAGGACGACCGTGGCCAGGGGCCGCTCGCCCCACTTGTCGTCGGGGACGGCGACGACGGCCGCCTCGGCCACCTCCGGGTGGGACATGAGGGCGTTCTCCAGCTCCACCGACGAGATCCACTCGCCGCCGGACTTGATGACGTCCTTGGCCCGGTCGGTGAGGGTGAGGTAGCCGTCGGGGGAGATCGTCCCCACGTCGCCCGTCTTGAGCCAGCCGTCCTCGCTGAACTTGTCGGCGGGGCGCAGGGGGTCGGTGCCCGGTCCGTTGTAGTAGGCGCCGGCGATCCACGGGCCGCGCACCTCCAGCTCGCCGGCCGACTCGCCGTCCCAGGGGAGGCGTTCGCCGCCCGGGCCGGTCAGCCGGGCCTCGACACCGGCCGGGAAGCGGCCCTGGGTGAGGCGGTAGGCGAACTCGTCCTCCGTGCCCACCACGGCGGCCGGGGGACGGGCGACCGTGCCGAGCGGGGACGTCTCCGTCATGCCCCAGGCGTGGCAGACCCGCATGCCCAGCTTGTCGAAGGCCTCCATCAGCGACGGCGGACAGGCCGAGCCGCCGATGGTGACCTGGGTGAGGGAGGAGACGTCGCGGGGGTGCGCGGTCAGCTCGCCGAGCAGGCCCTGCCAGATGGTCGGGACGGCGGCGGCGTGGGTCGGCTTCTCGCCCTCGATCATCGCGGCGAGCGGGGCCGGCTGGAGGAAGCGGTCCGGCATCAGCAGGTTCACGCCGGTCATGAAGGTCGCGTGCGGCAGCCCCCACGCGTTCACGTGGAACTGCGGCACCACGACCAGCGAGGTGTCCTGGTCGGTCAGGCCCATCGACTGGGCCATGTTGACCTGCATGGAGTGCAGATAGATGGAGCGGTGGCTGTAGACCACGCCCTTGGGGTCGCCGGTGGTGCCGGAGGTGTAGCACATGGAGGCGGCCTGGCGTTCGTCCAGCTCGGGCCAGTCGTACGCGGTGGGCTTCCCGGCGATCAGGTCGTCGTACTCGTGGATTCGCGCGGTCGCGTCCGCGAGCAGGGAGCGGTCCCCGGGGCCGGAGACGACCACGTGCTCGACCGTCTTCAGGTGCGGGAGCAGCGGGGCGAGCAGCGGGAGCAGCGAACCGTTGGCGATGATCACGCGGTCGGCCGCGTGGTTGACGATCCAGGCCAGCTGCTCGGGCGGGAGCCGGAGGTTCAGGGTGTGGAGGACCGCGCCCATGGAGGGGATCGCGAAGTAGGCCTCCACATGCTCGGCGTTGTTCCACATCAGGGTGGCGACCCGGTCGTCGTCACCGACGCCGAGGTCCTCGCGCAGGGCGTGGGCGAGCTGGGCCGCGCGGGCGCCGATCTCGGCGAAGGAGCGGCGGTGCGGTTCGTCCTCACCGGTCCAGGTGGTCACCTGCGACGTCCCGTGGATCGTCGACCCGTGGGTCAGGATCCTCGAGATCAGCAGCGGTACGTCCTGCATGGTGCTCAGCACGGCGTCCTCCCGGGCGACATTGCCTACGCGGTGGTAAGGGCTGCGCTGATTCTGCGCACATACCGCGCGGTATGTCACTAGGACCGGGCGATCGATCACCTCACGGCTGACGACGGAACCGCTCAGCGGGGACCGACACATCCGCTCACTGGCGCACAAGCCCCAGCTCAGCGTCCTCACGGAGCTTGCTGATCGCGCGGGAGACGGCCGACTTCACCGTGCCCACCGAGACGCCGAGCACCTGAGCCGTCTGGGTCTCGCTGAGGTCCTCGTAGTACCTGAGGACGACCATCGCCCGCTGCCGGGCCGGCAGTCGCATGATCGCCCGCCACATCGCGTCGCGCAGCGCCTGCTGCTCGGCCGGGTCGTCACCGCCGGGCACCGGCTCCGGCTCGGGCAGCTCCTCGCAGGCGAACTCGTCGACCTTGCGCTTGCGCCACTGCGACGTCCGCGTGTTCAGCAGCGCCCGGCGCACATAGCCGTCGAGGGCGCGGTGGTCCTCGATACGCTCCCAGGCGACGTACGTCTTGGCGAGCGCGGTCTGCAACAGGTCCTCCGCGTCGCTCGGGTTGCCGGTGAGCGAGCGGGCGGTACGCAGCAGCACCGGCTGGCGGGCCCTGACATACGACGAGAACGACGGGTACGTCGGGGTCTGCGCCGCTGGTGCAGCGGCCTTCGACGCGCTGGTGCAGACGAGTGTGGTCATGGCTCAACGCTATGAGCGGGGCCACCGTCGGCGGATCGGCCGCAGGTCCCGAAGCGGGGTCCCCCTCAGGTTGTAGGGGTGGGGTTTGCCGCACCTCCTGTAGGTGGAGCGGAGGTACCGGGGTACTGCGGGTTCAACCCTGAGGATCGGCGGTCAGTACGAGTCCCGACGTGGGCACGCCCGTCCCCGCCGTCACCAGGACCCGCTCCGCACCCGGGATCCGGTTCACCGCCGTCCCCCTGATCTGCCGCACGGCCTCCGCCACCCCGTTCATCCCGTGCAGGTACGCCTCCCCCAACTGCCCGCCGTGCGTGTTGAGCGGCAGACGTTCCTCCGCCACGAAGTCCGGTGCCTCGCCGGGGCCGCAGAAGCCGAACTCCTCCAGCTGCATCAGGACGAACGGCGTGAAGTGGTCGTAGAGGATCGCCACGTCGATGTCGGCCGGCGCGAACCCCGAGGTCCGCCACAGCTGCCGGGCCACCACCGCCGTCTCGGGCAGGCCGGTCAGGTCGTCGCGGTAGAAGCTGGTCATCTGCTCCTGCGCGCGTCCGGCGCCCTGCGCGCCCGCCGCGATCACGGCGGGCGGGTGCGGCAGATCGCGGGCCCGCTCGACGGAGGTGACGACGAGCGCCTGGCCGCCGTCCGTCTCCTGGCAGCAGTCCAGCAGCCGCAGCGGCTCGACGATCCAGCGGGACGCGGCGTGCTCGGCCAGGGTGATGGGCCGGCCGTGGAAGTAGGCCGCCGGATTGGTCGCCGCGTACCTGCGGCCGGCCACGGCCACGTGCCCGAAGGCCTCCGGGGTCAGCCCGTGGGTGTGCAGGTACCGTTGGGCCGCCATCGCCACCCAGGACGCCGGGGTGAGCAGGCCGAACGGGAGCGTCCAGCCGAGCGCCGCGCCCTCCGCCGACGGCTCCCGGTGGCGCACCCCGGAGCCGAAGCGGCGGCCCGAGCGCTCGTTGAACGCCCGGTAGCAGACGACCACGTCCGCCACGCCCGAGGCGACCGCCAGGGCCGCCTGCTGGACGGTGGCGCAGGCCGCGCCGCCGCCGTAGTGGACGCGGGAGAAGAAGGAGAGCTCGCCGATGCCGGCCGCCTGGGCGACGGTGATCTCGGGGCTGGTGTCCATGGTGAAGGTGACCATCCCGTCCACGTCGGCGGGTGTCAGCCCCGCGTCCGCGAGGGCCGCGCGCACCGCCTCGACGGCCAGGCGCAGTTCGCTGCGGCCCGAGTCCTTGGAGAACTCGGTGGCCCCGATGCCGGCGATGGCCGCGCGCCCGCCGAGCCCGTCCCGCCCTCTGAGGCTCATGCCGGAATCCTCACGGTCACGGTGCCGGTGACGTGGGTGCCGATGCCGTTCGCGCCGACGACCCGGACGGTCGCCGTGTCACCGTCGACCTGCTCGACCGTGCCCGTCAGCACCATCGTGTCCCCGGGGTGGTTGGGCGCGCCGAGCCGGATCGCCACCCGGCGCAGCTCGGCCCGGGGCCCGAAGTGGTCGGTGATGTACCGCCCGACCAGGCCGTTGGTCGTCAGGATGTTCATGAAGATGTCGGGGGAGCCCTTCTGCCGGGCCCGCTCCGGGTCGTGGTGCACGTCCTGGTAGTCCCGCGAGGCGATCGCCCCGGCGACGATCAGCGTCCGGGTGACCGGGATCTCCAGCGGCGGGATGCGGTCGCCGGCGTTCACGGCGCCACCCCCTGGAAGACGGGCAGCACCAGCTCGTCGTCGTACCGCCGGAATTCCAGCCGCACCGGCATGCCGATCCGCACCTCGTCGTACGGCACCCCCACCACGTCGCTGACGATCCGCACGCCCTCCGCGAGCTCGATCAGCCCGACCGCGTAGGGAGGCGCGAAGGCCGGGAAGGGCGGGTGGTGCATGACGACGTACGAGTAGACCGTGCCCTCGCCGCTCGCCTCGACGGTGTCCCACTCCGGCGAGCCGCAGCTGTTGCAGCCCGGCAGCCAGGGGAAACGCAGGGTGCCGCAGCCGGTGCAGCGCTGGATCAGCAGCTCGTGGCGGGCCACGCCCTCCCAGAAGCCGGCGTTGTCGCGGTTGACGACGGGGCGGGGGCGGCGCTCTTCAGGGGCGTTCGAGGCTTTCGGCCGGCGGGCGGGGGCGTACTTGAGGATGCGGAAGCGGTGGGTGCCGGCGAGTTCGCCGCCCGCCCTGATGTCCGTGCGGGTGGTGACGAAGTAGCCCGGTCCGAGTTTCGTGGTCTTGCGCTCCGACACCGCCTCGATCACCGAGTCGAAGGTGATCTCGTCCCCGGGGCGCAGGGGGCGGAGGTACTCCTGCTCGCAGTCGGTGGCGACGACCGCGTCGTGGCCCGACGCGTCGAGCAGGCCGAGGAGTTCGTCGTAGGCCGCCGTGCGTGCGGAGCGGCGGGAGAGGCCGGCCATGGTCCACGCCTGGAGCATGGCGGGGGGAGCGATGGCGTCCGGGCCCGTGTACGCCGGGTTGGTGTCGCCCATGGCCTCGCACCAGTGCCTGATCATCGGCTGGTTGACGGGGTCCCGGCCGGTCCCGGTGGCGGCGGCCGGGCGGCCCTCGTAGGCCTTCAGGCGCGCCTCGAACCCCGCGTTCTCCTCGTGGATCGCCCGGTCACCGCTCACGGTTTCTGACTGTCCGTCAGATCCATGGTCCCGTCAAGACCTCACAGCCGCCGAAACGCCTGTGCGGCGGTACCGAAGTACCGCCGCACAGGCGCGTGTCACCCCACGAAGCACACCCACAGGAGGCGGGCCGATGCCGGTGCACCGGCCCGCTCAGCTCACCACCACAGCGGCGAGAAGGTGACGGCGGTGTTGGCGTTGCCCTGGTTGACGACCGTGGGCTCCGTACCGTTGACCTGGGCGGTGTTGCTCTGGTTCGAGGCGCCCTCGCCGACGGCATGCTGCTGGGTGGTGGCCGCGTTGCCGAAGTTGTCGCCGCCGACGCCGCTGCCGAGGAGGCCCTGCTCGGCCTCGGTGGCGGACGCGCTCGATCCGTTGTCCGCGATGGAGCCGTTGTCCGCCGTCGCGACCCCTGCGAAGAGGGCGGCCGCGAGCGGAAGGGCGAAGACGGCGGCGATGACGCGGCCGGTACGGATACGTGCCATGGTGTGGTCCCTCCAGGACTTCAGAAGTGCTGCTGCCACCAGGGAAGTCGGCCGACCGCCCCGGTGCGGTACGCGACGTCGCGAGTCCAGAGTTGCCCACCGAATCCCGGCGAACCACACCGGAACCCACCATTCGCACGCAAGCATGACGAGAAGTCGATAAACCCCTTTGCGTCACTTCCGTCCCGGACGGGAGCAGAGGGCGCGTTCGAACCCAGGTGCCGCAACGGCCGAGGTGTTCCCGCGTTGTCCCGTCCGTCTCTCCGCCCCGGCGCGTCGCACCCGTTCCCCCTTTCCTTTTTCGAACGTACGTACGAAACTAGGAGTATGGCCACCACCGACCGGCAGGCCACGACGCTGGCCCTCGCACACGCCCTGTCAGCCGCCGAACGCGGACTGGCCGTCATCCCCCTGTCCCGCACCAAGCTCCCGGCGCTGCGCTCCCCGCACCGCGACGACCCCGTTCCCTCCCCCTGCCACGGCGAGTGCGGCCTGCTCGGCCACGGGGTCTACGACGCCTCCAGCGACCCCGCCCGCATCCGCGAACTGTTCGCCGCGGCGCCCTGGGCGACCGGGTACGGCATCGCCTGCGGCCTGCCCCCGCACCATCTGATCGGCATCGACCTGGACGTGAAGACCGGCACCGACGCCTCGGCCGCCCTGCGCGAGCTGGCACTACGGCACCTGTTCACCATCCCGCCGACCGTGGTCGTCGTGACCCCGTCCGGCGGCCGCCACCTCTGGCTGAGCGGCCCGCCGACGTGGTCGTCCCCAACTCGGCGGGCCGCTCAGCCAGAGG
>NZ_MUKA01000488.1:0-771 GCF_002150735.1 Streptomyces africanus
GGTGCGGGTGGAGGACGACCTGCACGAGCTGGCCGACGGCGACTTCACCCCGGTGTTCCTGCGCAACGCCACCGCCTTCGGCCACTCCCCCCGGCTGCGCGCCGACATCGTGCTGAACAACCTGGTGGGCCACGCCCTGCTGTCCGGCGAGGTGCTGGTGCTCTCCGACGGCACGCCCTGGCGCCCGCTGGTGCACGCCGCCGACATCGCGCGGGCGTTCACGGCCGCGCTGACCGCTCCGCGGGAAGCGGTGCACGACCGAGCGTTCAACATCGGCAGCGAGATCAACAACGTCACCGTCGCCGAGATCGCCGGGCAGGTCGCCGAGGCGGTGCCCGGCTCGAAGGTGGTGATCACCGGGGAGACCGGTGCCGATCCGCGCTCGTACCGGGTGGACTTCTCCCGGTTCCGCGCCGCGATACCCGGCTTCGACTGCGAGTGGACGGTGAAGCAGGGCGCGCTCGAACTCGCCGACGCCTACCGCAACCACGGGCTGACCCGGGAGGACTTCGAACGGCGCTTCACGCGCCTTGCCGTGCTGCGCGCGGCATCGGACGCAGGCGCCGTCGACGACACCCTGCGGTGGCGCCCGTGACCGAGATCGGCGAGGCGATGTACGCGCTGGTGGAGCGGCTGTATCCGCTGTGCCGGAGCATCACCGGCGACGGCGTGCGCGCCACCCTGGACATCGTCGGCGAGTACATCCCGCTCCGGACGCACGAGGTACCGACCGGCACGCAGGTGCTCGACTGGACGGTGCCGCAGGAGTGG
>NZ_MUKA01000488.1:783-1126 GCF_002150735.1 Streptomyces africanus
GTCGGCGACCATGCCGCTGACCGAGCTGCGGGAACACCTGCACACCCTGCCGGACCAGCCGAGTTGGGTGCCGTACCGCACCAGCTACTACAAGCCGGAGTGGGGCTTCTGCCTGGCCCAGGACACCCTGGACGCGATGCCCGACGGCGAGTACGAGGTCCGCATCGACTCCACCCTCGCCGACGGCCATCTCACCTACGCCGAGCACGTGGTCCCGGGGCAGGTCCCCGACGAGGTGATCGTCTCCTGCCACGTCTGCCACCCGTCGCTGGCCAACGACAACCTGGCCGGCATCGCGGTGGCGACGTACCTGGCCCGGGAACTGGCGGAGCGGACGCCGTAC
>NZ_MUKA01000489.1 GCF_002150735.1 Streptomyces africanus
TGTGCTGTTCGGAGAGGTTGGTGACGCGGCTGGCTGGAGTGTGGCCGCTGATGCCGGTGTGGGGTCGGTGGTAGTTGTACCAGTCCAGCCAGTCGCGAAACGCTGCCTGCCGTTCGGCTTGTGAGGTGTAGGGCCGCTGGTAGGCCCATTCGTCGAGCAGGGTGCGGTGGAAGCGTTCGACCTTGCCGTTGGTCTGTGGCCGCCAGGGCCGGGTCCGGCGGGGGCTGATGCCCAGGTCGCGGCAGGTCTGGCGCCAGGTGTTCTTGGTGTAGGACCAGGCGTTGTCGGTCAGTACCCGTTCGATGGTGATGCCGCGTGCGGCGAACCAGGCGGCGGCTCGTCGCAGGAAGCCGGCGCAGGTGGCGGCTTTCTCGTCGGGCAGGTCTTCGGTGTAGGCCAGGCGGGAGTGGTCGTCCAGGGCGGTGTGCAGGCAGGCGTATCCGGTGCCGTTGCGGCGGTCCCGGTTGGCCCGGCCGGCTGCGCGGCCGAGGACTTTGTGGCCGCCGCCGTCTGGGATGCGGCCGAGCTTCTTGACGTCGATGTGGACCAGTTCGCCGGGCCGGGCTCGTTCGTAGCGGCGGACGGGTTCGCCGGTGGCGCGGTCGGTGGCCGCGAGCGCGGGCAGGCCGTGACGTTGCAGGATCCGGTGGGCGGTGGAGGCGGCGATGCCGGTGCGGGCGGCCAGCCGGACGGGGCCGATGCGGTGCTCGCGCCGCAGCCGCACGACCTGTCGTTCGACCGCGGACGGCGTCTTGCGCGGGCTGAGACGCGGACAGCTGGAGCGATCGTGCATTCCTGCTGCCCCGTGCCGGCGGTAGCGGTCTGCCCAACGGGCGGCAGTGGTGTGGCTGACCTGGAAACGTTCCGCGGCCCGCCGCAGGGGCCAGCCGTCCTCGACGACACACCGGGCCAGACGCAGCCTGCCGGTCGCCGTCAGCGGAGCATTACGGTGGAACAACGAGGGCCTCCTGGGCGTCGGTGCAGACTTCGCAATCCACACCGAACCCAGAGGCCCTCGCCCCGTTCAAGAACCACCCACAGCGTGTCGCCTGTCACCAACGTCCCGGGACAGCACA
>NZ_MUKA01000490.1 GCF_002150735.1 Streptomyces africanus
GTGCTACCGCCTTGAAAGGGCGGCGTCCTAGGCCGCTAGACGATGAGGGCTATCGGCCCGCCTGGGCGCTTCTCAGCGCGTCGGGGACGTGAGAAGCATATGGGATGGCGGGAGCTATCGCCAAAACGGTTTAAGGGGAGGCCGTCGGGGAGGTCGCCGGGGACTCCGACGCGGGGGCGGTGGGGGACCCGGTCGCGCCGGGCTGGTTCTCCTCCGGGAGGTGGCGGCTGACCTCGGCGGTCGTGAGACCGAGGCCGCCCAGTTCGATCTCGTCCCAGGCCTGGAGGTGGCGGGTGTCCCGGTCGAAGTACAGGATCGACGCCTCGATGGGGTCCGGGTGCTTGCCCTCGATGGCGCGCAGGCCGCTGCCGCCCGTGGAGCCCTCGATGCGGAGCCGGGTGCCGTACTTCAGGACTTCCACCTCGTCGTGGTGGATGTGGCCGGCCAGCACCAGCGGCACCTCGCCGTCGACCTCGCGGGCCGCCGACGGCTCGTGGGCGATGGCGATGTCCACCGGGCGGCCGGCGGTGCGCTCGTCGCGCAGGGCTGTGGCCAGGCGGGCTCCGGCCAGTTCCTGGGACTGCTCGGCGCCGGGCTGCTTCGAGCGGTCCGGGGTGAACTGCGGGTCGCCGATGCCCGCGAAGCGCAGGCCCTTGATCGTCCGGGCCCGGCCGTCGTCCAGGACGTGAACGTTCTTCAGGCCCTCCAGATAGCGCTGCGTGATCATCGAGTCGTGGTTGCCGCGGACCCAGACGTAGGGCGCCCCGAGGTCCTCGATGGGGTCCAGGAAGCCGTTCTCGGCGGCCGTGCCGTGGTCCATGGTGTCGCCCGAGTCGACGATCACGTCCACCTTGTACTGCTCCACCAGCGAGGCGATGATCTTCCAGCTCGCCGGGTTCAGATGGATGTCGGAGACGTGCAGGACCCGGATGGTCGAGGGGTCGGGGGCGTAGGCCGGGAGGGTCGAGGTGGCGTCGTAGAGCTTGGTCACGTTGGTGACCAGGCGGGCCAGTTCCTTCTGGTAGACGTCGAATTCGGTGACGATGCTGCGCGCGTTGCCGACCAGGGAGGGGGCCGAGGAGAGCAGCCCGGAGAACCTGGGTTCCAGGACGGAGTCGGGGCGCCAGGTGGCGTACGCCGTGCCGCCCGAGGCGGCGAGGAGGGCGAGCGCGAGGCCGCCGGCCGCCAGGGCGCGGCGCGGGCGGCGGTAGACCGCGAGGCCGAGCGCGGTGGCGCCGCCGACGACCGCGACGCCCGAGCGGACGGCCAGGTCGAGGGTGCCGCGTCCGACGTCCTCGGTGACCTCGTCCTGGAGGCCGGAGAGCCGCTCGGGGTGGTCGACCAGGGCCTGGGAGCGCTCCGGGTCGAGCTGGTCGACGTTCACGTCCAGGCGGACCGGGGCGATGTGGCTGTCCAGCTGGAGGGCGCCCAGGGGCGAGACATTGATCTTGGTGCCACCGGTGAAGGAGGGGCGCAGCGTCATGGTGGTGTTCATGGGGCCGACCGGGACCCGGACATTGCCCACGACCAGCAGGCCCAGCCAGGCGCCGAGGAGCACGACGGCCACGAGCCCCACCGCACGGGACCACGGGTGCGGCTGCGGCACGAGTGCGATCGTGGCCGGGGCCTGCCGGGAGCGGTAGCGGCGGGCGAGGGTGCGCGGGGCCTTGCGGATCGGGTTCAGGACACTCAGGACTGCGGCAGGGACGCGGGCCATTGGTCCCGTATGCCCAAGTCCCGGGCCGGATATGCGACGCCGGAAGGCTCTCGTACGGCTGTGTCGTGGCCGACAATGGGCCTGTGCTGGAAATGACGCGCGAGGAGTTCGAGGAGCTGGTCGCCGAGGCGCTCGACCGGATCCCGCCGGAGTTGACGCGACTGATGGACAACGTCGCGGTGTTCGTCGAGGACGAACCGCCCTCGGACGATCCCGAGCTGCTCGGGCTGTACGAGGGGACTCCGCTGACCGACCGGGGCGAGTGGTACGCCGGTGTGCTGCCGGACCGGATCACCATCTACCGGAATCCGACGTTGCGGATGTGCGAGTCGCGGGAGGACGTCGTCGCCGAGACGGAGATCACGGTGGTGCACGAGATCGCGCACCACTTCGGCATCGACGACGCGCGCCTTCACGCCCTGGGTTACGGCTGAGCCGGTTGTGAATGCGGGGCGCGTGTCCTCTTGTGGGCGGGGGGAGTTGGAGGTGTTGACTCCCTCACGCTTCCCGGAGGTGGCCCCGTGCGCCCCTTGTACGTTCCCGTCCGCCTGGCCGCCACGGTCGTGGCCGTCGCCGCTGCCGCCGGCTGTATGAGCGTCGGCGACGACGACGCGGGACGGAGCGCCAAGCCGTCGCACTCCACCGGGCGGCACGGCGGGGAGGCGCCCGACGGCGGGTCTTCGGCGTCGGGCGGCGGTACCGGGTTCGGTGCGACGGCGGCCGACGCCGAGCGCGGGCACGGCAAGGGCAAGAAGGGGAGGAAGGGCAAGGACCGCGGGGCGGGGAAGCCGGCGTCCCCGGGGGTGTCGCCGTCCGCCGTGGTGAGCGCGCCCGCGCCCGGGCGCGACAAGCCGGGGAAGCCGGCCAGGCCCACGCCGAAGCCGCCGGCTCCGCCGATGCCCACCCGGACGGCCGAACCCGAGCCCACGCCGACGCCGACCGAGGTGACGACGTCGCCGGAGCCGACGGACAAGCCGGAGCCGTCGTCGTCGGCGCACGAGCCGCCGGGGCCGCAGCTGGAACAGCGTGAGCCGGCGCCGGAGGCGGGGTCGCCGGCGTAGCCCTGCCGGTCTGTGCCGTCGGGCGGGAACAATTCCGGGGGGTGGTCGGTTGGCAGACCACGGGAGGTTCTCCGGGCCACTGGCCGACGGGGGGCGTCCCAACTGTCTCCAGCGGAGTCCGGTTTGCCTTGCGGGGCCCGGAGTGCGTATGGTGGCAGATCGTTTGATCCCATCTTGCCCGGCGCCACTGCAGAGCGCGCCGTGTGGCGCGTACTCTCTCCCTTGCCGTGGTGGACCGCATTGAGGCGGTCGTATTGCGAATCGCGAATCACGGAGTTGACGGGCGCGTGCCGACGAGACTCCGGAAGGTTTCGCATTCGCATGTCCATCGCCAGTACTGATCACGTCGTCGTGCCCGAGAACGAGGCAGCCGAGGACGCCCCCGAGGTCACTTTCGCCGACCTCGGTCTCCCCGAGGGCGTCGTCCGCAAGCTCGCGCAGAACGGCGTGACCACCCCCTTCCCGATCCAGGCCGCGACCATCCCGGACGCCCTGCTCGGCAAGGACATCCTCGGCCGGGGCCGCACCGGCTCCGGCAAGACCCTCTCCTTCGGTCTGCCGGCCCTGGCCACGCTGGCCGGCGGCCGCACCGAGAAGCACAAGCCGCGGGCCGTCATCCTCACGCCGACGCGTGAGCTCGCCATGCAGGTCGCCGACGCGCTCCAGCCCTACGGCGACGTCCTCGGCCTCAAGATGAAGGTCGTCTGCGGCGGTACGTCCATGGGCAACCAGATCTACGCCCTGGAGAAGGGCGTCGACGTCCTGGTCGCCACGCCGGGCCGGCTGCGCGACATCATCAACCGCGGCGCCTGCTCGCTGGAGAACGTGCAGATCGCCGTTCTCGACGAGGCCGACCAGATGTCCGACCTGGGCTTCATGCCCGAGGTGACGGAGCTGCTCGACCAGGTCCCCGCGGGCGGTCAGCGGATGCTGTTCTCCGCGACCATGGAGAACGAGATCAAGACCCTCGTCGACCGGTACCTGAACAACCCGGTGAGCCACGAGGTGGACGCCGCCCAGGGCGCCGTGACGACCATGTCGCACCACATCCTCATCGTGAAGCCCAAGGACAAGGCGCCGGTCACCGCGGCCATCGCCTCCCGCAAGGGCCGCACGATCATCTTCGTCCGCACCCAGCTGGGCGCCGACCGCGTCGCCGAGCAGCTGCGCGACTCCGGGGTGAAGGCCGACGCGCTGCACGGCGGCATGACGCAGGGCGCGCGGACGCGGACCCTGGCCGACTTCAAGGACGGGTACGTCAACGTGCTCGTCGCGACCGACGTCGCGGCGCGCGGTATCCACGTCGACGGCATCGACCTGGTGCTGAACGTGGACCCGGCCGGTGACCACAAGGACTACCTGCACCGCGCCGGCCGTACGGCGCGCGCGGGCCGGACCGGCACCGTCGTCTCCCTGTCCCTGCCGCACCAGCGGCGGCAGATCTTCCGGCTGATGGAGGACGCGGGCGTCGACGCCACGCGCCACATCATCCAGGGCGCCGGCGCCTTCGACCCGGAGGTCGCCGAGATCACCGGCGCCCGGTCGATGACCGAGGTCCAGGCCGAGTCCGTGGGCAACGCCGCGCAGCAGGCCGAGCGTGAGGTCGCCCAGCTCACCAAGGAGCTGGAGCGGGCGCAGCGGCGTGCGAACGAGCTGCGTGAGGAGTCCGACCGGCTGCTCGCGCGGGTCGCCCGGGAGCGGGGCGAGGAGCCGCAGGCGGCGGTGTCCGGGGAGTCCGCGGAGGTTCCGGCCGGCGTCGAGGTGTCGGTGCCGGAGCAGCGGACCGCGCAGGACGCCGAGCGCGCCGAGACTTCCTCCGCGCCGTACGAGCGTCGGGAGCGGCGCGAGGAGCGCGGCGGCGGCTTCCGGCGTGACGACCGTGGCGACCGTGGCGGTCGCTCCTTCGAGCGTCGCGACGACCGTGGCGGCCGTTCGTTCGAGCGTCGTGACGACCGCGGTGGGTTCAACCGCGACCGGGACCGCGACCGTGACCGTGGCGGCCGTTCCTTCGACCGCGACCGTGACCGTGGTGGTTTCCGCCGGGACGACCGGGCCGACCGGGGCGACCGGGGTGAGCGCGGCGGCTTCCGGCGTGACGACCGTGGCGGTCGCTCCTTCGAGCGTCGCGACGACCGTGGCGGCCGTTCGTTCGAGCGTCGTGACGACCGTGGCGGGCGTCCGTTCGAGCGTCGTGACGACCGCGGCGGCTTCCGCCGGGACGAGCGCACGGGGCACCGCGGCAGCGACCGTCCCTTCAACCGCGACCGCCGGGACGACCGTCCGGGTTACCGCGCCGGCGGCCATGACCGTCCCGGGCACGACCGTCCGCAGGGTCGGCGTGACGACCACCGTGGCGGCGGTTCCTTCGGCCGCCGCGAGGACAAGCCGCGCTGGAAGCGCAACGGCTGACATCGACGCGTGACGAGCGCCGCGGTTCCCTCCTACGGGCGGGCCGCGGCGCTCTGCCGTTGCCGTCCCGTACGGGTGGATCCGCGGCCGTCACGGCGTCAGTTGCCGCTCCGCCACGGCCGGGAACCGATACCCGATCGGAGACTCGGCTTCGTCCGGCTATGCTCGTGGGGGCAACATCGCCTGGGCCCTTAGCTCAATTGGCAGAGCAGTGGACTTTTAATCCATTGGTTGTGGGTTCGAGTCCCACAGGGCCTACCGGAGGCGGGCGGGGGAAACAGCCCCGACCGGCTACGCGGCGCCCGGGTCGGCTTCGGCCGGCTCGGGCGCCGCTGTGTTGTGCGGGGCGCCGTGGTCGTCTCGGGACTGAGCCTCTCCATGATCATGGCTTGACCTCAAGCGAGGTTGAGTTTCTACGGTCGGTCGTGTCGAACCAGCGCGGACGAAGACGGAGGGGCCGACCGTGGAGTACTCACACAGCGACACCGAACTGATCCAGCAGCCCATCGGCTACTGGAGTTGGGCCGCTTTCAAGGCTGTCGTCAGCCGCACCCGGGCCGCCCTCGCGGGGATCGGCACCACGCAGCCGCAGTGGTGGGTTCTCGCACAGGTCGCTCGAGCCGACCGGGTCAAAACACGGCATGAGGTGTCCCGCCTCCTCGAGAACTACCTCGACACGGGCTCGGAAGCCATGGAACAGGAGATCGACGCGACCATCACCCAGGGTTGGATCACCGAGGACTCCGAGGGGCGCCTGACCCTCACGGAGGAGGGCCAGGCGTTCTACGACAAGGCCGCGGCACTCCAGAGCGAGCTGTGGGCGGAACGGCACGCGGGGATCTCCGACGAGGAGTACCTGACCACCCTCAAGGTGCTGCAGCGCTTCATCCACAACACGGGCGGACGCGCCTGGCACCACTAGGGGGTGGGGAGAGCGTCCCGTCGCTTCGAGGGGACCGGACGCGCACCACCGGCCGTCGTTCAGGCCCGGGTGTAGCCGCCGTCGGCGAAGAGTTCGGCGCCGGTGACGAACGACGAGGCGTCCGAAGCCAGGAAGAGGGCGGCCTCGGCGATTTCCTCGACGTCGGCCAGCCGCCCCAGGGGCACGACGGCCTCGGCGAACCGGTCGGCGTCCGGCCCCGCGACGCCCAGCAGGCCAGGGGTCCGCGTGGGTCCCGGGCTGAGCACGTTGACCCGGAACCGGCGCTCCCGTGACTGCCGGGCCCAGTTGTGCACGAGGTTGCTCACCGCCGCCTTCGAGGCGCTGTAGACCTCGAGTTGCTCATTGGGCCGCACGCTGTTGCTCGAGCCGACGACCAGGATGGAGGCGTTCTCCGCCAGCAGCGGAAGCGCCTTCTGAACGGTGAACAGTGGGCCCTTGACATTGACGGCGAGCGTCAGGTCGACGTTCGCCTCGGTGTGGGCGCCGAGCGCGGCGTCCGCGACGATCCCCGCGTTGGCCACCAGCACGTCGATGCGTCCGGCCTCCTCGCGGACTCGCGCGTACAGCGCGTCCAGGTCGGCCAGGACCGAGACGTCGGACCGTACGCCGGTGGCCGCAGGGCCCATCTCCTTGACTGCCGCTTCGAGGCGGTCGATGTCCCGGCCCGTCACGAAGACCCGTGCGCCCTCCCGGACGAAGCGGTGGGCGATGGCCAGCCCGATCCCGCTGGTCCCTCCGGTGATCACGGCCACCTTCTCCTGCAGCACGCCTGGCATGTCGAAGCCCTTCAGTTGTGGAATGGATCGTCCATAACGTAGGCAGTAATGGACGATCGAGTCAAGAATGGATAGGCTGAGGCCATGCCGAGACCACGCGCATTCGACGAACGCGAAGTCCTGGAGCGGGCCCGGGAGCGGTTCTGGGCGACCGGCTACGCAGGAACCCGGATGGACGACATCGCCCAGGCGACCGGCCTGGGCAAGGGCAGCCTGTACGGCGCGTTCGGCGACAAGGGCAAGCTGTTCCACCGTGTGTTCGACGACTGGTGCACCGCAGTCGTCGAGGTGGCCGAAGGGCGGCTGGCAGGTGGTCCGGACGCGGAGGCCATGGCCCGGCTGTCGGGATACGTGCACCTCATGGCGGAGAACACCGCCTCCGACACCGAGCGCCGCGGGTGCCTGTTGGCCAAGGGAGTGGCGGAACTGGCCCAGCACGATCCGGCGGTCGCCGGACGGTCGGCCGAGACCATGACGGCGCTGCTGACCCTGCTGCGGACGGAGATCAGCGCCGCCCAGCGCCACGGCGACATCGACAGCGCTGCGGATCCGGAGCGGTTGGCGGCCCTGCTGCTGACGGTGGTCCGCGGTATCGAGGCGGTGGGCAAGGCCGGCCTGGACCCGGAGGCGCTGCGGAACATCGCAGATACCGCACTGGCGGTCCTGCCCGTGCCCGAGGGGCGGAAACGCCTCGCAACCGGGCGCAGTCCGGCCCGCGAGAACTGACTGTGTGCCGTCACGGCCACATGATCAGCCGGACAGCACTCCTAGCCCGTCGCCAGCATTCCCGACCGCAGGCGGGCCACCGTTCGGGAGATCAGCCGGGAGACGTGCATCTGGGAGATGCCGAGGCGCTTGCCGATGTCCGCCTGGGTGAGTTCCTCCACGAAGCGCAGGTGGAGGATGAGGCGCTGGCGTTCGTCGAGTTCGGCGACCAGGGGGGCCAGCGCGTGGAAGTCCTCGACGAGCGCGAGGGCCGGGTCCTCCTCGCCGATGAACTCCGAGAGCGTGCTGTCGCTGTCCTCCGAGTCGCCGGTGATCGCGGCGTCCAGGGACGAGGACAGGTAGCCGTTCGCCGCCACCTGGGCCTCGACGACCTCCTCCTCCGAGAGGTTCATCAGCGCCGCCAGCTCCCCGACCTTCGGCGCGCGGCCGAGGCGTGAGGCCAGTTCCTCCGTGGCCTTGGCGAGTTCCGTACGGGCCTCCTGGAGGCGGCGCGGAACGTGCACGGCCCAGGACGTGTCGCGGAAGAACCGCTTGATCTCGCCGATGATGTACGGCACCGCGAAGCTGGTGAACTGCACCTCGCGGGAGACCTCGAACCGGTCGATGGCCTTGATCAGCCCGATGACGCCGACCTGGACGACGTCCTCCATCGACTGGCCGCTCGCACGGAACCGGCGGGCCGCGAACCGCACCAGCGACATGTTCATCTCGATGAGCGTGTTGCGCGCGTACTGGTA
>NZ_MUKA01000491.1 GCF_002150735.1 Streptomyces africanus
GTCGTGCCCACCGGCGAAGGTTGCGTTTCCCTGATGTCGAGTCACCACACCGCGCCCGCGCGGGAACCAGCACGGCTACCGTCGTACGAGGAGTACGAGCGGTACGACGTCGAGGGGGCGTACGCGGCATGAGTCTCGGTGACGAGCACGAGGCCTCCGGCGGCTACGGCGGCACGGGCCAGACCCGCACCCGCCTGCCCGACACCGGGTCCGACCCCTACGGCACCTCGCGCCGCCCCCGCTCGTCGTCCCGCAGCCTGGTCACGGTGGTCGGCGTAGTGGTCCTCCTCATCGCCGCGATCGCCTTCGCGAACCGCGGCGACGACGACCCCTCCTCCACGGACACCAACACGACCAAGCCGAAGACGACAGCCACGGCCCCTTCGGGGGAACAGCCGGTGCAGGCGAAGGCGGCCGGGATTCCCACGGGCTACGCCCACAACGAGCAGGGCGCCCAGTCCGCAGCCACCAATTACGGCATCGCCCTCGGCTCGGCTGACATGTACGAGACCGACAAGCGGCACGCGATCGTCAGCACCGTCTACGCACCAGACGTTGCCGCCTCCCAATTGCCGGCGTTCGACCAGGTGTACTCCAAGGCCAGCTTCCTCGAGAAGATCGGCCTGAACAAGGACGGCGTCGCGCCAAGCGGTCAGACCTTCGTTTCGCGCGTCATCCCGGTAGGCACCAAGGTCACGTCCTTCAGCGGCAGCACCGCCTCGGTCGCCCTCTGGTACACGTCCCTCTTCGGCCTGTCGGGCGACGGCTCGAAGAACCCCGTGACCGAGAGCTGGTACACGACGACCTACGAGTTGAAGTGGGTCGATGGTGACTGGAAGGTCACCGACTTCACCCAGGAGGACGGCCCTGTCCCGGTCGGGCGCGACCAAAGGGCCTCCACCGCAGAGGACATGACCAAGGCTGTCGAGGAGTACGGAGGGTACACCTATGCCCGCTAAACACCACGTACTCAAGCTTGGTGCCGCGGTCACAGCGGTACAGGCGGCTGCGGTCCTGATGGCCACCCGCGCCTTCGCCGCCCCCACCCCCTCCCCATCACCGAGCAACAACGCGTGCGACCTGCTCAGGGGCCAGGCCCGGGAGATCTGCGAAGGCGACACCGGAAGCGGCGGCGGATCCGGCGGCGGCACCCCCCGCCTCGACCCCACCTCCAC
>NZ_MUKA01000064.1 GCF_002150735.1 Streptomyces africanus
CATGATCGGAAGGTACCACACAGAACCGTGTCTATGTCTAGATACGTATCTGTTGACAGACGCGTATCTGTAGGGCAGGATCATGGTTGTCGGAAACGACGGCGGCCCAGAACGCCGAGAGGCCCAGGTGTGTCACCACCTGGACCTCTCGGGGGCCTCCGAAGAAGCCCGGCGAACCACGTCCTACCTACATAGGAGTGCCTCGCATGCAGAACGGTACCGGTCCCGAACCGCAGAACGACCCCCAGTCCCCCGCCACCACCTACGGCACGCCGTCGAGCGACCTCGTCGTGTTCGCCGGCGACTTCAGCCACCGCGTCCCGAAGCCCTTCAGCACGGTCGACGACGGCATCAGCGTCATCGCGGCCGGCATGGTCGACGACATCACCGAGCACGGCACCACGGACCCCAGCGCCACGTTCCACCTGGTCAACGAGTTCGGGCAGGCCACCTACGCCTACGCCTCCCCCCAGGTCCTCGCCGAGTTCGGCCTCTACCTGGTGAACGGCATGGAGGTCTCCCTCCACGGCATCTCCCGCCGCCCCTACCCGGGCACCCCGCCTTACGTCCACATCCTGCAGGTCGAACCGCTCACGGACTGACCCCGGGTCGGCCCGGCGATCCCACGCACCCCCCGCCGCCGGGCCCCTAGCGCACTCGCGCACCACCACCGCAGTACGCACCGCCCGGGGGACAGCCATGCCCGCAACGCCTGAGCAGTGGATCGCTGCTCTCTCACAGACCTACTGGACGCCGGGATCCGGCCGGCGGATCGACCCGCTGACCCGGACCCGCACCGCAACACGAACGGAGGCACCGGCGAACGTGAACGTCAAGGGACTGGACAAGGCCACCGAAGGCAAGAACGTCATCGCCCGAGCCGCCCGCCTGGCCACCGAAGACTCGCCGCTTGGCCGCATGGAGGCCGTCGCCATCCGCGACGCGTTCGTCATGGAAGCCGAGGAGCTCGCCGAGCAGACCGAGACGGTACGCACCCGGGCCTGCCCCGCGTGCGGCTGCTTCACCCTGCTGCCGGTCAAGGGCAAGGCACACTGCGCCAATCGGCACTGCGCGCCCCGCCCGGGCCTGCGCCGCCGCTGGACCTACCGCGACCTCGGCTACACCCGCCCCGCCAAGCCGCGCGGTGTGAAGCGCTCCGACGGATACCCCGCGGACCTGCGCCCGCTGAAGTTCCTGGCCGAGTTCTTCGCGCAGTCCGGTCGCGCCGTGTCGGTGGACACGCTGGCCCGCTGGGTGAAGCTGCACAACCTGCCGCGCTGGCCGGTCGACGGCAAGACCTACGCCTATTCCCTCAGCGACGTGGCCACGGTGCACGCGGCGCAGCTCGCCGCCCGTGAGGGCCAGCTGTGCGGCGACCAGGCCCGCCCGGTGTGCACCGGCCTGGCCGACCTCTTCTACAACACCGACGAGCAGGCCGGCGCCATGGACAACGCGCTGATGAAGCGTCGGGTGGCCGTGGCCAAGGAACTGTGCGCCGAGTGCCCGTTCATCGCCCCGTGCCGTGAGGCCGCGCTGAAGCCGAACGGCAAGGAGCAGCACGGCGTGGCCGGTGGCCTGACCCGCAACGAGCGTCGCGACCTGAAGACAGAACGGGGTGCGGACCAGTGAGCGGCTTCGACATCGACCAGGCCCTGATCGAGCAGGCGGCCCGCCTGTTCATCAAGGCCACCGAGGAACTGACCGTCTCCCTGCCCCACCCGGGCGGCCGGACCGTGCGGATGACGCTCGAGGTCATCGACGGCCCGGGCCTGGGCCGGGTGGACATCGACGTCACGAACCTGTGGGCCCTCGCCCAGTACGCCGCCCGCCGGGGCGGGACCGCCGAGACCATCCGGCACGCCACCCCCGAGCCGTCCGGCAAGCCGACGCTGCGCCTGGTCCAGGGGGAGGCCCGGTGAGCGCCCGCCAGGTCCTGGAGACCTTCTCCGCCTCCCACCCGCGCGGCTCGTGGCCGGCCGAGGAGTTCGCCGCCGCCCGCCGCCTCGAGGGCATCCCCGCCGAGGTCGTCATGGACCTCCCCAGCGACACCTTCCTGATCGTCACCACCGCCGAAGAGAAGAGGACCCCGTGAAGAACCCGACTCGCGCCCTGGGCCTGCTCAACGCCGTCCAGACCGTGACCGTCATCGCCTCCGCCGCCGCAGTCTCCATCACCGTGCTGGAGCTGGCGGACATCGACCTGGGCGCCACGCTCACCCTCGGGGGGTTCTTGTCCCTCGCCGCCGCCCTGGCCATCGGCTACGTCGTGGCGGGATTCGTCGACACGCTCGTCAGCCGCGTTGCCCGCCCCTACCGGACCCGGCTGGAGGACCAGGCCGACCTCGAGGAGTTCACGGCCAACGAGGTGCCCGGCGAATCCATCGCCGTCGCGGTCAGCATCCAGACGTTCCTTGCCGACCTGCGCAACGGCCTGCCGCTCGCCGTGAAGATGGCCGGCCCCGGCGGCCGTATGCCGTTCGACGGCGCCGAGTGGATCGCCTACGTGCACAGCACCGCCCGGGCCGAGGCCCTCGCCACCCGCTACTCCGAAGCGGCCTGACGGCTGCCTCCCGGGCCCGTCTCGCACGGGCCCGGTCGCAGGGAGCCGGCCAGACCGGACCACCGCCTGACCACTCGGAAGGAACCGATCCCACGATGAACGCCAACGACCACATCCACTCCGCCCAGATGCGACTCAAGGACCCCGGCTTCGACCACGTCCGTGGGCACCGCGTCGAGGAGTCGACCGCGCACTCCCGGATCGCCCTCGCCCTCGCGGTGCAGGCCCTGGCCGACGCCGCCGCGAGCAGCAACGCCCCGGCGGGCGCCGAGCAGGAGTGGCCCGAGGGCGTCACCGCACGGTTCCTGACCCGCACCGGCATCCGCCTGAACAACCAGGCCGCCACCGTCGACATCCGCGACGACGAGAAGACGGCCACGCACCCGCGCTCCACCGCCCTGTGCCGCCCCTGCGGCTGGACCAAGGACCACGGCCTGGCCTACCGGGGCGACGTCCTGCGGATGGCGCAGGAACACGCCAACGAGTGCACCGCCCTCCCCCAGCCGACCGCCTGACGCCTGCCTCTCCCGCCCGTTCCGGACGCACCTCGATCCACTCCGGAGGGGCGGGAGCGCGGGGAGACGTCAGTCCGCCTCCACCCCACGACTTGCACCTGGAGTCCACCGATGAAGCTCGCCACCCTGCCCCGTACTGCGGCCCCGGCCGCGCCCGTTCCGGGAGCGCCGACCGTCGTTCCGGACGCACCGGGTCCCGCTTCGGCTCCGGCCCCCGCCGTTCCGGACGCGCCTGCCGACGCTTCGGCTACGGACGACTCGACTTCGGAGAAGGCGGCCCGGCGTTCCGGACGCGCCCTCACCGCCGTGGCGTCCATCGGCGGTGTGATCCTCGCCGGGATCGGCTTCACCGGGTCCTACAACACGCTCAAGGACCTGGCCGCCAAGCACGGGTTCGGGCAGTTCTCCTACGCGTTCCCGGTCGGCGTCGACGTCGGCATCGTCGTCCTGTACGCCCTGGACCTCTACCTGATCCGCCGTGACACTCCGTGGCCGATGCTGCGGCGCCTGGCCCACCTGATGACCGTGGCCACGATCGTGTTCAACGCGGCCGCTGCCGAGGGCGGGGTGACCGGCGACCCCATCGGGACCGCGATGCACGCCGTGATCCCGCTCATGTTCATCGCCGCGGTCGACGCCGCCCGACGCTCCGTCGTCAGGGCGTCTGACATCGCCGCCGGCCGTGACAGTCAGGGAATCCCGGCCGCCCGCTGGGCGCTGGCTCCGGCCGCCACAACGGCCCTGTGGCGCCGCATGAAGCTGTGGGACAAGGCCTCTTACCAGGAGACCGTCCAGATCGAGCAGGAGCGAACCGTGTACGCGGCGATGCTCCAGCGGAAGTACGGGCGGGGCTGGCGACGCCGCGCCCAGGCGGACGAACTGCTGCCCCTGACTATGGCCAAGTACGGCCTGACAGTTGACGAAGCCCTCGCCCTGCCCCGGCAGGCGAAGGAAGCCGAGCAGCTGCGCAACGAGGAGAACGAGCGCCTGGAGCTCGAGGCCGAGGCGCGTGCCGAGAAGCGTGCCGCCGACCGCCAGAAGGCCAGCATCCGCACGAAGAGTGACGTCCGCGCCACCGAGATCGCGGCGCAGGCCGAGGAGAACGCCGCCGTGGCGCAGGCTCAGGCGACCGTCACGGAGGCGCAGGCCGCCGCCGAGGCGCAGGCCCGGATCGCCCAGGAAGCCGCCCGCGCGGTCGAGTCGGCAGACGCCGCCGAAGCGAAGCGCCGCGCTGCCGAAGCCGAGGAGGCCGCCGCCGAAGCGCGGGCCCGTGCCGCCGAAACGGAGCAGCGCGCCGCCGAAGTCGAGCGCGACGCGGCCGAAGCGCGGTCCCGCACTGCCGAAATCAACCGCGGCTTCGCCGCCGCCGAGGCGGAGAAGTCCCGGGCCGAGGCCGACGCTGCCGAAGCGAAGCAGCGTGCAGCCGAAGCGCGGGCCCGTGCCGCCGAAATCGAGCTCCGCGCGGTCGAAGCCGAGGACCTGCTGAAGCTGACGTCCCGGGAACGGGCCGCCCGCAAGGTCGCCCGGATCGCCCTCACCCAGCACGCCGGCCACGTCGACCAGCTGTCGCTCGCGGCCATCACCGAAGCGTTCGGAGTGTCCGAGTCGACCGCCTCCGAGTACCGCAAGGACGCCGGGGCGCTCATCGCCGGCGGCTACCGCATCCACTGACCAGAGAGGGGACCGCCGTGTACGGCGCCCGCCGCACCACCCTGATCGACCGGATCGTCAGGTTCACCGAGGGCATCGCCCGCACCGGTCGCCTGTTCGCCCGGCTCGCCGCCGGCCGCACCGACTGGTCCCCGACCGGCCTGTACGCCGCCGCCGCCACGGCCCGGTTCATGGCCGCCCACGAACTCATCGACCGGGCCGAGGCCCAGGCCGCCGAGTTCCCCGACACGGACCTGGACCAGGTCCGCACCCCGATGTGGTTCGGCTCCACCACCCTCCACGAGGAGAACTGACGATGACGACCCCCAACAACGGCGCCCCGAGGCAGACCGGGCCCAGCAGCGCGCAGCAGGTGCGCAACTTCGCTAACCACCAGGCGAACCAGCCGTTCCAGGGCCCGCAGCAGGTGAACAAGCAGCGCAATTTCAACGTCAACTTCGGCGGCAACGACGGTGGTGGCCGTGGCAACGACGGCGGTAACGGTGCAGGTCAGGCCGCTGCCGCAGGGCCCAACAACCACAAGGGCGACGGGATGGTCAGCGCCATCGAGCGGATCGAGTTCCGCGGGGCGAAGGACATCCAGGACTGCGCCAAGGCCGTCAACCGCCTGGGGCGGGAGCTGCACTTCATCCTCAGCATGCGCGCCGAGGAGATCCAGGCCGTCCTCTCCACCCACAAGGGGACCTGGTACACCTTCGGCGCCCAGTCCCGGATCCGGGCCCGCCTGGTCGCCATGCACCTGAAGGTCAGCGCCGAGGCTGCCAAGGCCCTCGGAGTCGGCGCGCTGAAGATGGCCCACGCGTTCGACCGGCACTTCGTCAAGCCCGAGCAGGAAGCCAAGCGGAAGAAGAACGGCCAGAAGGGCCGCAAGCAGTTCGACATGGGGGACGTGTGATGGCGCGCGTGACGACGACCACCAACGGTAAGAAGCAGCAGGTCAACACCACCACGGACATCGTGCCCGTCTCCGTCGGCAAGGGCGGTCTGTTCGGGCAGGTCGTCAGCCACCTGGTGGGCAAGGCCGTTCCGTACGCGGCGCCGTGGGCCGGCGCCTACACCCTGCCCCCGCTCGCCGGGTTCGCCACGAACACGATGTGGGGAGACACCGCCCTCGAGGCCGGGCTGGCATCCGCCGGCCTCGGCCTGGGCGGGGTCGCCCTCGCCGCGGTGACCTGGCAGGTGGCGGGCGGCAACAACAAGTTCCGCAAGTTCCGCCGGGCCCAGGCCACCGCCTCGGTCGCGGCCGGGATGGGCTGGCTGACCTGCGCCACCGCCGCCGGTCCGTTCGGCCACCCGATGATGGACCTGTGGCTGCTCGGGGGTGGGGTGTTCGCCGCCTCGTGGAACATCCGGCAGCTGATGCGCAACGCCCACGACGAGACCGAGCAGGTCGAAGAGAAGGGCGGCTTCGGGAAGATCGCCGAGGCGATCGGCCTGGAGAAGCTGCGGGTCAAGTCCGCCAAGGGCAACGGCAAGGGCATGGTCACCGTGCCCGTGGAGATCCCCGCCGGGAAGACCATCGAGGACGTCCAGGCGGCGATGCCGAAGCTGGCCGCAGCCGCGCACATCCCGGCGTCCGGGGCGATCGTCAAGAGCAACCCGGACGACGCCGCCGACGCCACCCTCCACCTGCGCGTCGCTGACCTGTTGAAGGACGGCGTGGCGTTCATCCCGCCGATCCGTCTGGGGATGCTTCCCAACGAGCCGCTCCCGCTGGGCCTGTACGCGGACGGCGAGGACTTCATCATCAACCCGTTCGACGCGGCGATCCTCCAGCACCTGCTGGTCATGGGCGTCACCGGCGCCGGAAAGTCCGAGTTCGCCCGCGGCCTGCTCGCCCACTTCATGACCCGCCGCAAGGTGTCCGTGATGCTGATCGACTGCTCCAAGGGACGGCAGTCCGTCGGCCACATCAAGCACGGCCTGGACGTGTTCATCAGTGACCTGCGGGAGGCGAAGCAGCTGCTCAAGGCGCTGCCCGCCGCCATCAAGGCCCGCGGTGACGTCCTCGCCGACGAGGGCCTGGACCAGTGGGAGCCGAAGTCCAAGCTGAACGCGGTCGTCCTGTGGGCCGAGGAGGCCGCCGACCTGGCCGACTTCGACGAGCTGGACAACATCGCCCGCGCCGCCCGGTCGGTGGGAATCTGGCTGGTCATCAGCCTCCAGCGGGCGACCTGGACGAACGTGTCCACCGACGTGCGCGCCAACCTCCAGGCCGCCGCGTGCTTCGGGGTCGACGAAGCCTCCGACGCCGGGTTCTGCCTCCCGGACAGCGTCACCGACGCCGGCGCCGTTCCGGCCTGGGGCTCCAGCCGCCCCGGCTACGCGTTCGCTACCGGCATGGGCATTGACCAGGACCGATGGACGATGGAGTGGCGCTCCGGCCTCACCGACCGGCGGGAGCTGGCCGACCTGGTCACCGCAGGGACGCCGTACCGGGACCCGCTGGACGACACCACCGCCAACGCGCTGGGCCTGGTGTACGCCAACCGCACCCACCGCGGCACGAACCGCGTGAACACCGACGTCAGCGAGCTCCCGCCGATCGCCCAGCCCCGCCGGGAGCTTCCCGAAGCGGGGCCCGTCCAGGAACTGACCGCCGATCAGGAAGACGCCATGGCCATGGAGATCGAGGACGCATACGACGAGGTCATGGGGATGATCCCCGCCGACCCGGAGCCCGACGCCCCCTACGCCAACCTCGACATCGACGACCCGATGCCCGAGGACGCCGAGGACGTCGAGATGGCGTTCACGCAGCAGGAGAAACTCCCCACCGAGGAGGCCCGCCGCCTGCTGGCCGAGCAGATCCACCAGTGGGCCGAGGGCAACCAGCTCACCTTCTCGCCCGCGGAGTGCACGCCGGTCACCGTGGCGGCCGGCCGTAAGCGGGCCTGGCTTCAGGGCGAGCTCGCCCGGCTGGTCAAGGAGGGCGTTCTGCGCAACGAGCGGCACGGCGAATACGACATCGTCCGCTCGCCGCTGGTGCCCGCATAACGGTCACCCTCTGTGACGGTCTGACTGTCACGTCCCGGCCTGACTTCTGACTGTCAGGCCGGGTGGGGGCCTAAAGAGAAGTCACGTGACTTCGGCCTGACATCGGGTCTGACACCCCTTCTGACTGTCAGACCCGCCCCTCTCTGACAATCACGCAGAGTAGCGAAATCCGCGAGGAGTGACCCGCCGTGAACCCGATGCCCGACCCCCACCAGCCCACCGCCGAGAAGGCCGGGCAGCCCGCCCTGGACGACCAGGCCCGCCAGTTCCTCGCCGCCGTCGAGGACGCCATGCGCACCCCCACCTCGTACCGCGACGAGACGCCCGTGCCCGCCATCGGGAGCGCCCTGCCGGTCCCCCAGCCCGGGCGGCCCCCCATGAGCCAGAAGGCCACCGACGCCAGCGCCCTGATGCTCTCCGCCGGCATCGCCTCCCTGCCCCTGGGCGCAGCCGTCACCGGCATCCTGTGGGCCTCCGGCGGAGCCGACCCGGTGGTGGTGGGCATGATCTGCGGTGCACCGGCCGCGCTCATCCTGGCGCTCAGCCGACTGGTGCGCGGGGTGAAGCAGGCCGCGCCGGACGTGCACCACCACCACTACAACGGCGACGTGCTCCAGGACTACCGGCAAACCACCACACACACCCGCGGCGTCATCGCCCACACCCGCAACCAGCTCCCGAAGTAGCCCCCGGAAACGACGGACAGCCCCCGCTGTGATGGCGGGGGCTTCGTCATGCGCGCGGAACGATTCTGCCCACCACGGCGACCATGGCCGCATGGCATCCACCCCG
Source organism: Streptomyces africanus (assembly GCF_002150735.1). Lineage (GTDB taxonomy): Bacteria > Actinomycetota > Actinomycetes > Streptomycetales > Streptomycetaceae > Streptomyces > Streptomyces africanus. The sequence goes on from NZ_MUKA01000064.1 coordinate 8,535, forward strand.
CCCGAAATCCTGCTGACTTGGACCACCTGGGACGGCTACTCGTTCCTGTTCCTGGCCAAGGGCAAAGGCCAGCGCCGCCGGTACTGGTGGGCGTGCGGCGCCTGCTGGGAGCAGAGCACCCCGGTAGCGGTCCTGGATGAGGAAGACCGCGACTGCCTCGAGGAGGAGGCCCGGGCGCACTGGTGGTGGTGCCTGGGATCGCCTGCCGTCCCCAACGCTGGCGTCTGCCTCCAGATCCGCTAGGAAGGCCGCAGCGCCCCCCTTCCCGCCGCCGTGTGAGCGGAAGAGGGGGGCGCTGCGTTGTGCGGGCCTCTCGCCGCCTCAGAGAGAGGCCCTCAGTGGCTTTCAGGTCCCGGTGACCACCGGCCGGTGAAGGGAGTCCTCGAGAGCCAGCGCGGCCAGGATCGAAGCCCGGGACGCCTGCTCCCGCACCGTCGCGTTGTAGTGCAGGTGCCGGTCGCCCACCGAGGTCGACGTCGAGTTGTTCTCGATCCGCGCGGTCGTGGCGGCCGCAGACCCACGCACCAGGGCCGCCATCTGCGCCGTGGCGAGCATGGCCTGCGGGGTGCTCTCCCGCACGCCCTGGGCGAAGCCCTGGACGGTGTACTTACCGAGGTCGGCGAACACCCGAGACGGTGACTTGATCTTGAGGGCCTTCTTGATGGCGGCCTGGATCTTCTTCGCCAGGTCCGACATCGCCTTGTTGATGGACGCCTCTTGGGCCTTCAGCCCAGCTAGGTAGCCCTTTCCGGACTGGGCGCCGGCGTCGTACATCGCATCCGCGGCGTCCTTGCCGTACTGACCGGCGGCCGTGGTGATCTGCGATTGAACGGAGTTCAGTTCCTTCAACTGCTGCGGTGTGGCGTCGACCAGGGCCTTGGCCCAGGCGGCGCCCTGGTCCGGCCCGGCGGAGATGATCTGCTGCAGCAGCGCCTTGGACAGGCCCCGCGCGGCCAGGGTCTGCAGGTTCTTCCCGAAGTCCTTGATCTGGCCCAGGCGCACCTTCAGGCCGGCGAGGATGCCGCCCGCGTCGAAGGTGAGGCCGCTGCTGGGCAGGGACGTCATCTGGGCGAAGCTGGTGGCTTGGCCGACGCTGTCCGCGCGGAGCTGCTCGGCGGCCGCGAGCTTGGCGGCGATCTCGGCGCGCTGCTTGGACAGGAACTGCAGGCGGGCGTTGGTTTTGCTGACCTGCGCGAGCAGCTTGTTGTCGATGTCGGTGCGGACGCCCTTGAAGGCGTTCTTGATGGCGGTGACGAGGGTCTTCATCTCCGCGCTGATCGCGGCCGCCGTGCCGGAGAGCTGCTTGAGGAAGTCGCCGCCCACCGCGGAGGCGATCGGCCCGGTGTCGATGCGCTTGCCGCCGACTCGGATGATGCCGCCACCGGCGTAGCCGCGGGGCAGACCCCGGCCGATGCGGATGCCGCCGATCAGGCCGCCGCGGGCATAGCCGCCCGGGCGGTTGTACGCCTTGGACAGGGAGCCGTAGGTGGCGAGGGCGTACTTCATGCTGGCGTAGATGTTCGCCATCGGGTCGATGGAGACGCCGTACATCTTCGGCCCGGTGTTGCGGTACTTCCCGGCGTACCGGTCGAACGTCCCCCGGATGACCTGCATCAGGCCGACGCTTGGGTTGCCGGCCTTCCAGTTGGAGTCCCACTTGTTGACAGCCTTGGGGTTGCCGCCGGACTCCTGGTTCATTCGGCGCAAGGTCGTGTTGACCAGGCTGAGGCTCTGGTGGACCTGGCCCAGGGCCTGCTGAACCACACCACGCCAGCGCTGTACCCCGGTGCCGCCGTCCCCGCCGCCGGAGAGGTACTTCATCGGGTCGACGGCCTTGCCGTTCACCCTCGCCTCAAGGTGGAGGTGCGGGCCGGTCACGTTGCCCGTGGCGCCGACGGAGCCGACGCGGCCGCCTTGCTTGATGCCCGCACCCACCTTGGCCGCGATGGACGACATGTGCGCGTACAGGGAGGACAGGCCCTTGCCGTGCGAGATGGTGACGTGCTTGCCGTACGGGCCGCCCGACGTTGCGGACTGCACCGTGCCGTTGTCGACCGCGGCGACCTTGGTGCCGGTGCGGGCGGGGAAGTCCAGGCCCGTGTGCCGGCCGCTGGACCACATCGACCCGCGCTTGCCGAAGGGGGTGCCGTAGGGGGCGTTGACCGGCTTGCGCCACACGCCGGTGGAGTCGGGGATGTCCTTGCCGCGGATGTAGTCGATGGCCTTGTCGATGAAGTTGATCGGCGCCTGGGCGATCATCCCGGGGAAGCCGCTTTTGTCCTTGCCCAGGGCGGCCGTGATGCCGCTCTTGACGGGCTTGAACGCCTTCTCCGCGAGATCGGCGAGCCCGCCGCGGACCGCATCGGATCCCTTCTTCAGCACGGAGCCGACGCCATCGGCGATGTTGGAACCGATGCTCTTGATGCCGCCGAGAATGCCGCCCTCTGCGAAGCCGTACTGCATGCGCGCCACGGCGGGGTTCTGGCCGCGCATTGCGGCCTGGTTCATGGCGTGCAGGCGGGCCCGCTCATAGGGGTCGCGCATGACCTCGGAGACGTACACGCCTTCGCCGCGGCGCATGGGCACGAGTTGGTCGTCCCCGTCACGGAAGGTGGACCACCCGGGCAGGATGCCGCCGCGGGCGAAACCCTTCGGGAGGGACATGGTCTTCAGGTCGTCAACGCCCGGGATTTTTGCGGCTGTTTTGTTCCAGACGGAAACAATTCCGTGGTTATATACCGTTTCTATCCAGAATCGGATGGGGGCTTTGACGAGGTTCTGGATGCCCTTCCAGATCTTCCCCAGGCCCCTGACTGCCCTGTCGAACGCTCCGGTGAGTCCGTCGGTGAAGGCGTCCCAGCCCTTGCGCACGGCCTTCCAGGCGCCGGACGCGATCGAGGTGACCCGGTCCCAGAAGCTGTTCCAGATCTTGACCGCGCCGTCCTTCAGGTTCCCGAAGAACTTGACGACGCCGTCCTTGATGGCTTTGACGATGTCGACGAGGCGCTTCCACATGCGCTTGAACCAGTCGATCGCGCCGTTGACGATGTCCGGGATGATCGAGTGGCCCAGCAGGACGTCGAACAGCCACTTGAAGCCCTTGACGACGCCCTTCACCGCCCAGGTCACCATCTTGACGAAGGTGGTGATCCAGCCGATGACCCTGGTCACGATCGGCACCAGGAACCCGATCGCCGCACCGAGAACCTTGGTCAGCAGGCCGGCCAGGAACACGATGAGCGGCAGCAGCGGAGTGATGACCTGCATGGCCAGGTCCAGCAGCGCCATAGCGAGCTGAGTGATTGGCGGGATGAGCGGCATGAGCGCCGTCAGGAGGGGCGGGAAGAGCGGGGCGAGCTGCGCCAGGAGGCCGCCAATCATGCCGACCGCGGGGATCATGGCCATGATGACGGGCTTCAGCGCGGTCACGAGCCCCTGAATCAGCGTCACAAAGGCTTGCCCGAACTGCTGGATAAAGGGCATCCAAGCGGAAACGAACGTGGCCAGCAGCTCACCCAGGGGCTTCAGCAGCGGCATCAGGGCAGTGGCCAGGTCCGCGATGACGTCCCCGATCACGCCCAGGACCGGCAGCATGGCCTGGAGGAACTGACCGAGGGCGCCAGCGAGGAGCTTGGACACGGCGTTCAAGGCCTTGAAGATGGAGACCAGGGCGGCCTGCATCTCCGGCATCTCAAGGACGCGGCGAACCTCCGCGAGGGCCGCGCCGATGGTCCCGAAGAAGTTCCCGCCGGCCTGCGCGGCGGCCCCGAAGATGGCCTTGAAGATGCCGCCGATGTCCCCCAGGACCTTCCCGAAGGCCAGCGCCACATCGAGGGCCTGGTTGATGGACTCGGTCAGTGAGCCGTCCTCGAGGCCCTTGGACAGCTTGGCCATGACGCGGTCCATGGCGGACGCTGCGCCCTTGCTCATGCGGTCGAAGGCGGGCTGCGCGGCTATGGACAGCTGGGCGAAGCCGGTGACCATTTGGCCGGGGATGCGGGAGACGTTGCCGAGGGACTGCTTGATGCCGTCGAAGACCTGCCGGAGCTGCCCGGTCTTCTGCAGGTTGGACACGGCGGTGAGGGCGTTCTTGCCCATCGTGTTCAGCTCGCCGGCGGCGCCGACCAGGCCGCGCCGGACCGTGGGCAGGATCTGACCGCCGACCTGTCCGAGACGGGTCCCGAGTCCGGAGAACAGGGCGTCCTGGACGTCGAGTTTCATGTCCCGCCAGGCGGGCGCCATCTGCTTCAGGGTGCCGACGAACGCCCGGGCGTTCGGGGACAGCTTCGCCAGGGCGGTGTCCAGCTTGGACGTCTGGGTGGCGGCGGTCTGCTGCGCCTCACCGACCCTGCGCACGGCGTCCGCTACGGCTTCCTGAGCGTCAGCGACCTGCCGCTGACCGTCCACCTGGGCCCTGACCACGTCGCGCTGTGCCTCGGCGAGGGCGCGCTGCTGGTCCGCGACCTGCCGATCGGCACTGGCGGCCTGCTGCTTGGCCTGCACGACCGCTTGGGAACCTTCCACCCCGCCCTTGTTCGCTTTGGCGGTGTCCTTCTCCAGGCGCGCCACGGCGAGGCGCTGCTCCTCCAGGGACTGCACCGCCCGTTCCTTGGACAGTTCGGCCTGCTGGATCTGCAGCTGGGTTGCGGCGGGGTCGGTACGGACGCGGGCGAGGTCTTCCTCTGCCTGCTGTACCGCCAGAGTGGCCTCCTCCTCGGACAGGCGGCCGCTCTTGAGCTGGTTGTTGAGATCCTGCAAGTCACGTACGGCCTGCCGGCGCGCCGCGGTGAGGTCTTGCTGCGCCTGGCGGGCGTCACGCTGCGCCGAGGACAAATCTCGCTCGGCGTTGGCCACCTGCATGTTGGCCTGGCGGATGCGCTCGGAGGCCTGCACCCGGGCGTCCTGCAGCGAGCGCTGAGCACGCGTCAGGGAGCGCTGGGCGTCCTCCACCTGGCGCGTGGCGGATGCGGCCTTGGTGGCTTCCGTGGCGACCGGCTGGAACGTGGCCTTGATGGCGTCCCCGACACCACTCATGCCGACCTTGAGAGCAGCGAATCCGCCGATGAGCATGCCGAGGGCCGGCGCGGCGGTGGCCGCCAGGGGACCCATCTGCGCGATGGCGGAGCCGAGAGAAGCGATGGACGGCAGCGCGGTGAGAGCGGCCGCACCGAGGGCCAGCACGCGGTTGGAGAGCAGCGCGATCCCCGCGCCGCCGCCCCTGCCGCCGAGGCCATTGAGGGACTGCGTGAGGGTGCCCAGGCCCAGCGAGCGCACGCGGACGTTGACGGTGCGGTCCCGGGTGAGAGCAGCAAGGCGGGCCGCAGCTGCCGCGGTATCGGCGTCCGCGTCGATGCGCACCGTGCGCCGGCGGGTCAGATTGGCGATGTCCGCAGCCGCGGTCCGGGTGTCGACGTCCGCGCCGATACGGACCTGGCGGCGGCGAATCAGGTTGTTGATCTCGTTCGCTGCCACCCGTGTGTCGACAGAGGCGCGGATGTTCACCACCCGGTCCGCGGTGAGGCGGTCCAGCTGCCGCATCGCGGTGTTGTAGGCGGCCTGCTGGATCTTCGGGAGGATGTCGACGGTCTGCTGCCCGGACAGGGCGCTGAGCTTGGTCTTGGCGGCCTGGTCGTCGACCTCGGCGGTGATGGTGACCTTGCGGTCCCGCGTGAGCTTGGTCAGGCCTGCGGTGGCCTGCTTGTCGTCGAGCTCCGCCGTGACCTTCACCGTGCGGTCTGCGGTGAGGCTGGCGAGGCCGGTACGGGCCGCGCGGTCGTCGAGGGAGACGGCGACCTTCACCTTGATGGGCTTGAGCAGCTTCTTGGTGATCCTGCCGCGGATCAGGTCGCCTGCGGTGTCGCCGGTCTTGATGGCGGGTTCGCGGATGGCTTCGGGTAGTTCGACCCGCAGCCGGTTGGCGAACTGCGACATGTCCGGGATGAGCGATACCCGGGTGCTGCCGACGACGGTTGCCTCCGGCATGCCGCCCTCCCATCGAATCCAGCGTCAGGGGCGGCCGGAACCTTTGGACCGAAGACGAAACCGCTACCTCACCCTTAGATTGTATGCCCTAGGTCATCACATCATCTATGATTCAAAGGTGAGATCGGGGGTGGAGTCATGGAAGCGAAGGCGTTGACGGTCGCATGGGAACGACGTACACCACCGTCCGGCCTGGGTCCGATGCTCCGCAGGGCCCGGATGCGGTGCGGCCTCGGGCAGCGACAGGCCAGCCGCATCGCCGGGGTGAGCCCGAGCTACCTCTGCCACCTCGAGCAGGGCACCCGAACCCCGTCCATGGCGGTCGCTGAAGCCCTCGCCGAGGTCCTGCAGTTGACGCTGGAGGAGTGCCACCAGCTCTACGGCGCAGCCGTCACGGACGCCGGCCGCTACAGCCGCCGAAGCCCCGAGCGGGCGGCATAAGCCGCGCCACCCGCCGCGCCAGAGACGCGCCGCGCTGGGCACACAAGACGACCCCCTCTCCGGCTGGGCTGCCGGGAGAGGGGGTCTTGTCGTGCCGGGCTGGCTAGGCGGTGCAGAGGCGGGCGATGCGCTCCACCGCCGCCTTGTACTCCGGCTTCCTCGGGCGGTAGGCCCGGATCAGGATGCGGACCTGGCCCAGGGTGAAGCGGGAGACACCGTGGGAGCGGTGCGCGCGGCCGCCGGTGACGGTGCGGCGGGTGCGGGCCGTCTGCGCGGGGGCGACACCGAGACGCTTGGCCACAGAGCGCAGCCCGTTCGCCGTGCCGCGGGCGGTGTCCCGGTCGACACCGGCCGCGATCGCCACCGTGGCGAGGGAGCGGGGGCGACGGCGGACCGAGGACACCAGACGGGTCTCGGCAGCGCGGCGGCGCAGGGTGGCCCGGAGGGTACGGCGGTGGGCACGGCGCTCGCGGGTGGTGAGAGAGTGGATCACAGCGGTTCTCCTGTTGCGTCAGGTGAGTCCGTCAGGCCCCTTCTCTCGGTGGTCCAGACCGAGGTGGGGGCCGTCCTTGTTCCTTACGTGATTCAAGATAGCATCACGAGAGTCAGATAGGCAATCGCCGGGGACAGAGAAAAGCCCGGAACCGGTGAGGCTCCGGGCTTTCCGTTGGGCGGGGTGCGCTACTCCGCACTCGTCTCCGCGCCCATCTGCGCCATCTCCTCATAGCCGGCCACCGCGCGGTCGACCTCCGCCTGGACGCGCTGCAGCGACCCCTGGACGCGGTCGGCGAGGTCGGCTACCTGGCGGTCGGTGCCCTCCACCCATACCGACGCGGCGCCGACCAGGCGGGTGACGTCCGCCCGGACCGCCTCCACGGCCTGCCCTGCCGGGTGCTGACGCGCCTCCCGGCGGTTCGGGGGCAAGGAGGCCAGGGCGTACTCCATGGCCGCAGTGTGCGTGTTCCCGCCCTGCAGCGGCTGCTCGTTGCTCGCCCAGGCCCAGGCCGCGTCTGCAGGGACCCGTCCGGCGCCGGTCACGTCGACGTGGGCGGCGGGGTTGTCCTCGATCGGCAGCAGGAGTGCGGCGGGGGACACCCCGAACACCACGGCCAGGGCGGTCAGGTCGTCTGCGGTGACGATGCGCTCCCCCCGCTCCATGCGGGTGAGGCTGGACTGTGAGACGGGGCGGCCGGCCTCGGTCACCTTGTCGGCGAGGACGCGCACGGTCAGGCCGGAGCGCTTGCGCAGGCGGGCGATGTTCGCCGCCACGGTGCGCCCGGTGGGGCCGATTTCGACGGCCGTGCGGCCGCCCTTCTTCTGCTCAGTCATGGGTGCCACTGTACGCATCGGAACCATCCCCTTTAGAACATCCGTAATCCTGTAACATCCCTTTAGATTTCAATATGGCATCGCGTGATTCAAATTGGAATCACTGGAAGGGGTTGGGATGACCGGCACCACCGAGGACGCGGACCTTCTGTCGCCCCGGCAGGTCCACACGGAATACGGCTTCACCCCGCGCACCCTGGCCAACTGGCGGCGCCTCGGCACGGGCCCGGAGTACATCAAGACCACCGACGGCCGCACTGGACGGATCCGATACCGCCGCTCCACCTTTGAGGCCTGGCTCAACGCCCGCACGGTCAGCACCGAAAGCGCCTCGGCATGACCAGGCCCACCGTCCGACCGCGCGCCGACCAGGCTGTGGACCCCATCGCACTGTGGGCCACCGCAAGGGCTCACGCCCTGGCCCCCGAGTTCCCCAAGTACGGCAGCCCTGCCTGGTGCTCCCTGCACCCGGGCAACCCCGCACGCCTCGCCGCCGCCCTCGAGGCCGCCGAACTCTGGCGCCGCTACGGCGACGAGCAGCAACTCCTGGACTGGTTCGCCTCCCTCGCCAAGTCACCGGAGTTCCTCGCCCGCGGCCGCGCCCTCGCCGAGCTGGACGCCCTCGCTCGCCCCAAGCCCGCTCACCAGCTGCGCGCAACAAAGGGCTGGCCCCCCATCCGTGTCCCCGGCCAGCCGGGCCGCCACCTCTACCCGCAGGAAGGAAGGCGCGCGGCGTGACCTACCCGACCGGCCCGTACCTCGCCGCCCCCGCCAACGGCTACGGACACCCCGACCCCGACCCCGAGCCGTGGCACGAACACGCCCAGGACGAAAGCCAGAACCCCACCCAGCAACGCCTGGCAGCCCTGCGAGCGGCCCTGGTCGACACCCGCGGCCTGGACTCCATCCCCGACCCCGTCGCACTCATCGACGGACTGCTGTTCCAGGACTCCCTGGCGTGGCTGTACGGCAAGCCCGGATCCGGCAAGAGCTTCGTAGCCCTGGACTGGGCAGGGTGCGTCGCCGGCGGACTGCCCTGGAACCTCCGGGAGTGCAGCCGCGGAACCGTCCTGTACCTGGTCGCTGAAGGCGCCTCCGGCATCCGCCGCCGCGTGCGCGCGTGGGAGCAGATGACCGGTCAGACCATGGAAGGCGTCGTCTTCCTGCCCATCGCCGTACAGCTGCTCAACGGCATCGACCTCGCCGCCCTGGTCGCCCTCGCCACCGAGATGGGCCCCACGCTCGTCGTCATCGACACCCAGGCCCGCGTCACGGTCGGCGCGGAGGAGAACAGCAGCGGCGAAATGGGCAAGGTCGTAGCCGCCGCCGACCGCATCCGCGAAGCCTCCGGGGCCTGCGTGCTGATGGTCCACCACACCGTGAAGAACGGCTCCGACATGCGTGGCTCCTCAGCGTTCGAGGGCGCCGCCACGTCCATCATCCGCGTCACCAAGGACGGCGACTGGATCGACGTCACCTGCGACAAGCAGAAGGACGCCGAGCACTTCGCGCCCATCCGCCTGCGCATGTCCCCCACCGACCAGAGCGTGACCCTGGTGGCCACTGGGACCGACGCCCTGGACGCAACCCCCAGTGGGACTCGCGTATACGAGGCGCTGCGGGACAACTTTGGGACTACCTCAGCCACCGGACCGCAGCTGCAAGAGGTGTCCGGCATCCCCAAGAGCAGCTTCTATCGAGCGCTAAACGCCCTGGTCACGACCGGGAGAGTCCGCAACATCGGCACCCAGTCCAGGCCCCGCTACGCACTCCCCGGCAACGTCGCCCCCGTGGTTAGTCCCACTGATTCCCACTGAGTCCCACACCGCGAGTCCCGTCTAGTCCCACAGTCCCACCCCCCTTTAGGGGTGGGACAACGGGACTGGCACTGGGAAACGGCCCGAAATGGAGGCCTGAAAGATGACTGACCCCACCGTCCCCGACCGTCCCCACACCGCCCCCAAGGGGACAGACAGCAGCAGTGCAGAAACCCCGTGCATGCCCGCGCGTCTGCGCGCGAGTGCCCCTGGACCGGTCCCCGAGCAACAGGCCGTTGCCAACGTCGTCCCTCTGACTTCTCCTCGGCAGCAGGCTCGGGCGTTCGAGGGGAGGCAGGAACTGGACGAGGCGTGGCGGGTGTTCCGTAAGGCGCTGATCGGCCTGGCGACGGAGGGGCACCGCAGCGATACGGAGACGCTGGCGAAGGTGGGCCCGATTGCGGCGGAGGCTGCACGGGTGCTGCGGGTGCTGGCGGGGCAGGCCCGGTTGGCGGAGGGGGAGTCGTCGCGTAACCGGCGGCTGCTGCAGCGCGAGGAGGAGCGGCTGGAGCGGTTGCGGCGGAAGGCTGCGCGGCGGGGGCTGGTGGTCCGGGGGATGGGCCCGGGCGATGACGCTGCCTGATCTGCCGGAGGGGGCGCGGCGCCTGGTGCGCGAGGACGGGTCGGTGGTGGTGCCGCCGGCGCTCGCGGGTGAGGTGCTGCGGTGTCTGCTGCGGGACCTCTCCAGCCGGGTGCGTGCGGATGGTGGGGAGTTGTCGGCGGGTGTGCGGGAGCTGCTGTGGGGGCTGCATGCGGCGGCGACCGAGGTGGAGCAGCGGCAGGGTTCCGTTGACGGAACTGGGCAGGCCGGGCCCGGCACGGTGGAGGTAGGCATCAGCGATGCGGCCCGACGTCTGGGCTGTTCGCGGGAGTACGCGCGGCGCCTGGCCCGTGGTGGCCGGCTTCCTGCCCGCCGGGTGGGGCGTACGTGGCTGGTGGATGCGGCGGCCTTTGCTGCCGGGGAGGAGTAGCAGTGTCCGAGCAGCAGGTGGAGCAGACGCCGCACGAGCAGCTGGCCGACGCCAGGGCGGAGCTGGACGAACTGCAGGGGCTCATCGACGGCCTGGAGGACCAGGTACGCGAGGGCGATGAGCGTGAGGCGCAGATGCGGCTGGGGGAGGCGTTCGGCCTGAAGCGGCTGGCGTCGCTGCGCCGTGAGGCTGCTGAGCGGAAGGTGGCCCGGGCGGAGGAGCAGCGCCGGGAGCAGGAACGCCAGGAGACGGAGACCCTCGCCGCTACGGAGCTGCTGGCCGTCTCTCTGCCGCGTGTGGCGGAGCTGTACCGGCAGGCGTCCGAGGCGGTGAACGCACTGCTGGACGTGTGCGAGGTGCGTGAGCGGGCGGTCCACGACTACGGGCAGAAGCTGCACGAGCTGGGCAGCGAGCACCTGCTGTATCGGGGGGAGGGACGCACGGTCCTAGCCTTTGCCGGGGAGACGTTCGAGAACCATCACTTCTCGCCGCGGATGATGCTGGCGCTGCTGTTCGAGCAGACGCGGCGGGCCCGCAAGATCTCGGACATGAACAGTCGCACCACCCCGGACACTCATCCGGTGCTGCGCTACCTCGAGGCGGGTGAGGAGCTGTGAGCGAGGTGCAGCAGCTGGGCAGCGCGGACACCGCCAGCATGACTCCGGAGCAGATCAGCGCAGCGGTCAGGGCCGGACAGCTCACGGAGTACGCGGCGGGTCGTGACCCGAACCCGAAGAAGTCGACGCGGGTGTACGAGGTGGAGCAGTACGGCGGGGAGTGGGTGAAGGGCCGGCCCCATGCCGAGGTGGATGCCGCTATGCAGGCCGGGCATCTGCGCGCCTATCTGGCGGGTGAGATCCAGTGAGCCAGGTCGAAGAGGACGCGGCGGAGATCACGCGGAAGGTGTGGGGGCTGATGCTGGCCCAGGCCGAGGGTGACGAGGACCGGTGGGATCTGCTCATTAGAACCACGCCCCACGAGCTGAAGAACGGCATCATCAGGGCGCTGTGCGTGTCAGGGACTGCCTGCCTCGAGGACCTGGTGAAGGCGGTGCACGACGTGCCCGATCCGAAGGCGTACACGGTGGCGCTGTTCCGGGAGCAGGTGGAGCAGGCGGAGGCGACTCCGTCCTGACGCGTCTGCCCTTCTCTCGTCAGCCCGCACCCAGCGCACGGGGTGCGGGCTGACGGCCTGTCTATGGACGGCACGTTCTGCGCGTGGAAGGCACGTTTCCTAGGAAGGCACGTTCGGGCGCCGGTGAAAGCACGTCTATAGAAAGCAGGTTTCGCGTGTGCGCGCGATGGGGCGGTCCAGAAAGTCCAGAAACCCGGGCGCCCGGGTCATGTCCATGGACATCGCCGGATGGCCCGGATGTCCCTTCACGTTGCCCGGATTCCGGACACCAGGACTCGAACACCCGTACCACTTACCATAATTCCACTTATGGAAAGTGCTTCCGGTACCCTGAGAGGACGTCAAGGGACCACCGAGGAGGGGGCCGTGGGGAGCACGGAGCTGGACCGCGTCATCGACGCCGAACTGGTCGACGAACAGGCTGACCGACTGCCCGCAGTCCTCGAGGACGTCGACATCAACGACACCCTCACCGCGGAGGCGGAGGAGGACCTGGCCAACACCGGCCGCGTCAACACCCGCGACACCTACCGGACCCGGTGGGAGATGTTCGCCCGCTGGTGCGTGGAGAACGGCCGGACGCCCGGGCCGCCCACCACATCCAAGAACCTGGCGTCGTACATGTCGTACCTGCGCCGCCAGGACGCCCCGCCCGGCACCATGCGCATGGCCATCGCCGCCGTCCGCCACTGGAACGCCCGGGCCGGCCACGAGCAGACCCCGGACATCGCGGCCGCGCTGAACATCTACCAGGACCACCGCTACGAGTGGGCCGCCGCCGGACGCGGTCAGCGGTCGTCCGCTCCGGTCGACCTCGAGCGCCTGGGCCAGATGCTCGCCGTCTGCCCCACCGACACCCTGGTGGGCCTCCGTGACCGCGTCCTGCTGTCCGCTGGCTACTTCATCCGCGGCCGCGCCTCGGAGCTGGCAGCGCTCCGCATCGAAGACCTCGAATGGGTCTCCGCCAACCTGGTCGTCTTCACCAAGCGCGTCAGCAAGAACGACAAGCGCAGCGAGGGACGCGAGTATGAGGTGGACGATCCCACGTTCCTTGCCGACCTGCGGGCCTGGATCGCCGTCCTCACCGAACAGGGCCAGGGCGGCCGCCATCTGCCGCTGCTGCGCAACGTCGACATGTGGGGCAACCTCGGCCCGGTCAGCGCCAAGACCGGTCAGGGCATCACCCGGCAGGCCGTCAACAGCATCGTCAAGGCCCGCGCCCTCGAGGCCGGAGTCGACGTTGCCGAGGACATCACCGCGCACGGGCTTCGCGCCGGCGTCCCCACCGACCTCGGTGCCAAGGGCTTCAGCGCGGGAGAGATCAAGGACATCACCGGCGACTGGTCCAGCACGGAGATGGTGGAGCGCTACCGCAAGATCGGGCTGCGCCGCGCCGGTAAGCGGGCTGACTCCGGGCGCCGCGCTGCCGCCCTGTCCATGCTCCGCATCACCGAGTCCGCCAAAGAGGACGACGCCACCGAAGGGATCTGACTGTGACCAGCAGGAAGCGTCTGACCGTGAAGCAGGCGCAGGCCGTCATCGACGGGGCCACGCTGGTGAAGGCGCCGGACTGGCGGGAGTCGAACGACTGGCACGTCATCGCCGCCGACGGCACGGTCCTGGTCGTCGTCTCCCCGTCCTACGGTGGCGTCGGACGCACCGGCCGGAACGGGTGGAAGCAGCACCTGGCCGCCCTCGGGCCCGGCGGCTCCCGCGAGAAGTGGAAGACCCGGGAGGACGCCGCGGTGCAGGGTCTCGCCGCATGGAAGCGGTGGGTGACCAGCGCCTGAGGTGGGGGCCGCTGACCTGCGGCGAGGTACATCGGTGGAACTGATGAGACCGTTCCACGCGCACGCGCGCGATGGCCGTCTCACGGAATCACCCGCCGTCCGGGCCCGGCCGCCGATCAGCCCGGGCCACGACGCTCGGTAGTACTACCGCGACAGGGGATCGCACGCGGGGGCCATGCCACCGGACATGGCACAGGCCCCGGAGACGCCTACCGCTCCGGGGCCTGCTGGTGATGCGACCGGCACCACCAGCAGGCTACGACGTGCCGCTGACACCGTTGCCCCTGCAGCAGGAAGGGCCCGCCCCCGGGGGAATTTAGGGGCGGGCCCGTCTGCGGCCGGTGCTGCGAGTCCGGCCGGCCTGCGGCCAGTGCCCCCGTGCGTTGTTCGCAGCCGCCGGGGGCACCGGGGCCCACGGCCGGGCTGCCCTGTGGTGAGGGCGGCCTGGTGGGGCCTGCGCCGTGCCTGGCGTGGACCGTGGGCGAGTTGGTCCCGTGGGGTCCAGCGGGCGCCCTGCGGTGCGGGTTGCCGCCACAGGCGGACGCCTACCCACGTGCCGAAGCGCGGCGCGGTGCCCACCCTATCTGAACTTACAGAGTCTGGAAGTACGTCAGTGGGCGGTGCCTTCCTCCCCCAGCAGTGCGCGCCGCATCTCCGCCTCCGTGTCGCCCTTGATGCGGTCGGCGTTGGCGAGCAGCAGGTCGACCGCCAGGCGCAGCAGCGTGTTGTCCGTGATCCGCTCCGCCTTGTCCTGCCGGTTCGCAGCCACCCGCCGGCGCAGCGCCGCGATGGCGGCGACCTGCTCGGGGGTCAGGCGGGCCTCGGTCCTGACGAACGTCAGATACCGCGGGGTGTCGTCGTCGGGCTTGTTCGTCATGGGCACAGACTCTGTCATTCCGCAGGTCCCCCTTGAGAGAGGCCCGCGTCCAGGCGGCCGTTACCACATGCCTCTGACGGCTGGATTAGCCCGGGGTCTAGCGGGGTCGCGTCGGTGGGCGGTTAGGTTCCGGTCCATGAGCGAACTCACCAGAACGGCGCTGCCGGCCCTCACGATCCCGCCGGGAGACCGGCTGGAGGTCGTCTCAGCATGGGACGAGGCCACCCCGTACCAATCGTGGCGGCCGCAGATTCTCGTGCCATCGACGTTCCGGCCGGCTGAATCCACCCGCGTCTATGCGGTGGTGAACCAGAAGGGTGGCAGCGGCAAGACGACGACGACCGTGGAGCTGGCAACCGCATGGGCGGCGCGGGGCCGGCGGGTGCGGGTGATCGACGCCGACGACCAGGAAGCGGCCCTGTCGGAGTGGCTGCTGCCGCAGTACCCGCAGGACCGTCCCCGGCACTCGCTGCGGTCGGTGTTCTTCGACGAGTGCACGCTGCTCGAGGCCACCTACCCGACGCTGTTCGAGAACATCGACATCGTGCCGTCCAGCCTGGACCTGAAGCGGGTGGAGTACGACCGGCCCATCGGCGCGGAGATGGCCCTCGCAAGCGCGCTGCGGCAGGAAGCCGAGGCACATGGCGGCCGCTCCCCCTACGACGTGACCCTGATCGACGGCGCCCCGTCCCTGGGGCTGGTGACGGTTGCCGCGCTGACGGCCGGCGACCAGGTCCTAGTGCCCCTTGCGGTCGGCGGCCTGGACCTGAAGGCGATGGCATCCCTGGACCGGACGATCACCCATGTGCGGGCGAAGACGAACCCGAAGCTGGAAGTCGGGGCGGTGTTCCTGACGGCGTGGGACAAGTCCGGGTTCGCGCGGCAGCTGGCGTCCAAGGTGACTGAGGACTACCCGGAGGCGGCGTTGTTCCCGATCCGGCGCAGCGTCCGCGCGGCAGAGGCACCGATCGCGGAGCAGCCGGTGCGGGCGTGGGCGCCGGAGTCGACGGCGGCCGCGGACTACGACCAGGCGGCCGGCCTGCTGCTGGCCCGAGAGGCTGCGGAATGAGCCGGAGGTCGCTGGCCCTACCGTCGGCGCGAGGCACGGCACCGAACGCAGGACAGCAGGAGTCCCTCCTCGAGGTGCCGGACACTGCGGCGGACAAGCCAGAGGGCGGCGTAGTCCAAGGCATGGTCGGGATGGACACGACCGCCCTCCTGTCGGTCAGCAGCCTGCCCACGCCCTATGACGTGCCTGAGGGTGTACCGACACCGCTGAACGACAAGGAACGCGCCGACCTCGAGGTGTGCGAGCAGGCCTTGCACGGCTTCCGCAAGGCGGTCGTCGTCGCAGGGAAGGCCTTGGACGTCATCAACCGCGGGCGGCTGTACCGGGAGCGGTACGGCACGTTCGAGGACTACGTGTGGGAGGTCTGGGGGATCCGGAAGTCCCAGGCGTACCGGCTCATCGACGCGTGGCCGGTGGCCGTGGCGGTCTCCCCAATTGGGGAGATCAATGAGGCGCAGGCCAGGGAGCTGGTCCCAGTGTTCAAGGACCACGGTCGCGATGCCGGGGTGGTGTTCTTCCGGGAGACCGCGCAGTTGGCCGGGGACCGGAAGGTGACGGCGGCCGCACTGGCGGAGGCCCGCAAGGTGCTGCCGCCGCGCCTGGCCTCACCCGAGCAGGCAGCCGACGTGCTGCGGGTCGCTGCCACTGAGGGACGCGTGCCCCGCATCGTGCCGCCCCGGGAGCCGGTCAGGGAGCAGCCGGCCGGGGAACCGACACCGACCGCCCAGGACGTGCTGGAGGGCGACTCGCGGGCTGGCGCGGAGGCAGTGGCGGTCCTCGAGGCTGCCCTGGCGCAGCAGCAGCAGATCTACGACCGCCTCGCCGGGATCGTGGCGCAGGCCCTGCTGTACGACCCGGGCCGGGCGGAGCTGCTGCTGGCCCAGTTGCGGCAGTACGCGAACCGGACGGCGTACCGGGCCCGTGGGAAGGCCAACGACGCCGACGCCGAATAGCCCGGGCCCTGGATGCGTCTGCGCCCCGCACAGAGCCAGTGTGCGGGGCGCAGACGTACCCGGGCGGGGACGGCGTCAGTCGCGGTCGAGGGCCTCACCACAGTGGTGCCCAGTGGTGGGTTCGGCGAGCGCGGTGAAGGCGGTCAGCGGCCGCGTAATCCACTCCGTGCGCGCGGCACGGGCGTGTTCCTCGCACGCGTAGACCTCGATGCGGATGGGCCCATAGGCGAGGCCGCCGTCGATGGTGGCGCGGCCCTCGATCAGGACGTCCGCGTCACGGGTACAGGTGCCGATCCGCCGGGCGGTCGCGGTGGTGGAGTGCTGCTTCATGCCGCTCATCCTGTCAGGCCTCTCCCTGGACGGCGCTGAGCCCCTGCGTAGGGACGGACTTCGGGTGCTCCGTGACCGTCTCATCAGGGTGGTAGAGGCAGTCGACTAGCTGATGGCCCTCGATGTCCACGAGATCACCATTGCTGTCGCGTGTCACGGCAGTGACGGTGCCGTCCGTGCGCATCACCCACGCCACGACTGGGGCAATACGGGTGATGGCGCGGACGGTGTCCTCAACACGCGTGAACCAGCCGCCCCCTGGAACTGCGGCCGCTACGGGGTACAGGCCGTCACCGTTGCACTGAAGGCTGCTGAGGTGGCCGCAGGAGTCGGCACGGACCAGCCCCTTGTCTCCCACGACCATGGGGTGCCCGTCGTCCGCCCAGGCCTGGACGGGAAGGCGTTGCTTGCGGCCTCCCTCAGTCTCGATTACGGCTACTTCCATGCCGGTCGCGGGGATCATCGGACTCCGTTCGGTGGTCAGGCCGCGCGTTGGTCGGGCGACCGGCGGATGAGCTGGCGGACGATGGCGGGGGCGGGGGCGCCGCCGCCGCGGATCGGGCCTCCCCGGCAGGGGCAGGCGTGCCCGGCCTGGGCGCGGATCTCGGGCCGCGGTGCGCCGGCGAACCGCATGCCCAGGTCGAGGGACAGGCAGCCGGGGTGCTCGAGGCTGGCCCACACCGCGACGCGGGCGAGGTATTCGGGGTCGGCTCCGTGGTCGAGGTGGTCCTGCGCCTCGAGGGCGTAGCTGCTGATTGCGGCGTGGGACCGGGTGAGGCCTTCAGCCCAGCGGCGCGCGATGCGCCATGCGGTGCTGCTCGGTACGGACTCCATCGAGGGTCCTCTCATCTGTCAGTCCCCGCCCCACTACTGACGGTGGCACAGATTCAGCAGACCGTTCCCCCCGCTTCCCCTGAGGTCGGGTTCTGCGCGCGGTCCGGCGGCCGCGCGCTGGGGCGTCGAACCGGTGACGGAACGTGGCTGTGAGGAGCCTGGGGCAGAGGTGGGGCAAGTTGGGGCAGCAAGTTGGGGCAGCTACCCCGACCTACCCCAACTTTGAATCACCATGAAAGTGTTGGAACTAGGAAAAAAAGGACACGATCTCTTAAAAGAGATTCCTAGAAAACCCCAGTTCAGAGAGCTGTGATCCACTCGCACTCGACGGAGTTGGGGTAGCCGCTACCCCAACTTGCCCCAACTCCTCGAGCACGCCTGCCCCAACTTCGTTCGTTACGGTCCGTGTCCGTCAGCGGGCATGGAAAAGGCCCGGCGAACCGGGCCTCAACCATCGTGATCGTGTACCGAGCTACGGCTTCACGGTGTACCGCTGTCCGGCCTTCCGGAACAGCCCCTGCGCCTCGCTCTCGCCGTATGCCAGGGCGGCGTTGCGTAGCCCCTTCTTCCCGTCCTGTCCGCCCGACGCCGTCCACTCGGCGACGTCGTTGGGGTTCAGGCTGTCCCGGAGCTGCGACTGCGTGAGGTCACCGCTCTTGCGCAGGCGGTCGCGGAACTTCCTGGCCACGGTCTTGACGATGGGCGGCACCTGCCCCTGCGTCAGGGCGCGGGTGTTCTCTGTGACACGGGTCCGGCGGGCAACCTTCGTGTTGTCCTCGGCCTCTTCCTTGCGCTCGTTCTCCTTGGCCCACGCCAGAGCGAGCTCACGGGTCTTGCGGCTGTGCTCGGCGAACACCTTGGCGATCCGCCAGTCGTCCTCGTTGATCTCGTACGACCGGCGCAGCAGCGCGGACTGGGCGGCGGTCTTGTACAGGTTGAGACCGACGTGCGTGTCGAGCGGCTCATCCTGCGAGAGGCCGGCCGACATGGCTTCCATCAGCACCCGCAGTTCGCGCTTCATACGCTCGCACATCACCATCGAGCGCCTCGGACGCCCGGGCTCGCTGGTGCACGGGATACGCGTCAGGAACTCGACAACGCCCGGCATCTCCCCCGGGCTCGCCGGCCGGTCAGGGAACATCTGCTCGGCGCGCGCCAGGTCCTCATCCGACAGGCTGCCGCCGCACGCAAGGACACGGCCCACGTTCACGAGCTCGGGCGCCCCAGACCTCTGCGCGATCGAGACCATCCGCAAGCGCTGCGCCATGCCCGTGGTCCGGGACAGGGCCTCGCCGACGAGCTCGGCCTGGAAGTACGCCTGCACGATCAGGGCGTAAGAGCCTTCCGGGATCGCGGCCCGCTCTTCCTGGTTCTTCACGTCGGCCCGCAGCGTGTCACCCACGAACGCGTCGAGGATGAGCGGCTCGAGGGCGGCGCCGGTCGACGTCGCCGAAGACGACTTCTTCAGCGACGAAAGCAGCGTCGCGCCCTCGGTGTACGCCAGCTCAACGCGCGGCACGAAATACGGCAGCGTCTTCCACTTCGCCGGTTCGTCGCCCTCAGCGACGTTGTGCTTGGCCTGGTACTGCATGCGCCCGACCAGCGCGGAGCCGGTCGCCGGGCTCACAGTCGTTGCGCCCCAGTCGTACGAAACCGCCTCGCCCTCGGACCCGAACGCGTTGGGGTGGGGACCGTAGAACTCCATCGGCATCGGCAGCAGCACGGACGCGGCCCGCTTTGAGACGTTCGAGCCGGCACCAGACCGCCCGACGAGAGCGTTGATGCTGCCGAGCTGGAACACGCCGCGGTCGTTGATGCTGCCGACGATGGACGACCCCGCGAGGAACGCGGCCCTGTTGAAGGTCAGCATGGCGAGGCCCTCACGCTTGACCATGCTGGCCTTCGCCTGCTGCGCGATGTGGGCCATGTGAGGCAACGCCCAGATGTCGTCCGGGGTGGACAGCTCGGCAAGCTGGTCCATCAGCTCTTGCTCGGGCGTGCGCTCTTCGACCTGGTCGTCGTCCGGCTCGTCTACCTCAGCCTCTGGTGCACCCGGCTGAGCCGGAACCAGTCCCTCGGTGGCCAGCCGTCCGTCAGGGGTGAGCTCAACGGGCACCAGGCTCTCAGGGCCCAGGTTGTGGGAAAGGTGGTCGGAGACGTCCTTGCCCTTGGCGGCCTCGAAGACGCGGAACGAGATCTGCGCCCTGGTGAGGGACTCGGCGATCTGGGCGGCGTGCTTGCGGCCCGGCACGTCCTTGTCTGCGATGATCCAGACTTCCTCGGCGCCCTTCAGGCTGGCGGTGTACTCGTCCCGCCACTTGCCTGCACCGCCGATGCTGCACGTAGCCGTGACGCCCTGCTCGGCGAGGTTGTCGGCGTCCTTCTCCCCTTCGACGACGTACACGAGCTCGCCGCGCTCGGCGGCCTCGAGGACCTCAGGGAGCCGGTACAGCACCTTCCGAACGTGCGAGACCTTCGGCCGGCCGTCAGCGTCGTACTGGCGGAACGTCTTCCGTTCGCCGTTGTGGCCAGGCTCGT
The DNA here is from genome assembly GCF_002150735.1 of Streptomyces africanus. Lineage (GTDB taxonomy): Bacteria > Actinomycetota > Actinomycetes > Streptomycetales > Streptomycetaceae > Streptomyces > Streptomyces africanus. The sequence goes on from NZ_MUKA01000064.1 coordinate 28,600, forward strand.
ACCGCTTGACGGTGAGCAGCAACTCTCCGCGCTCGTCGCAGTAGTGGTACTGCGCGACCTCTTGAGGACGCTCACGCTTCTCCATCGGCTCGTCGAAGAGGTCCTGCATGGTGAGGCCGAGTGCCTGAACGACGTCCTTCGGGTCACAACCCACGTGGCAGTACAGGACCACGCCCTTGCGGTCCTTGCGATGGCCGATGGACAGCGACGGATTGTTGTCCGGGTGGGCGGGGCACTGCCAGGCGTTGCCCTTGCCCTTGCTGCCGTAGTCGTTCAGCGCCTGCACGACGCGGTCGTAGGCAGTGCCGTGCACGGTGGACAGGGTCACAGTGCACTCACCGGGACCTTGCATGTGGCGTGGATCGCCATTGGTTACTTCCCTCGTTCCGAGAGAAGCACTGAGACCCGAATCATCCCTAGCCGTGGCTACCAACCCTTCCCGGGGGCAGGTAGTCTCGGGGTTGTGGGGACCTTCCCGGAACCCAGACTTCTCTACATCGCATATAGAGAGCACTGGCGGAATTCCCGTCCGACCAGTGCAAACGCATTCGATGCCCCGCCCTGCCAGTAGCGGGGCATCAGCGTTTCCTAGGCCACTTCGGCCCGACCGTCCTCGCCTTCAAGCCAGGCGAAGAACTGTGCGCGGTTCACATGGATGGTGCGTTCGATGAGCTTCCAGTTGACCGGGATGGAACCGCGCTGAAGGCGGTTCCGGACGGTCCGGCGCGTGCAGCCCATGCGGGCCGCCACTTCGTCCGTCTTCATCCAGTCCGGGGTCTGCAGCACCAGGATGGGCGCTGACTTCAGCTCCATCGTGTGACCTCCGAGTAGGTACCGAAGCCCACCCGCGGGGATGCGGGGTGAGCGTGATTCAGACACTCCCACAGATTTCACAGGGTGTTCCCTCCGCTTCCCCTGGGGTGTCTACGCGGGGGTGACAGGGTCCACCGGCCAGGCTGCGGACTCGCCACGAATCAGTTCCGTGCACAACTCGACACGGTCACCAGGGATCACGCGGACAGTCACGGCCACGGGCTCTCCGGTGCGCGCCGACTTCTCCTCGAGGGTTAGCTCGAAGACCGGCTGCGAGGTGGAGATTTTCAGCAGCTTGGCCTCTTCCTTGCTCGGCATCCGGACTCGAGTCGTCTCGGTCCAGGACACCGGGCCGTGGTTACCGTCGAACTCCAGGCGATCGAGGTAGCCACCTGGACCCGTGTTCGCCTCACCTGCCTGAGGGGCTGACGCCACGGCCTGCGGGCTGATCCAGGTGTCGACGATTTGGAAGGGCGCCTGTCCGGCCGGGGAAGTGATGCGGCGACGGCGAAGCACGCCCGTCCCCGGTTCCAGCCCGAACCGTTCAGCGACTTCAGCCGGCGCCTTGAGGACGGTCTTCACCGCGCTGTGGGTATCCCATGGTTCGTTCGGGTTGGCAGCGGCCGGGAAGATGTAGCCGCGCTTGGGGTCTCGGGTTACGAGGACCCCGCGCCTGATGCGGCGGCGCGGCGGCGCGGCCGGCTGGACGATCGCGCCGGTGCCGCGGACTACGCGCACAAGGCCCTCGCGCTCCAGCTCGGCGAACGCGTTGCGGATCGTCTGTGGCGATACCCCCCGCTGCTCTGCGAGCTCATTCACGCGAGGCAGGGTCGCCCCTACTGCGAACTCGCCATCCCGGATTCGGCGGCGCAGTTCGTCGGCCTCGATCTCGTACCTAC
>NZ_MUKA01000492.1:0-315 GCF_002150735.1 Streptomyces africanus
CCGGACCATCACGGCTTCAGCACCCCCGTCCGTCCCGACGACCACCGCATGAGCAGCCCCGTCCCTCCGGACGCCCCGGGCAAGGGCAGCAGCCTCCCTGCGGACCACCACCGCGTCAGCAGCCCCGCCAGTCCCCAGGGCAAGGGCGGCCACCGCATCAGCGGCCGCCTCCGTGCGGATGATCGCGGAGGCGACCGGTGTCGGTCCCGTGTTCACGCGGCGCGGGCTGACCGTGGCCGGCGGAAGCGGCGGGTATGGCTCTCGTGCTCGGCGGAGCCTTCCGCGGCTTCGCGGCGGGCGGCGCGGCGGGCCCGG
>NZ_MUKA01000492.1:351-1385 GCF_002150735.1 Streptomyces africanus
GGCCTTAGACACGGCTGAGGGGCCTCAGGGACTCCGTAAGGTGCTCACGGATTCCCTAAGACCCCTCAGGACCTGCGGTGACTCAGCCCGCCGACGGCAGGGAGAGCAGGATGCCGGTGTACTTGAGGACCGCCAGGAACAGGCCGATCACGCCGAGCGCGACACCCGCCCAGGCGACCGACTTGATCCAGGGGGCCTGGATCCTGCCGGGGGTGCCGAAGGCCGGCCGGGCCAGTACGACGACGCCGACGATCAGCGCCGTCACCGCGAACAGGCCGCCCCACAGAGCGGTGGTCTGCCAGGCGTCGCCGTAGACCGCCTGGATCTGCTTGGCCACGCCCGCGTTCTGCGCCGTCTCCAGCTGGCCGATGAGGTTCTGCCGTGCGGCAGCCACCGTGCCGAGCCAGCTGCCGGTGAGCGAGACGACGCCCAGCGCGGCGGAGACCACGGCGCCGGCGCCCTGGCCGACGCCGGAGGGGCCCTCCTCCTTGGCCTCGGCGGTCTCGGCCGGGACCTCGGTCCGGGTCACCTCGTCGGACTTGGTGGTGTCCACCGCCTTCTCGTCGGTCGTGGCCTCGGTGGCCTCGGTCTCGTCCACTGCTTTCGTTGCCATGTGTCGCACCGTAGGGTCGCTGTCTGAGAAGTCTCTTAATGATCGCCGTGAGCGGCACGCGCGCGTGCGGCGCGCCACTCGGGCGCCAGCACCGACCAGACTTCGAGATCGTGCCGTACGCCACCATAGGGGTGCGCCTCGCGTCGCACACCGTCACGGGCCATGCCGAGACGCCGTGCCACGTTCAGACTCGGCTGATTGCCCGAGGCGGCGACCCACTCGATCCGGTGAATGCCGCGCTCGTCGACCGCCCAGTCGATCAGGACGCGCATCGCCCGGGTGACCAGTCCCTGCCCGGTCCCGGCGGGCTCCAGCCAGCAGCCGACCTCGCAGTTGCCGCTCGCGGCGTCGAAGTTCAGGAACAGCACGCCGCCCACCAGCGTCCCCTCCAGCCACAGGCCGTGCAGGGACCCCGTGTCGG
>NZ_MUKA01000493.1:0-319 GCF_002150735.1 Streptomyces africanus
CGATCGGCGCCGACGCGGCCACCCAAGCCTGGTGGCAGCTCACCGGCCCCTGTCAGGAGCCCTGGGCAGATACCGGCACCGGGGGCAACTGGTCGGACCTGACCGAGATCTGGCATCTGGCCCCTTCGGCGACAGCCATCTGACGCCGGCGTGGCCCTCGGCCTCCCCGGCACCCCCTACCTCCGCCCCGGCGACACCGGCGAGCTCGCCATCGACGGCCTCGGCGTCCAGCGCCAGACCTTCGCCCAAGCGTGAAAGGCACCCCTTTGAGCAGCATGAGCGGCCTGTCGGGACTCAAGGCCGTCGTCACCGGCGGCGC
>NZ_MUKA01000493.1:370-1000 GCF_002150735.1 Streptomyces africanus
CGCGGGCATCGGCGCCGTCGATACCGTCGAGGACAACCCCGACGACGAGTGGCACCGCGTCCTCGACGTCAACGTCCTCGGAACGGTGCGCACCACCCGCGCCGCCCTGCCGTATCTGCGTCGCTCGTCGCACGCGGCGGTCGTCAACACCTGCTCGATCGGCGCGACCGCGGGCCTCCCGCAGCGCGCCTTGTACTGCGCCAGCAAGGGCGCGGTCCTCTCGCTCACTCTCGCCATGGCCGCCGACCACNNGCGTCAACCCGGGCACCGCCGAGACCCCGTGGGTCTCCCGGCTTCTCGACGCCGCGGACGACCCCGAGAGCGAGCGCGCCGCCCTCGAAGCCCGCCAGCCCATCGGACGCTTGGTCACAGCGGACGAAGTCGCCGCGGCCATGGTCTACCTGGCGAGTCCCGCCGCCGCGTCCGTCACCGGCACCGCGCTCGCGGTGGACGGCGGTATGCAGGGGCTGCGGCTGCGCCCGGAGGCCCGGTCGTGAGGACCACCGGGCTGGGCGCCGGCGCGGTGGCGGTCTCGGAGCTGGCACTGGGCTGCGCCGCCCTCGGCAACCTCTACCAGCCGGTCTCCGACGAGACCGCCCGTGCCACGGTGGACGCCGCCTGGGACGCCGG
>NZ_MUKA01000494.1 GCF_002150735.1 Streptomyces africanus
CGTGTCCGCAAAGTCAGGGCAGCCAGAGTCGTAGGCAGGCGAGGGTGACCAGGGCTTTGTAGTGGCGGGCGCGTTTGTCGTAGCGGGTGGCCAGGGCCTTGTTGTGCTTGAGCTTGTTGAAGCAGCGCTCGACGACGTTGCGGCGCCGGTAGGCGGTCCGGTCGAGTCGGCAAAGGCCCTCGCCGCGGCGGATACGGCCGTTGATCTGGTCGATCCGTTCCGGGATCGCGGCCTTGATGCCTCGCCTGCGCAGGTAGGAGCGGATCTTCGTGGACGAGTAGCCTTTGTCCGCGACGACCCGCTCCGGCCGCGTTCTGGGGCGGCCCGGCCCGCACCGGCTGACGTTGATGCGGGCCATGACCTGCTCGAACTGGGTGCAGTCGTTGACGTTTCCGGCGGTGATCGTGAAGGCCAGCGGTCGGCCCTGCCCGTCGCAGGCGAGGTGGATCTTCGTGGTCAGTCCGCCGCGGGACCGGCCGATTGCCTCGCCCGACCAGAGCCCCCTTTTCGGGCCCCGGCCGCATGCTGGTGGGCCCTCACGGTGGTGGAGTCGACGCACACGACTGTCCAGTCGACTGCGCCGACGGCATCGGAATGCTGCTGGACGTGGGCCAGGAGCCGGTCCCAGGTGCCGTCTGCCGACCAGCGGCGGAAGCGTTCGTAGACGGTCTTCCACGGCCCGTAGCGTTCGGGTAGGTCGCGCCAGGCCGCACCCGTGGACAGCTTCCACAGAATCCCGTTGATGACCTGACGGCGATCCCGCACCGGCCGGCCCATTCGCGGCGGGGCCAGCAACGGCTCGATCACCGCCCACGATTCATCAGGCAACTCATGACGACGCACCACGAACAGACCAACGACGCCGCCACTTTGCGGACACGACCTAGGTGTGCTGTTCGGAGAGGTTGGTGACGCGGCTGGCTGGAGTGTGGCCGCTGATGCCGGTG
>NZ_MUKA01000495.1 GCF_002150735.1 Streptomyces africanus
CTGCCCGGCCTCTCCCCCGCCCTGCCCGACCGCGACATCGCCCCCGGCGAACTCCTCGACCTCCCCGGCCGCCGCCTGCGCGCGATCTGGACCCCGGGACACACGCCGGGCCATGTCTGCCTCCACCTGGAGGAGGCCCACCCGGCCGGGCTCCCCGGCCACGGCCGCCTGTTCTCCGGCGACCACCTGCTGCCCGAGATCACTCCGCACATCGGCCTCTACGAGGACCCCGACGACACGACGGTCACCGACCCCCTGGGCGACTACCTCGACTCCCTGGAACGCGTCGGCCGCCTGGCCCCCGCCGAAGTACTCCCCGCCCATCAGCACGCGTTCCCCGACGCCGCCGCCCGCGTCCGCGAACTGCTCGCCCACCACGAGGCCCGCCTCACGGACCTGCTGGCCATCCTCGCCGAGCCGCTCACACCCTGGCAGCTCGCCGAACGCATGGAGTGGAACCGCCCCTGGGCCGACATCCCCCACGGCTCCCGCACCATCGCCGTCTCGGAGGCCGAGTCCCATCTGCGCCGCCTGGTCAAGGCGGGCCGGGCGGAGGCGGTGCCGGGGAGCGATCCGATGACGTACGCGGCGGTGCGATGAGGTGGCAAACGCGGTGGAGGAACCTCCTAGCCGTCGACCCGGTACGTCGTGGAGTACGAGATCGCCGTGGCCGCGTCCCGGAACGTCACCGTGACCAGGACGTTGGACATCATGCGGCGGGACAGCCGGTCGGCGGGCGGGAGCCGAAGTAGGTGCGCAGGGCGTCCCGGCCGTTGACCAGCCGTCCGTCCTCCGGCCACTGCCAGACGCCGTCCTCGGTGCACAGCTCGGCCACGGAGGAGGGTTCGCCGAGGTCGAGCCGGTGAAAAAGTCGCGGCGTCGTCCCGGCCGGGCCGCCGGTCCAGGCCGGGCACTACGAGGACACGTTCCACAGGGCCGACGGCGTCTGGCTGCTCGCCTCCCGGACGCTGCACCTTCCCTTCGGCGGAGCCACCCCGCGGGCGAACTCGCCTTTGGCATAAGCCAGATGGTGTCCGGGCAGGGCCCTTAGGATGGCTGTGCCGCGGCGCTCGCAGGCCTGCGGAGTTGCGTTCCACCGCAAGGAGACACGCCCATGGGCACCGAAGAGGCCGCTCGTACGATGTCCGGCAGCGGAGCCCTGGACAGCAGATCGGCCGGGCCCATGGTGCCGCGGCTGGCGCTGGGCGCGCGGCTCAGGCGACTGCGCGAGGAGCGGGGCATCGGCCGGGCGGACGCCGGGCAGGTCATCCGGGCCTCCTCGTCCAAGATCAGCCGGTTGGAGGCGGGCCGGCACGGGTTCAAGCTGCGGGACGTCGCCGATCTGCTCACGCTCTACGGCGTCACGGACGAGGCCGAGCGCGCGACCCTGCTGGCACTGGCCGAGCAGGCCAACACCCCGGCCTGGTGGCAGTACTACAGCGACGTGGTGCCCGCCTGGATGCAGACGTACCTCGGCGCCGAGCAGGCGGCGAGCGTCATCCGCTGCTTCCAGGTCCAGCGCGTTCCCGGGCTGCTCCAGACCGCCGACTACGCACGGGCCTCGCTCCGGCTCGCCCACCCGGACGCCACTGCGCGGGAGATGGAACGCCGGGTCGCGCTGCGGCTGACCCGCCAGCGGATACTGCACCGGCAGCCGGCGACCCGGCTGTGGGCGGTGATCGACGAGGCGGCACTACGCCGCCCGGTCGGGGGCCTCTCCGTCATGCGCGCCCAGCTCAGGTATCTCATCGAGATCTGCCGGCTGCCGCAGGTCACGGTCCAGGTCCTGCCGTTCCGCGCCGGCGGCCACGCCGCGGAGGGCGGTCCGGTCACAATCGTGCGCCTGCCCGGCGGTGAGTTGCCCGACGTGGTCTACCTCGAACAGCTCACCACCGCGCTGTATCCCGACCGGCCGGCCGAGATCGAGTGCTACTGGGACGCGATGAACCGGCTGGTGGTCGAGGCCGAGTCGCCTGACGAAACCCCGACCATCCTTCACCGCATCCTTCAGGAGACCTGAGAAGTCACCGTTTCAGGGCGACACCGCCGTACTGGTGCACCTCCGCGGGGAGGTCCAGGGCCGCGGCGTCGGGGCGCCAGCGCGAGCAGGACGTCACGCCCGGTTCGAGCAGTTCCAGACCGTCGAAGTAGCGGGCGATCTGCTCGGGGCTGCGCAGGATGTACGGGATCGAGCCGCCGTCGTTGTACTGCTGGATGGCCCGGACATAGTCCTCGCTGGTGTCGGTGCTGTCGTACTGGACGAGGTAGCTGCCGGAGGGCAGGGCGTCCACCAGCTGCCGGACGATCGAGCGTGCCTCGTCGTGGTCCTCGATGTGGCCCAGGATGCCCATCAGCATGAGGGCGACGGGCTGGTCGAAGTCCAGCGTCTTGCCGGCTTCCCGGATGATCGTGCCCGGCTCGCGCAGGTCGGCGTCGACGTAGTTGGTGACGCCTTCCGGGGTGCTGGTGAGCAGCGCGCGGGCGTGGGCCAGCACCAGCGGATCGTTGTCGACGTAGACGATCCGGCTCTCCGGGGCCACCCCCTGGGCGATCTGGTGGGTGTTGTCCACGTTGGGCAGCCCCGTGCCGATGTCCAGGAACTGGCGGATGCCCTCCTCGGCGGCGAGGTGGCGGACGGCACGGGCGAGGAAGTAGCGGGCGGCACGGGCCCCGGTCTCGATGCCCGGGAAGATCTCCCGGAACGCGTCACCGGCCACACGGTCGACTTCGTAGTTGTCCTTCCCGCCCAGCCAGTAGTTCCAGATCCGGGCCGAGTGCGGCACGGAGGTGTCGATCTTGGGAAGCGGCTCCTGCCCGGAGTTCCCCGCCTGATCACTCATGGACGCTCCTGCGTGTGGTCGTGGACGCCCACGTTAGCCTGTCCGTCAGCTGGTCTGCCCGTGCGACAGGACCAACTCCTCGGCATCGCCCAGCAGTTCGACTTCGGCCCGGCTCATGGCCGGATCGGCGGACCGGCGGCGCAGGGCCTCCGTCAGGGCGGGCCGGGTGAGGGGAGAGGCGTCGGCGAGGAGGGCGGTCAGCATCGTGCGGGCCGGGCCGGAGAGGTGGTCACCGGCGACGGCGGCCTGGGCGAGGATCACGGCGGACACCGCCCGGTCCAGGGCCGGGTCGCCCTCCTCCGTGTTCGACCAGTCGATGACGCGGGGGCCGTCGGGGGTCAGGATCACGTTCTCCGGGTGCAGATCCAGGTGCAGGACGCGGACGGCCGGGTCGGTGGAGCGCAGGGCGGGGAGGGCGTGGAGCCGGCGCAGTAGCCGGGCGAGAACCGAGCCCGCCTCCGCCGGGTCCAGCGTGCCCGACAGGCAGGCCTGCAGCAGGGTCGGGCCGGAGAGCCGTTCCATCACCAGGTCCGTGCGGGAGCCGGTCGGGCGGACCCGGGGCACCGGGTAGCCGTGGGCGTGCACGTGCGCCATCACCGCGCCCTCGCCCGCCGCGTCTCCGCCGCCCTCCCGGTCACGCCGCAGCACCCAGCCCTCGTCGAGTGCGTACACGTCGGCGCGGCGGCCCGAGCCGAGCAGCGGTCCCGGCGGTGTCGTCGGCATGGGCCGAAGGTACCCCGGCCCCGCCGGCGCCCCTCAGGCTGTTTCGGGCGTGCGGGTACAGTAGGCAGGTCGTCATCACACCCGTACAGGGGGAAGCCGGTGCAATTCCGGCGCTGACCCGCAACCGTGTACCGCCGCCCAGGCGGTGAGCCGGATCGCCCCGTACGGTTCGTGACCGGCTCACGTGCCCGGCGGAGCGCCGGTGCACGGCACCGTCGAGGTATACGGAGCCGAGCCGCCGGGGGTGCCCCGTGCTGCCCGGCTCCCCGCAGGGAGAGGCACCCGCCGATCATGAACGTCCGCCGCAGCGCCGCGGTCCTGGCCGCCGTCGCCGTGATCGGCGCCGCCACACCGGCCGCCGCCGCCCCGTCCCCTTCCCCGTCCCAGGCGTTCCCGTCCGCCCTGTACGGCGACAAGGACCCCCGGTACGACGGCGTCTGGCGCCAGTCACTCGCCCTGCTCGCGCAGCACACGGTGGGCGTGAAGCCGGCGGCGAAGTCCGTGGAGTGGCTGGTGCGCCAGCAGTGCGCGGACGGCTCCTTCGCCCCGTACCGCGCCGATCCCACCGCCGCGTGCGACGCCAGGACCCTGGTCGACACGAACCAGACGGCCGCCGCGATACAGGCGCTCACCGCCCTCGGCGGGCACGACGCCGTCACCGGCAAGGCCGTCACGTGGCTGAAGTCCGTCCAGAACAAGGACGGCGGCTGGGGATACATGCCCGGCGGGGCCAGCGACACCAACTCCACGTCCGTCGTCATCGGCGCGCTGGCCGCCGCCGGCGAGAAGCCGCAACAGGTCGAGAAGGGCGGCAAGTCGCCCTACGACGCCCTGCTGACGCTCGCCCTCGGCTGTGACGGCGACGACGCGGGGGCCTTCGCGTTCCAGCCGGACAAGAAGGGCCGACTGGCCGCCAACGCCGACGCCACGGCAGCGGGCGTGCTGGGCGCACTGGGCCAGGGCATGGTCGTGAAGCCCGGGGAGACGTCCGAGGCCGCGAAGGGCCAGGCCTGCGAGGACAAGAAGACGCCGGAGCAGGCCGCTGCCAACGGAGCCGTCCACCTCACCAAGGCTCTCGCCGAGGACGGCCACCTCACCTCGCCCACCCCCGGCTCGGACCCCCAGCCCGACTACGGCAACACCGCCGACGCGGTCGTCGCGCTCGCCGCGCACGGCGACACCGGGCAGGCGGCGAAGTCCCTGCGCTGGCTGGAGAAGAACGCCGCGCCCTGGGCCGCCCAGAACGGCCCCGCCGCCTACGCCCAGCTGATCTTCGCCGCCCACGCGACCGGCACGAACCCGCGTGACTTCGGCGGCATCGACCTGGTGAAGCGGCTGAACGCGACGGGCCCGGCCCCGCAGACCGCCGGGCAGACCCGAGCGGCGGAAGAGAAGAAGAGCGACTCGGACGTCTTCGGCGTCTGGTGGTACGTCGGTGTCTGCCTCGTCGCCGGCGTCGGCATCGGCTTCCTCTTCAGCGGCCGCCGGAAGAAGCAGCAGCCGTGATCCGCCGGGCCGTTCTCCTCCTCCTGGCCTCGCTCGTGCTGTGCGCGGGAGCGGGCCAGGCCCAGGCCGCGGGCTACCGGTACTGGTCGTTCTGGGACCGCGACGGCGACCGCTGGGTCTACGCCACCCAGGGCCCGTCCACGACCCGCCCCTCGGACGGCGACGTCCAGGGCTTCCGCTTCGCGGTGAGCGAGGACTCCGGGGACGCGGCCCGGCCGCGCGGTGAGGCCGACTTCAAGACGATCTGCGCCACGACGCCCGCGCGGGACGCCAAGAAGCGGGTCGCTCTGCTCCTCGACTTCGGCACGACGACGGACGCGCCGTCCGGCGAGACCCCGCCCGCTCCCCGAACGGCCTGCGCGCAGGTCTCCCCCGACGCGACCACGGCGGAAGCCCTGGCAACAGTGGCCAAGCCCCTGCGCTACGACGCGGGCGCCCTCCTGTGCGCCATCTCGGGCTACCCGGAGAAGGGGTGCGGAGAGCAGATCTCCAAGCAGCAGCAGAAGCCGACCGAAGAGAAGAAGAACACCTCGGGGGGCGGTCCGTCCCTGGGTCTGGTGGCGGGAATCGCCGTGGTGGGGGTTCTGGGCGCGGCAGCAATCTGGCAGGTACGCCGACGTGCGTAGGACGACGCCCCAGCCTGCGGGCAGTCGTGCCGCTGAGACGGCGCCCGTCCCAAAGAGCGGCACCCCGTACCGCCGGGCTGCGCAGCCCATCGCCCTCCACCCCGGCGCCTGGTGGCTCTGGTCCCTTTCCCTAGGCACCGCGGCCACCCGCACCACCAACCCCCTCCTCCTCACCCTCCTCATCACGGTCTCCGCCTACGTCG
>NZ_MUKA01000496.1 GCF_002150735.1 Streptomyces africanus
CCTCGGCTACTTCGGCGCCCAGCCAGTGGGCGCCGAAGTAGCCGAGGGCGACGCTGTACACGGCCCAGGTGAGACCCGCCAGGGCCGACCAGGGGAGGAAGTCGCGGGCGCGATGGTGGGCGGCGCCCGCGCCCAGGGAGACGACCGAGCGGCCGGCGGGCGCGAAGCGGGCGAGGACGACGAGGGCGCCGCCACCCCGTGCGAGGGCAGTGCCGAGACGTTCCTGCGCGGTGGTCAGGCGCCGGGAGCGGGAGATCGCCCGGTCCAGCCGGTCGCCGCCGCGCCAGGCGAGGCGGTAGGCGGCCAGGTCACCGAGGACGGAGGCGGTGGCCGCGCAGAGGGTCAGCACCAGGATGTCCGGCACGTCGGCCGCCGTACCCGCGGCCGCCGCCGTCGCCGCCGTGATCACCAGGACGCCGCTGGGCAGCACCGGCAGGAACACGTCGAGCAGGACGGACAGGGTCACCACCGCGTAGATCCATGGGCTGCCGAACAGCGACCCCACATGCTCCAGCACCGCAACTCCCCGTTGGTCCCCCGAGGGCCAGACCGTGCCGCGATGGCGCGGCGGAGCGGCAGGAGTGGCCGATGACAGCCATACAGCGTACGCGTGGGCGTGACGGGCAGTTCACGGGGGTTCGGCACGGAAACCCCGCGCACGCGGCAAGCAGAACGGCGCCTCCCCTCACACGAGGGGAGGCGCCGCTTCGCTCAGTGCGCTCCGAGCCGCGGCTCAGGCCGCCACCGGCGTCTGGTCCGCGGCCTGCCGGCCCTGCGCCGAGGTGCGCTTGTCGAGCAGCCGGTCCACGCCGAACGCGCCGGAACCCGTGAAGATCAGCAGGAACATCGACCAGCAGTACATGGCCGCGCCCTCGCCGCTGTTCTCGATCGGCCACAGGCCCTGCGGCTGGTGGACCTTGAAGTAGGCGTACGCCATCGCGCCGGAGGCGACGAACGCCGCGACGCGGGTGCCCAGGCCCAGCAGTACCAAAGCGCCGCCGACGAGTTCGATGACGGCCGCGTACCAGTTCGGCCAGGCGCCGGTTGCGGCGGTGGCGCCCTTGCCGTCCACCCCTCCGAGGACACCGAAGAGCGCCATGGCGCCGTGGCAGGCGAAGAGCAGGCCGATGACGATCCGGAACAGTCCGAGAGCGTACGGCTGCGCGCCATTGAGGCGTGCGGTCATGTGGGGGTCTCCTTCGGTCGCCCGGCCTGGGGAGGGCCGGTCGGGGGACAGAACCGATGAGTAACCCACGTTAGGTGCGTCTCATAGATGGTTGCAAGTTCAACATTTGGCCATTGGTTCACCTGTGATTGGGGCTCGATTTGCGCCACAGCCGCACGTAGAGCGGCTCTCGCCACCGCGTCCGCGTCCGAAAGTGTGACCGAATCCACGCCCGGACGAGCCCCCGCCGCCGTCACCCAGTGCACGCCCTCCGTCGGCACCCCGAAGGCGAACCGGCTGGTATGCGACACTCCTTGACGGTCTATCAGATGGTAAGGCCGCGGAGTCACATCCAACCCGCCTGTCTCGTATCCGTCGACGGTGTGCGGACGGCACCTCCCGGTCCGCAGCAGCTCCGCGAGGAGTCCGTCGGCCGATTTCCGCAGGTCGGGTTCCGGCAGCCGGGCCTCTATGAGGGTTCTCACACGGACGGCCGAACCCGGCACGTCGGGTGAGTGCGCCGCCCAGGCCCCGTCCGCCTCCGTCACCTTCAGGCGCGGCCCGAGCACCCGTACCACCCCCGCCTCCACCAGGGCCGCCAGCTCCTCGACGCGGCGCCGGGGCGGGCCGATGGACAGGAAGGCGTTGAGCGGGGTGTACCAGCCGTCCAGGTGGTCCCGGCGGGAGGCGCCGGCGAGGCCGCCGTGGTCGACGGTCAGCCGGAGCTCGTTGCGCAGGTCGCGCAGCACGTCGAGAGCCGCCTTCAGCGGGCCGCGCACATTGCCCAGAGCGGCCTGCGCGGCGTCCTCGCGCAGATACGACAGCAGCCAGTCACGCCACTCGCCGGGGTGCGCGAAGTCCCGTCCGGCATACGGCCGCGAGATCCGCTCCCAGCTCCAGCGGTCGGCGTCCGCCACGCCGAACTCGCCCAGCAGCACGGCCTCCTGGGGATCTCCGTGCGGTACGGACAGGAAGTGACCGGTGAACTCCTGGCGCCGCCGCGCGGAAACTCCCGCCTGCCGGAGCAGCGCGGTGCAGTACACCGTCTCCACCTCCTTCGCGACCAACGGCCATACCTCCGCCAGGAAGTCGGGCGCCTCCCCGGAGTCGGCGCGCTTGCGGAAGCCCGCGATCACGTCCGGTGTGAGGACCAGCGGGACGTGCCGGCCGTACGCCCCCTTCGCGTTGTCGCCGCGCGCCTGGTACGGGATGCCCCGCCGGGAACCGGCGTACAGCCGCGGTTCGCGGCCGGAGGGGAGATAGCGCAGGCCCCGGGCGTCCCGTACGAAACGGCCGCCGCGGCCGGTCGTCAGCAGGGCCGTGTGGTCGAAGAAGTTGAGGCCGAGGCCGCGCAGCAGGACGGGCTCGCCGGGCGGTACGCAGGACAGGTCGACGTCGGCCGGGTTGGCGGGCGGGACGTGGCGCAGGCCGTGGTGTGCGGCGTGGGCCGCCAGGCGCCGCCCGGCCGGGTCCGCGGTCGCCGGCAGGTGCCCCTGTGCCAGGACCACGGCGGACAGGCCGGTCAGGGTGCGGCCGTCGTCGAGGGTGAGGGCCTGATGACCGCCGGCGGTGTCGTCGAGCCGTGTCGCGCGGGCCCGGTGGGTCTCGACGCGGACGCTCGCCGGCGCGTCCCGTACGACGCGTGCGAACACCCACTCCAGGTAACGGCCGTACTCCGCCCGGGTCGGATACTCGTCCGGGCCGAGCGTGCCGCGCGCCCACTCGTGCAGGCTCGGGCCCGGGCGGATCGGGCCCGAGCAGTCCACGCTGTCGTCGGTGAACAGGGTCACCTGGCAGGCCACGGTGTTCATCAGCAGCTCGGGCGACTGGTCGGTACGCCAGACGCGGCCGGGGCCCGGCGGGTCCGGGTCGATCACGTGGACCGTCAGCCGGGCTCCGGGCGGGAGGAGCTCCGGAGCGGAGGCGGTAAGGCGTTCCAGGACGCTGGTTCCGCGCGGGCCGGCACCGACCAGCGCGACGGAAAAAGGTGCGGATTCTGCGGTCGGCGCAGGCAAGGGTGGGACTCCCGGGCGTGTGGGGCGCGGTCGGCGGTCCGTCGGTGGGGAAGCGGACGGTCCGCCTCATCATGCCGTCGCCGGGAGCGGGAGCCGAGGACCGGGGCGAAGGATTGACCTCGCTGTGGGGCGCGTCACGAGCATCACGGGTCACAGGGCGGCAAACGGGCGGAACAGGCCCCTTATCGGGCAAGCTCGGAGTCCAGAAGGGTCGTCAGGCGCGGACCCTTCCCCTCCCGCGTCCGCGCCTGCTCCAGCCGCAGCCGCGCCGAACGGCCGCGCAGGGTCAGCGTCATGAGCTGGTTGCCGAACCAGGGGCCGCCCGTCTTGCGCCAGCTCACCGGCGGCCGGGGAAGGCGTCCGTGCCGGGCGAGCCCGCGGCCCAGCCCGCGCGCCACCGCGCTCCAGCCGATGCGGAAGCCCATCCGGATCGACGCGGGGACGGAGTTGTGGACGGGCGAGCAGACGAGCTGCACCACCCGGGCGTCAGGGCCCTGCCCGGGCCACGAGGGCTCGGCGACGTAAGCGTGGTGCACGTCCCCGGACAGCACGCACACCGTCGCCGGGGCGTCCCGCCCCGAGCCGGCCTCGGCGATCAGCTCCGCCAGCCCGGCGAACGACTCGGGGAACGCCGGCCAGTGCTCCAGGTCCGCGGCCCGCCGCACCTTCTCCCCGAACCGCGCCCAGCGCTCGCCCCGTTCGCCCCGGCACAGCGCCGCGTTCCAGGCCTCGGCGTCGTGCACCAGATGCGGCAGCAGCCAGGGCAGCGAGGTGCCGAGGAGGAGGTGGTCGTACGACCCGGGTGTGTCCCGCACCTGCGCGCGCAGCCAGGCCTCCTCCACCGGGTCGAGCATGGCGCGGCTGCCCTCGGTGAGGACCCGGGCCGCCCTGCTGTCGATCATGAGCAGGCGGACGCGTCCGAAGTCGCGCCGGTAGCTCCAGCGGGCCGTGGCCGGGTCGGCGTCGGCCCGGGCGGCGAAGGTGCGCAGCACGTCGGTGCCGTCGGGGACCTTGCGGACGCCCTCGTACACCGGGTCGGCCGCCAGCTCCTCCAGGGAGAGGTTCCCCAGGTGCTGGTGGACCCAGTACGACATCAGGCCGCTCAGCAGCCGTTCCCGCCACCAGTCGGTGGCCCGCATGTCGGCGAGCCAGGCGGCGGAGGTGTTCCAGTCGTCGATGACGTCGTGGTCGTCGAAGATCATGAAGCTGGGCACGGTGGACAGCAGCCAGCGGATGCGGGGGTCGAGCCACGACTCGTAGTAGAGGTGCGTGTATTCCTCGTAGTCCGCGACCCCGTTGCCCGGCGGTTCGCCGAGGTCGCGGCGGGCCGCCAGCCAGCGCTGCGTCGTCTCCGAGGTCTCGTCGGCGTACACCTGGTCGCCGAGCAGCAGCAGGACGTCGGGCCGCTCGCCCTCCGGGTCGGCCACGAGGCGGGTGGCCAGCGCGTCCAGGGCGTCCGGGCCCACCGGGTCGTGCCCGCCCGCCGGGGGCGACGCCCAGCGGCAGGAGCCGAAGGCGACCCGGAGGCCGTCCTCGCCGCCCGGCGCGTGGATCACCGAGGGCGGGAAGGGGGATTCGGGCAGCGGCCACACACGGGTGCCGTCGAGGAAGACCTCGTACGTCGTGGTCGTACCGGCGGTGAGCCCGGTCACCGGGATCAGCGCGTAGTGGTGGCCCGCGACCTGGAAGGTCGGGGTCGTGCCGCCGGCGCCGTCGGCGCAGCGCACCGCGGCCGTGCACGGACGGCTCGTCTCGACCCATACGGTCGCGGACGAGCCGTCCGTGTACCTCAGCAGCGGTCCGAGCCGCAGTCCGGCCATCGCCGATCCCCTCTCCGTCGCCCCGTACGGTACGCAGCGACGGAGGCCGGCGGGGAG
>NZ_MUKA01000497.1 GCF_002150735.1 Streptomyces africanus
AGCCGCGTCCCCGCCCGGCCCCGCTTCCGCCCCGGCGCCGCCGGTGTCCAGGCCGGCTCGCTCCGAACCCCGCTCCGCCGAGCTCTCTCCGTCGGTCTCCTGGTCCGGGCGCGGGTGGTCGTCGTCGCGCCTCTCCGGTGCGCTGTCCGTCGTACGCGGAGGCATGGCCTCTCCTCGGTCGGCTGTGCGGGTGCGGTGGGCTGGGGTGGGACAGAGGCGCGGCCCGTGCCGTGGGGGACGGGAGACGGGCCGCGCCGGTCGGTGGGAGCGGAACGGGTCAGTACGCCCGGTTCCGCATGCGGCGCCACCACATGAGGGCCGCGCCGATCAGGACGATGCCGCCCGCGCCGGCCCCGGCGGACGCGGCGATCAGGCGCATGTCGTCCGAGCTCTGCGCCTCGGCCGGCTGGAGCGCGTCGCCGAGCTGGCTGCGGACGTCGTTGCCGCCGTCCACACCCTTGGCGAGCGGCCCGCGCGACCCCTCCGTCGGCAGGGCGACGTACGGGAAGGCCTTCTCGAAGTCCTTGTCGTTCTTGTCGACCGCGTCACCCAGGTCGTTCTTCGCGCCCAGCAGCTCGCCCTCGACGACCTGGAGCGAGGCGTCGATCACGTCGTCGGTGAGGCGACGGCCGTTCGGGAAGCCGGCGTTGTCACCGTCCAGGACACCGAGCCGCTTGGGCTTGGCGGCCGGCTTGATCGAGGTGTTGAGGCGCAGCTGCTCCGACGGCGTCACGTACGGCGGCTGGTTGAGGTCCTTGACGCCCTTGAGGAACACGTCGACCAGGTCGTTGCGCGGCTCGGCGGGCGCCGGGATCTTGTAGATCCCCTCGATGAGCTTGGGCAGCTCCGGGTTGGTGACGTTCTTCAGGAACTGCGCGTCGTCCCGGGGCGCGGACGCGTTGAACGTGTCCTTGTCCTTCAGCGGGTTGACGACCTCGTTCACCAGCGGGTTGCCGAGGCGCGAGACCTGCGCGAAGTAGCCCTGGGCGTTCTTGCGCTGCGTCGTCGACCAGATGCCCACGACCGGCTGGTGGTGCGACTGCCTGATGAAGCTGTTGGGGACCTGGAGGGCGATCGTGTTGACGTTGTAGCCCTTGAGCGTGTCGTTGCCGACCTCGGAGAGGTTCCCGCCGTACAGCAGGTCGAAGACCCTGAGGTCCAGGAAGAACGGGTCGTCGGCCTGCCCGGCGAACGTCTGGGCGCCCCCGGCGAGCTTGTGGATCGCCTGCTCGCGCAGCGTGTTGTAGTCCGGCATCGAGGCCTTGCCGACGTTCGACGGCGCCACGGGCACGTCGTCGGCGACCTTGGTCTTCGACACCGCCTTCAGGTGCTTCAGCTTGATCAGTTCGAGGTCGTACGTCTGCGTGATGTTGAGGTCGGGGTCGTCGAGGCTCTCGACCGGGCCCGTGTTGTACAGGAACGTCTTGTCGTTCTTCGTGTGCGTCTTGAACGTGTACCGGAACAGCAGGTCTTCCTGCGCGTCACCGTTGCTGTCGATCCGCAGGTCGTACTGGGCGTCCTCGGCGAACGGGAAGAAGTTGGGCCCGCCGGCGGGTTCCTCGAACGGGATCCAGTTCGCGACGATGGTCGTCGTGTCCGGCTTGTCCGGGCTGACGAACGCGTACACGTCGGTGTTGTCGTACTGCGGGGTCCCCGAGATCAGCGGGGCCTCGCGGTGACTGGAGGCGGAGGCCGCCTCGGGTTCCAGCGCGGTCACACCGGCGGCCACGAGCCCGCCGGCGGCCAGCGCACCACAGATCGCGGTCGCGATGCTCCTGCGTCCCGCACCGGTCGCACCGGTCACACCGGTCCTGGAGAAAGGTGTCATGCCGTCCGTCCTCAGTGCCAACTTGCCTGACACACGCCATTCGGAGCGGTCGGCAGAGCGGATTGGTCGAATCTCAAACGTTCTTACGGCGCGTCGGGAAAGTTGTTTCATCGCCGGGCGACCCGCGTTTTCGGCGCGCTGATCCGTAACCCAGTCCGGAGGTGTGTGCGTTGCGAATGCCTCGTATGAGGGGACAGGCTCCATGCGGCCTGGGAGAGGGGGACCGAGTGGAGGCGGACGAGCTGCTGCTGCGCGTGGCGGGCGGCGACCAGCAGGCCTTCGAGGACTTGTACGGGCTGGTGTCCGGCCCGGTGTTCGGGCTCGTACGACGCGTGGTGCGCGACCCCGCCCAGTCGGAGGAGGTGGCTCAGGAGGTGCTGCTCGAACTGTGGCGCTCGGCGGCGAAGTTCGACCCGGGACGGGGCAGCGCGATGTCGTGGATCCTCACCCTCGCCCACCGCCGCGCCGTCGACCGGGTGCGTAGCGCCCGCGCCGCCGGCGAGCGGGAGCAGCGGGAGGCCTGGCGCGCCCACCACCCCGCCTTCGACCAGGTCACCGAGGAGGTCGAGGCGGGACTCGAACGCGAGTGGGTACGCGTCTGCCTGGACCGCCTCACGGAACTGCAGCGCCAGTCCGTCACCCTCGCCTACTACGAGGGCTACACGTACCGTGAGGTGGCCGAGCGGCTCTCCCTGCCGCTGGGCACGGTCAAGACGCGGATGCGCGACGGGCTGACCCGGATGCGCGAGTGCCTGGGAGGCGTGGCATGAGTCTCTTCCGCCGCGAGGACCCGCACTCGCTCGCCGCGCCCTACGCGCTCGACGCCCTGGAGCCCCCGGAGCGGGTCCGCTTCGAGAAGCACCTCAGGGACTGCGGCCGATGCGCCGCCGAGGTGCGTGCCCTGTCCGAGGACGCCGTCCGGCTCGCCTGGTCCGCGGCCGCACCGGCCCCCGCCGCCCTGCGCGACCGGGTCATGGCCGCCGTACGGACCACTCCGCAGGACCCGGCGCCGCAGAACGCGGCCCGGGAGCCGGCCCGCGCGCGAACGCCGCAGCTGCCACCCCACGTGTGGGGCACCCAGCCGCCGCCGCGGCAGCGTCGCCGGATGCCGCTGTTCGTGCCCTTCGCCACGGCCACCGCCGCCGCGGCCCTCGTCGTCGCCTCGCTGTTCGCGGTGCAGGCGAACCAGACCCAGGACCAGCTGACCGCCGAGCGGGACCGGTCACGTGAGATCGCCCACGTTCTCGCGGCTCCGGACGCCCGTGCGAGCAGCGGCCGGGACGGGCGGGGCCGAACCATCGGAGTGATCGCTTCCGCCTCGGAGGGGAGCGCGGTGGTCACCCTCGGCGGATACGGCGCTCCGCCCGGCGGCCGAGTGCACCAGTTGTGGCTCATGCGCCCGGGCGCGCAACCACGCTCCCTGGGCCTCTTCGAGGGCGACACGCCCTTGGTCGCGACGGGTCTGGGCGCCTCCGCGACGTCACTGGCCGTGACCGTCGAGCCCGGCGGCGGATCGCCGCAGCCCACTACCCAGCCGATCGTCCAACTCGCCCTGAAATCTGTTGGATTCGGAGAGTAATCGGGGATACATCGTCAACGCCCTTATGGGGAAGGTGAATCCTGTGACCGCGATACACGAGTGCCCGGACGGGGCGATAGGGTTAACCTGCCCGGGCCGGGTGGACTCGTACGGGTGGGGAGTGACATGGAACAGATAACAGTGCGCAGCAGGGCCAGGGTCCCTGCGATCACCTGCGGGAGCAGCGCGACCAGTTCGCGCCTCGACCGCCACCTCTCGGTGCTGGGTGGCCCTGCCGTCCCGCAGCGGGAGACGGTCGAGGCGACCTCTCTGATGCGCGAACTGACCGCGCGTCAGCCGCACGACCGCAGTGGCAGGGGAGCGCGCGTGCGTCGCGTCTCGCTCTTCGCACCGCTGCGCCGGCTGCGCCGCTCGCTGTTCGGCGGCAAGTAGGGGCCCGCGCTCGGGCGGTCACACCGCCCCCGGCGCCACGCTGCGCACACGTCGTCCGTCATCCCCACGGCATGCAGCGGCGCCAGGTGTGTACCCGAGCGCGGCCCGCCCCCAGTCGGTGCCTCATCCCCGCCCGGCAGTGACCGGGGGCGTCGTCCGGCTCCGGTGTCCCGGCCGCCCCTTCACCGCTCCCCGTGCGCGTACTGACGCACGGCCAGCGGCACGAACACCCCGAGCAGCACGGCGCACCACATCAGCGACCCCGCGACGGGGTGGGCCACCGGCCAGGCCGCTCCGCCGGGCACCGGCGCGTTGCCGAACAGGTCCCGCAGAGCCGTCGCCACCGCGCTGATCGGATTCCACTCGGCGACCGTCCGCAGCCACCCCGGCAGCCCGCTCGTCGGGATGTACGCGCTGGACAGCAGCGGCAGCAGGAACGTTGACCCGCCCAGCTGGCCGGCCGCCTCCTCGTTCCGGGTGAGCAGGCCGAGGAAGATCCCGGCCCACACGCAGGCGAAGCGGAACAGCATCAACAGCCCGACCGCCCCGAGCGCGGCGAGCAGGCCGCCCTCGATGCGCCAGCCCACCGCGAGCCCCACCAGCAGGAACGGCACCGTCCCGACGGCCGTGGCCACCAGGTCCGCCGCGGCCTGTCCCAGCGGCACGGCCGCCCGGCTCATCGGCAGCGTCCGGAAGCGGTCCGTCACGCCCCGGTGCGTGTCCTGGGCCGCCTGGAACATGCCGGTCATGATCCCGCCCGCGGCGGTCGCCACCAGCAGGCCCGGCACCAGGAACGACCGGTACGCCTCGCCCGGCATGGCCAGCGCGCTGCCGAAGACGTAGCCGAAGAACAGCAGCATGCTGACCGGCATCGTCTGGGTGAGGATCAGCAGCCCCGGGTTGTTCCGCATCCGCAGCAGCTGGCGGCCCAGCATCGCGGTTCCGTCGTACGCCAGCATGCTCATGCGGCACGCTCCTTGTCGTCGGTCGTGGCCGTGGCCGGGGCCGTGGTGTCCGTGAGGCGCAGGAAGACGTCGTCGAGGGTCGGGGGCCGCAGGCTCACGTCGAGCAGCGGCACGCCCGCCGCGTCCAGCGTGCGCACGAGCAGCGGGAGGGTGAGCGTCGGGTCCTTGCTGACCGCGCCGACGGCGCCGCGCTCGTGGTCGAACGACGGCTGCGCGCCCGTGAGCCGGTCGAGGACGGCCGCCGCCTTCGTGAGCGCGTCCGGGTCCGTCACGACGACCTCGGCGTGTGCTCCGACGAGCGCCTTGAGCTGCGCCGGCGACCCGGTGTGCGCGACCCGGCCGCGGTCCACCAGGGCGATGTCGTCGGCGAGCTGGTCGGCCTCCTCCAGGTACTGGGTGGTGAGGAGTACGGTCGTGCCCTCGGCGGTCAGGTCGCGGACCGCGTCCCAGATGAGGGTGCGGCTGACCGGGTCGAGGCCGGTCGTCGGCTCGTCCAGGAACAGCACCTCGGGGCGGCGGATCAGGCTCGCCGCCAGGTCCAGCCGGCGCAGCATGCCGCCGGAGTAGGTGGAGGCGGGCCGGTCGGCGGCCTCGGCCAGGCCGAAGCGGTCGAGGAGCTCCGCGGTCCGGCCGGCGGGGCCGCGCACCCGGTGCAGCCGGCCGAACAGCAGCAGGTTCTGACGCCCGGTGAGATCCCCGTCGACCGATGTGTCCTGCCCGGTGACGCTGATCCGGCGCCGGACGGCGGCGGCCTCCCGGGTGAGGTCGTGCCCGGCGACCCGGGCGGAGCCCGCGTCCGGCCGCAGCAGCGTGGTCAGCAGCCGTACGGCCGTCGTCTTGCCCGCCCCGTTCGGCCCGAGAACCCCGCACACCGTCCCCTCCGCCACCGCGAGATCCAGCCCGCGCAGGGCATGGACCTTCCCGTACCGCTTCTCCAGACCCTCACTAAGTACAGCGTACGTAGAAGTCATGGCACGACCATAGCGCACTACGTACGCTGTACGTAACTAGGATGGTGGCCGAGGTGATGATCGATGGCGGGCCGAGCTGCCGTACCCGAAGTGATCTGGGCGCGCCCCGAGCGCACCGGCCGTGGGCCGAAACCGGCGTTCACCCGCGCCGACATCGCGGCGGCGGCGGTGCGGATCGCCGATGCGGAGGGGCTGGAGGCGGTGTCCATGCGGCATGTCGCCGCGGAGCTGGGCTGCGGCACGATGTCGCTGTACAACTACGTCCCCCGCAAGGAGGACCTGTACGAGCTGATGATCGACTCCGTCGGTGCCGAGCACGAGATCTTCGAGCCCACGGGTGACTGGCGCGCCGACATGCTGCGCAACGCGGAGGAGACGCGCGCCATCATGCGCCGCCACACCTGGGTGCCGCGCCTGATGTCAGGGGTGTACGGCTTCAGCCCCAACACCCTGCGCTACCTGGAACACTGCCTGGCCTGCCTCGAACCGCTCGACGTCCCGGCCGGCACGAAGACGGAGCTGATCGCGCTGGTCAACGGTGTCGTGACGACGTACACCGCGAACGACATCGCGACCGTCGAGCGCACGCGCTCCATGCCCTGGTCCGAGGAGGAGGAGAACGCCGTCCGGATGGCCTACCTGGGCAGCCAGGTGGCCACCGGAGCGTATCCGCGACTGGCCGCGGCCTTCATGGAGCAGAGCGGGCCGGTCGATCTGGAGGCGGTGTTCAGGCGGGCGCTGGAGCGCGTGCTGGACGCCTACGACCCCGAGCTGCGTTAGAGCGCTAGAGCAGGGCGAGCTGGCCTTCGGGCCCCTCCTCGGGGCCGTCCAGTACCGAGGCCGGGCGGCGGGCCGACGCCGGGACCGGGAGAACGCCGGCCTCGCGCAGCTCGGTCGCCGTCACCGGGTCGGGGACCGCAGGCTCCTCCAGGGGGCGCAGTTCGGCCAGCAGGGCCAGGACCGTGATCAGTTCCAGCAGCTCCGACGTCCAGGTCTGGGGCCAGGTCGCGGGGCGGATCGCGGCGAGTGTGCCCGGTTCGGCCTCGGCGACGCGCGCCGTGAACCACTGCTCCAGGACGCGCACCCCGCCCACCTCGAAGTCCCAGGCCTCGGGCGGCACCGGGGAGATGCGGCCCTCGTCCAGCAGCAGAGCCTCCTCGTCCCGGTCGTAGCGCACGGTCAGGGGGCGGGAGGGCAGCGGGGCGCGGACGTAGGGGCGGCGGCCGCCGGGCAGCTTGGGGCGTTCGCCGTCGCGGCGCATCAGCCACAGCAGCCGGTGGCCCACCTCCAGGCCCCGCGCCCAGGCGTCGGCGTCCCCGGTGAGCGGGACGGAGA
>NZ_MUKA01000498.1 GCF_002150735.1 Streptomyces africanus
GGGGCGAGGTCGGCGGGGTCCGTCCAGGAGCCGGCGCCGCAACCCTCGACGGGGCGCACGGCGCGCGTTGCGGCGTCCGCCTTCGGCGTCGCGCTCCCGGAGGACGGCGACGAGCAGGCCGCCGAGGCGAGCAGCGCGGTCGCGAGCAGGGCGAGGCCGTACGTATGTTCCCTCATGACTGCCCCCGTCCCCGGTCGCGCGGGGCCCACGGGGTGAGCAGCCGGCCGGCGAAGCGGACCAGCTCGGAGAAGAGCACGCCCAGGACGGCCACGCAGACGATGCCGACGAACATCACGTCGTTCTGGAAGAGGGCGCGGGAGTCGAAGATCAGATGGCCGAGGCCGTCGGTCGCGGCGATCTGTTCCGAGGCGNNCGGCGGGCAGGGACGCCGGGAGCAGGACGTGGCGGAACATCTGCCAGGGGGAGGCGCCGAAGACC
Source organism: Streptomyces africanus (assembly GCF_002150735.1). Classification (GTDB taxonomy): domain Bacteria; phylum Actinomycetota; class Actinomycetes; order Streptomycetales; family Streptomycetaceae; genus Streptomyces; species Streptomyces africanus. The sequence continues at coordinate 439 of NZ_MUKA01000498.1, forward strand.
CGGCCGGCGTCGCGGTGGCCGTCGGGGACCGCCATGACCGCCGACATCGTGGAGATCCAGACGAAGAAGAAGACCGTGGCCGCCACCAGGGCCACCTGCGGGCCCTCGCCCAGGCCGAACATGTTGAGGAAGACGGGAAGCAGGGCCAGCTTCGGTACGACGTACAGGGCGTCCAGGAGCGGCTCCAGGGCGGCCCGGACCAGCGACAGCGAACCCATCAGCAGGCCCAGGAGGTAGCCCGCCGCCGTGCCGACGGCNNACAGTTCCAGGGTGCGGCGGCGGCGGTGGGTGCGGACCGGGTGCAGTTCGCGGGGGCCCGGGCGGCGGACCAGGGCCGAGGGCTTCGTCTCGGGAGCGATCGTGGTCATGCCGGTACCGCCTCCTTGCGCAGCAGGTCCCACAACTCGCTCTTCAGCGCGGTGAACTCGGGGGTGGCGCGAACGTCGCCAGTGCGGGGGCGCGGGAAGGGCGGGCGGTGCTCGGCGATGATCCGGCCCGGGCGGGCGGACATCACCAGGACGCGGTCGCCGAGGACGATCGCCTCCTCCAGGCTGTGGGTGATGAACAGGGTCGTCGTGCGCAGCGCCTGGGTGATCTCCAGCAGTTCGTCCTGGAGGATCGTGCGCAACTGGGCGTCCAGGGCGGCGAAGGGCTCGTCCATCAGCAGCAGTTCGGGCTCGACCGCCAACGCACGGGCGAGGGCGACGCGTTGCCGCATGCCGCCGGAGAGGGCCGCCGGGTAGGCGTGCGCGAAGTCGGCGAGACCCGTGCGGGCCAGCCAGTCGGCGGCCCGGGCGTTCGCCTCCCGGCGTGGGACGCGCTGGACGTCGAGGCCGAAGCGGACGTTGGCCTGGACGGTCTTCCAGTCGTAGATTCCGTAGTCCTGGAAGATCATGGCCGCCGGGCGCGGACTGGCCGTGCGGATCTCCAGTGTGCCGGTGCTGGGCCGGAGCAGTCCGGCGGTGATGCGCAGCAGGGTGGACTTGCCGCAGCCGGAGGGGCCGACGAGGCAGACGAACTCGCCCGGCGCGACGGTCAGGTCGAGGGGGCCGAGGGCGTCGACCGCGCGAGGGCCCCGGCCGAAGGTGCGCGTCAGGTCGTGGGCGGTGACTTTTGGATACGGCTCTCCCACTTCGGTCTCCTCGCGGAGTGCGGAACGGACTGGTGGGTGCCGTTGACCATATGACGGACCGTCAGATACGGGAAGTCCGCGGACAGCGCGAAGCCCCGGCACTCATCGGTGCCGGGGCTTCGCACGCGAAGGCAGGGGAGGTGAGGGGAGGCTAGGCGGCCGCGCAGTTCGGGCAGACGCCGCGGTACGTCACCTCGACGTCCGAGACCGTGAAGCCGAAGCGCTCCGAGTCGGGGAGGTCCGCCAGGGGGTTGCCGACCGGGTGCACGTCGCGGATCGCGCCGCACTGGGCGCAGACCAGGTGGTGATGCGGCTGGTGGGCGTTCGGGTCGTACCGCTTGGCGCGCTGGTCCGTGGAGACCTCGAGCACCTCGCCGAGCGACACGAGCTCGCCGAGCGTGTTGTAGACGGTCGCCCGGGAGATCTCGGGCAGCTTGGTGACGGCCCGGGCGTGGACCTCGTCGGCCGTCAGGTGGACGTGTTCGCCGTCGAGGACCTCGGCCACGACGCGCCGCTGCGCGGTCATCCGCCATCCGCGTCCGCGCAGCCGTTCCAGAAGGTCACTCATGGCTACCAGCCTAACAGCAAAGGGGACCAGGTTGCGAACAGGTGTGGAGTTAGAGTTCCCCTCGCTTTAGACGCTATCTAATTCGGTCGGGCGGGTCGCTTGCGGTAGGGCGGCCCGGGCTTCTTCGAGGGGCCCGGGCCGGTCGCACTGTCAGGCGGGTACCTGCTGACGGGCCGGTGCCCAGCAGCGGATGATGTCGCGGACCGAGACGACGCCGGCGGGCTCGTCGCGGTCCAGCACGATGAGATGGCGGAAGCCGCCGTGCGCCATGGCATCGGCCGCCTCCTCCAGGGTCCAGGCCGGAGTGGCGAACACGACGTCGGTGGTGGTGTGTGCGTGGGCGAGCTCCGTGTCCGGGTCCTGGCCATGGCCTACGGAGATGAGGATGTCGCGTTCGGTGAGGATGCCGATGCCGCCGGCGTCGGGGTCGTGGACGATGGCCGCGCCGACCTTGCGGGCGGCCATCAGCGCGGCGGCCTGGCGGAGGGTATGGGTCGGGCCGATGGTCAGGACGACGGTGCTCATGGCGTCACGGACGAGCATGGATGGGCCTCCTGGGGGGTGTCCCCGCCGTTTGTTCATGCTTTCACAAGTTCACAAGCGGGCGGACTTCCAGGGTGGCAGGCAAAGGGAGGGTCAACAAGGGGGCGCTCGGTAACAGGGGGCGCGCTCGGCAACGGGTGGTGCGCTCAGTACCGCTGGTTGAGGTACCCCAGCAGCTCGTCGTGCAGCAGGCCGTTCGACGCGGCCGCGTTGCCGCTGTGCGGGCCCGGGCGGGAGTCGAGTCCGGTGAAGGTGCCGCCGGCCTCGGTGACGATGATCGCGTTGGCGGCCATGTCCCAGAGCGACAGCTCCGGCTCGGCGCACATGTCGACGGCGCCCTCGGCGACCAGCATGTACGGCCAGAAGTCGCCGTACGCGCGCGTGCGCCACACCTCTCGGGTGAGGTCCAGGAAGCCGTCCAGGCGGCCCTGTTCCTCCCAGCCGCTGAGCGAGGAGTACGCGAAGGAGGCGTCGGCGAGCTTTCCGACGCGGGAGACCTGGAGGCGGGTCGCCTTCGTGAGGCTGCGGCCGGTGAACGCGCCGTAGCCCTTCGCGGCCCACCAGCGGCGGCCGAGGGCGGGGGCGGAGACGACGCCGACGACGGGCTGGAAGCCGCCCTCGCCGGCTTCCATCAAGGAGATGAGGGTGGCCCAGACCGGGACGCCGCGTACGTAGTTCTTGGTGCCGTCGATGGGGTCGATCACCCAGCGGCGGGGGCCCGTGCCCTCGACGCCGTACTCCTCGCCGAGGATCGCGTCCCGGGGGCGGGCGCGGGCGAGTTGGCCGCGGATGAGTTCTTCGGCGGCCTTGTCCGCTTCGCTCACCGGGGTCATGTCCGGTTTGGTCTCTACCTTGAGGTCGAGGGCCTTGAACCGGTCCGTCGTCGCGGCGTCGGCGGCGTCGGCGAGGACGTGGGCGAGACGCAGGTCGTCGAGGTAGTCGGGCATGTAACGAACCTATCTGTCGAGGTGGGGGTGGGGCTACAGGGGGTT
>NZ_MUKA01000065.1 GCF_002150735.1 Streptomyces africanus
GGCGGGGCGGGGCGATGACCAGGTGGGCGGTGGCCGCGCGGCCGTCGGGGGCGGTGGCGGTCAGCCGGTGGACCCCGGGCGGGAGGTGCTCGGCCGAGGCGCGTGTCTCGCCCTGCTCGGTCTCGATGAGCAGCCGGCTTCCCTCGGGGAGAGCGGCCAGGGCGGCCGGGGGGCCTGCGCCCCAGCCGACCACCGTGGGCGGCAGCAGCCTGGCGCCCAGTTGCCGCTCCCGGGCGGCGAGCGCGGCGCTGATCGCGCCGGGCGTGCTCGCGTCCACGCCGAGAGCGGCCAGGGTGAGGGTGACCGCGGCGGCCGAGGCCGCGACCGTACGGTCCGGGGACGAGCTGTACGAGGTGGCGACGCCGTGCAGTTCGGCGAGGCGGGACAGGTCCTCGGAAGGCGGTTCGGCCGGCCGGGGTTCGGTCATCTACGACCTCGAGAAGTCCGGGACGAAGGTGAAGGCGGAGGGTTCGCTGGTGAGGGGGGCTGATTCGGCGAGCGGCGGCTCGCTGGTGAGGGGCTCGGCGTCGGGCAGCGGCGTCTCGCTGGTCAGCGGGGGCTCGGCGCAGGTGTTCTCGGAGCTGAAGACGCAGTAGTGCGGGTCTTCGTAGCGGGGATCGTCATAGTGGGGGTCGAGGTCGGCGGACGTATCCGCCACGGGTTTGGACGGGTCCGCCACGGGTTTGGACTGGGCCGGGAGCGGGAGGAAAGTCATCGCAGCCACGGGGGCCTCCTTGTCGGGTACGGCATTCAACGGTTATCGCAGCCCTACCCAGTCGACGCGAAGGCAGACACCCCAGGCCGGACATCGTGCTTCTGCTCACATTCCGCTGCCCTCCCCTCCTTCCAGATTCCGGCAATCCAGTGATAACGGCCACTCTCGTTGACACCTTCACCGGACGGGTGGTGGGCTCGTTCTCCCGGTCGAACACACCTGGAGGGGGCCTGTGGGACTGCGGCGTGGGAAGCGGGCAGCGGCTCTGGCCGTCGCGGTCGTCGCCGGAACCCTCGGCTCCGCGCCCGCCGCGGTGGCGGCCCCGCCGGTCCCGGGCGCGACCGCGGCCACCGTCGCCGACACCGCCGGGCCGGACCTCTCCGTCTGGCCGCGCCCCCAGTCCCTGCGTGGCAACGGCGCACCGGTCGCGGTGACCGACGAGGTCGCGCTGATCACGGACCCGACGGCGGATCGGTACGCCGTCGACACCCTGCGCGCGTTGCTGCGGCAGGCCGGAGCCCGTCGCGTCACGGACTCCGCCGGGCCCGGGGCGCTGGTCGTGCGGATGCGCACGGAGCCCGTCCGCCGGAACGACCGCCATGCCCTCCCCTCCGGGGGATACGAGCTGTCCGTGGGCGGGGGCGGCGTCTCGCTCACCGGCACCGGTGAGGACGGCCTGTTCCACGCGGTCCAGACCCTGCGGCAGCTCCTGCGCCCCGACGGCATGATCACCGCCGCCGTCGTACGCGACTGGCCCGGCACCGCCGTGCGCGGCATCACCGAGGGTTTCTACGGCACCGCGTGGACGCACCGGCAGCGGCTGGGGCAGCTCGACTTCATGGGGCGCACCAAGCAGAACCGTTACCTGTACGCCCCGGGGGACGACCTGTACCGGCAGGCGCGCTGGCGTGAGCCGTACCCGGCGCAGCAGCGCGCCGAGTTCCGGGAGCTGGCCGAGCGGGCGCGCCGCAACCACGTCACGCTCGGCTGGGCGGTGGCCCCGGGGCAGGCGATGTGTTTCGCGTCGGACGCCGACGTGCGGGCGCTGACCCGCAAGCTCGACGCGATGTGGGCGCTGGGCTTCAGGGCCTTCCAGCTCCAGTTCCAGGACGTCAGTTACAGCGAGTGGCACTGTGACGCGGACGCCGACCGGTTCGGTTCCGGCCCGAGGGCGGCCGCGCGGGCGCAGGGCCGGGTGGCGAACGCGGTGGCCCGGCACCTGGCGGAGCGGCACCCCGGCGCCGCCGGTCTGTCGCTGATGCCGACCGAGTACTACGAGGACGGCACGACCGACTACCGGCGGGCCCTGGCGAGCACGCTGGACCCGGGGGTCGAGGTGGCGTGGACGGGCGTCGGGGTGGTGCCCCGCACCATCACGGGCGGTGAACTGGCCGACGCCCGGGAGGCGTTCCGGCATCCGCTGGTCACGATGGACAACTACCCGGTCAACGACTACGAGCCCGGCCGTCTCTTCCTCGGCCCCTACCGGGGCCGCGAGCCGGCCGTCGCCACCGGCTCAACCGCCCTGCTCGCCAACGCGATGCAGCAGCCCGAGGCGTCCCGCATCCCGCTGTTCACCGCCGCCGACTACGCCTGGAACCCGCGCGCCTACCGCCCCGGCGAGTCCTGGCGCGCCGCGATCGCCGACCTGGCGGACGGAGACCGCCGCCGCGAGGAGGCCCTGACCGCACTGGCCGCCAACGACGCCTCGTCGGTCCTCGACGAGGAGGAGTCGGCGTACCTTCGCCCCCTGACCGAGGCGTACTGGCAGACCCACACGGCGGCGGGCGCGACGAGCGGAGCCCGGGCGGGTGCCCCTGGGCCGGACGGGGCCGGGGCGAGCGACCCCGGGCCGGACGGGGTCGGGGCGAGTGACCCCGGGCCGGACGGACCCAGGGCGGGTGCCCGCGGGCCTGACGGAACCCAGGCGAGTGCCTCCAGGCCCGACGAGGCCGGGGCGAGTGCTCCCCGGGCGGACGGAGCCGGGACAAGGGGTCCCGGAGCGGACGAAGCGCGGGCGGGTGCCCCCGGGCTCGACGGAGCCAGGGTGACTGGCCCCGGGCTCGACGGTGCCCAGGCAAGTGCCCCCGGACGCGATAGGGCCGGGGCAAGTACTCCCCGGGCGGACGGAGCCCGGACAAGCGGTCCCGGAGCGGACGGAGCGCGGGCGGATGCCGCCCGGCCCGACAGAGCCGGGGTGACCGGCCCCGGGCTCGACGGTGCCCAGGCAAGTGCCTCCGGACGCGACAGGGCCGGGGCAAGTACTCCCCGGGCGGACGGAGCCCGGACAAGCGGTCCCGGAGCCGACGGAGCGCGGGCGGATGCCCCCGGGCCTCACGGAGCCGGAGTGACTGGCCCCGGGCCCGACGGAGCCCAGGCAAGTGCCTCCGGGCCCGACAGGGCCGGGGCAAGTGCTCCCCGGGCAGACGGAGCCGAGGCAAGCGACCCCGGGCCGAACGGAACCCAGGCGAGTGCCCCCGGGCCCGACGGAGCCAGGGTTGGTTCCCGGGCGGACGGAGCCCACGTCCGTGGTCCCGGAACGGGCGACGACGCCGCCCGGCGGTTGCGCGAGGCGTTCGCCGTGCTGCGTGAGCTGCCCCGGCGGCTGGCGGGCACCGCCCTCGCTCCGGAGGTCGCCCCCTGGTCGCGGCAGCTGGCGCGCTACGGCGAGGCGGGGACCGTCGCGCTCGACATGCTGGACGCGCAGCGCGCCGGGGACGCGGCGGCGGCCTGGACGGCGTATCGCCGGCTCGGTGCGCTGCGCGCCCGTTTGGAGCCGGCACCGGTCAAGGTCGGCACGGACGTCCTGGATCCCTTCCTCCAGCGCGCGCAGAAGGCGTACGCGGCCTGGTCGGGCATCGACCACGAGCCGCCCCCGAGCCCCGGTGACCCGGGCGACGGCCGCACCCTGCGCTTCCCGCACCCCCGGTCCCTGACAGCGGTGACGGCCCTCACCGACCCCGGCACCGAGGGCGACGTCGAGGTGCACGTGCCGGGCCGGGGCTGGCGTCGGGCCGGCCGGCTGGCCGCTTCGGGCGCGACCGAGGTGCGGGCCGGGCAGCGGGTGGACGCCGTACGGGTCACCGGCCCCGCGTCGTCCCGCGTACGTCACCTGGTGCCGTGGTTCGCGGACTCCCCCGCCACGTCCCTGGAGCTGACGCGTGACCGCGTGGACGCCGAGACCGGCAGGACGCGGCGGCTGACGGCCGGCCTGGGCTCGCTGCGCCCCGCCGACGCCCGCGGCAGGCTCACCGTCGAGGCACCCGAGGGCGTGCGGGTGAAGGTGCCCAGGACCGAACTGGCCGTGCCGCGCGGCACGAAGGTGGAGGTCCCCGTCGAGGTGACGGTGGAGCGCGGCGCGCCGCAGCGGTCCTACGACATCCGGCTGGGGTTCGCGGGAGCGACCCGCACCCTCACCGTCCGGGCCTTCCCGCCCACCGGCGGACCCGACCTGGCCCGCACCGGCACGGCGCGTTCCTCGGCCGACGAGACGCCCGGCTTCCCCGCGTCGGCGGCGAACGACGGCGACCCGGACACCCGCTGGTCGTCCCCCGTCGACGACGGCGCCTGGTGGCAGGTCGAGCTGCCGCGCCCGGTGCGGCTCGGGCAGGTCGTGCTGCGCTGGCAGGACGCCCACCCCTCGGCGTACCGCGTCCAGGTCTCGCCGGACGGCCGCCGCTGGCGCACGGCGGCGGCGGTACGGGACGGCCGGGGCGGCCGGGAGAGTGTCCGCATGGACGAGCGCGACGTGCGCTTCGTACGGGTGCAGGGCGAGAAGCGGGCCACGCCGTACGGCTACTCGCTGTGGTCGGTGGAGGCGTACGCCGTCACGGAGTGATCCCCATCCCCCGGGTCCGGTGGCGAAATCGGATCGGCGCCCACTATTCACTCAGTACATGTACTGAGTACATAATGATCGCCATGAGCACCCGCCACCTCCTGCTGGGCCTGCTCGCGACGGGTCCGAGCCACGGGTACGACCTCAAGCGACGCCACGACGAACGCTTCCCGCAGGCCCGCCCGCTCGCCTACGGGCAGGTCTACACGACCCTGCAGCGCCTCGTCCGGGACGGCCTCGCCGAGATCGAGGGCACCGACTCGGACGGCGGCCCGGAGCGGACGATGTACCGCGCCACGGAGGAGGGGGCACGCGAACTGTCCCGCTGGGCCGGGGAGATCGCCCCGCCCGCGCCCTTCGTGGCGAACGAGATCTTCGCCAAGGTCGTCGTCGCGATCCTCTCGGGCGGTGACCCGGCCGGGTATCTGAGTGCCCAGCGCGCCGCCCACATGGAGCGGATGAGGGAGCTCACGGCCCTCAAGGCCGCGAAGGGCGCGGATCTGGCGACCGTGCTCTCGGCGGACTACGCCCTCAACCACCTCGACGCCGACCTCCGCTGGATGAGCACCACGGCGGCCCGGCTCACCACCCTGACCGCGGAGGTCGACGCAGCATGAACAGACCCGTGCCTCTTCTCACGGCCGGCGGCCTCACCAAGGCGCACGGCAGGACACCCGCCCTGCGCGGGGCGTCGGTCGAGCTGCACACCGGTGAGATCCTCGCGGTGACCGGCGCGAGCGGCAGCGGGAAGTCGACGCTGCTGCACTGCCTGGCCGGGATCGTCCGGCCCGACGAGGGCTCGGTGACGTACGACGGCCGGCGACTCGCGGACCTGCCCGAGCAGCGGCTGAGCGAGCTGCGGCGGACCGAGTTCGGCGTGGTGTTCCAGTTCGGGCAGCTCATCCCCGAGCTGACGGCCCTGGACAACGTCGCCCTGCCGCTGCTGCTGGCCGGCACCGACCGCGCCCGGGCCCGGGCCCTTGCCGGTGAGTGGCTGGAGCGGTTCGGCGTGCGCGGACAGCAGGACCTGCGGCCGGGCGAGATGAGCGGCGGCCAGGCCCAGCGCACCGCGCTGGCCCGGGCCCTGGTCACCGGTCCGAGGGTGGTCTTCGCCGACGAGCCGACGGGAGCCCTGGACTCGCTCTCCGGCGAGCAGGTCATGACGGCCCTGGTCCACACGGCCCGCGAGTCGGGCACGGCGGTCCTGCTGATCACCCACGACGCCCAGGTGGCGGCGTACGCGGACCGTGAGGTCCAGCTGCGGGACGGCGCCGTGGTGCCGCTGGAGGTGACGGCGTGAACTCCCTGCGTTCCGATCTGCGTCTCGCCTGGGAGCTCACCCGTGGTTCCGACCGGGGCGAGTGGTGGCGGGTCGCGCTGACGGTGACGGGCGCCGCGCTCGCGACGGGGTTCGCGCTGGCCGCCGTCGCCCTGGCCTCCCTGCGGGGCGGCCACCAGGTGCCCGTCGCCGCGGGCCTGCTGGACGAGCCCGGCACGCGGTCCGGCGTGATCGTCGGCCTGCTGCTCCTGCTCGTGCCCGTGCTGGGGTTCCTCGGCCAGTGCGCCCGGATCGGCGCCGTGCACCGCGACCGGCGGCTGGCCGGGCTGCGGCTGGCCGGGGCGACGCCCTGGCAGGTCCGGCGGATCGCCGCGCTGGAGACCGGCCTGGCCTGCCTGCTGGGCTCGGCGGTCGCCACCGTCCTCTCGGTGCTGCTCCTGCTGCGCCAGTGGGACCGGCCGACCGCCCTGGCCTGGGTGGGGATCGCCCTGGTCGCCGTCGCCGTACCGGTGCTGGGCGCGGTGGCGGGCGCACTGGCGCTGCGCCGGGTCGTGGCCTCCCCGCTCGGCTGGGTCCGCCGGATCGGGCCCGGCAGTGGACGGGGGCCCGGGCTGCTGTTCCTGGCCGGGGTGCTGCTCGTCGCGGTGCTGGCGCTGCTGACCGTGGTCACCACGTCCACGGCCGCCCCCGACCGGCCGAACGGCAGGGTGCCGCTGACGGTGATGGGCGTGGTCCTCGTGGTCGGCGCGGGCGCGGTGTGGCTCTCCGGGGCCACCGCGAAGGCGACCGGGAGGGTCCTCGCACCCCGGGCCCGGTCGGCGGCGACGCTGATCGCGGCGGAGCGACTGCGCGAGGACCCCTGGTCGGCCGCCCGCACGCACGCGGCGGTGCTGCTGGTGACGGTCGTGGGCACCGGCTTCCTGGGCATCCGTCAGGTGCTGAGCGACGTGGTGCACAGCACGCGGCACCTCGCCGAGCCCGCGTCCTACTACACCACCGGCCTCGACCTCACCGGCGCCGCGATCGCCATCGCCTTCGCGATCACCCTGTCCGGCCTCGCCGTCGGCACCGCCGAGTCCCTGGCCACCCGCCGCCGGGGCCTGGCCGCGCAGGCCGCCGCCGGGGTGCCGCACACGGTGCTCGGCCGGGCCCTGCTGCTGGAGACCGCGCTGCCGCTCGCCCCCGCCATGCTGCTCTCGGGCCTGGGCGGGATGACCATCGGCACCGGGTACGCCGTGCTCTCCGGCCGGCCGGCGCCCTGGGCGATCGCCCTGGTGCCCGTCGCCGTCTACGCCGCATGCCTGCTGGCCGCGGCCACCTCACTGCCCCTGCTGCGCCGCTCGGTACGCCCCGGGGAGCTGCGGTACGCGTGAGCGCCCCGCCTCATGACGGGCCGGCCCGGGGGAACGGGGGTTCCCCGGGCCGGTCGGCCGGCCGCGCGCGGCAATACGAAGGCCCGGATCCTCGTCAGGCGGAAATGCCGTCGATCCGGGCCATGGCGTCGTCCGCGCCGTACGGCTGCAAGTACGGCAGCCAGCGCGGGTCCCTATGGCCGGTCCCGATGATGCGCCAGGCCAGGCCGGAGGGCGGAGCGGGTTTGTGGCGCAGCCGCCAGCCGATCTCGAAGAGGTGACGGTCGGCCTTCACGTGGTTGCAGCGGCGGCAGGACGCCACCACGTTGTCCCAGACGTGCTTGCCCCCGCGGCTGCGCGGGATGACGTGGTCGACGCTGGTTGCGACGCCACCGCAGTACATGCACCGGCCCCCGTCACGGGCGAACAGCGCCCGGCGGGTCAGTGGAACGGGCCCCCGATAGGGGACCCGGACGAACCGCTTGAGCCGGACCACGCTGGGTGCGGGGACTGTGACGGTCGCGCTGTGCAGATAGGCGCCGGACTCCTCGAGGCAGACGGCCTTGTTCTCGAGGACGAGGACGAGCGCGCGGCGGAGCGGTACGACACCTAGCGGCTCGTACGACGCGTTGAGGACCAGGACGTGCGGCACGGATGCCTCCTTGGACGCCGGCGGCGCGTGGCTCGCGCCGGGACGATTCGTAGCCAGTCTCCCCTCATGCCTGGTGAAAGCGCCACCATGTCCCCGTAACGGGCTGGGAGTGTTTTCGACCACATCCCATTCATCCCCAGGATCATGGCGTGTTCAAGCCCAGGTGAGCACGGTCTCTCCTTCACACATCCCGCAGGAGCACACACAATGCCCCGTTAGTGTGGTGGTTCTGCCCCTTCGGTGACCCAGTCGTGACCTTGACCCCCCTGAACCACCGTGCCGGGGCAGACCGCTGCACCTGGAGGTACCTGCCGTGTCCTTGTCCCTCGCGGACGCCGTCCTGCTCGCCGCCGGCCCGTCGCCGACCCCCTCGGAGTCGGAGACCCCGAGAGTGCCCTCGTTCCAGGACGCCCAGGAGAGCGCGACGAACGCCGCCGGCTGGGTCGAGCAGAACTGGTCGACGTGGCTCGCGATCGGCCTGCGGGTCCTGCTCATCGTGGTGGTGGCGGCGGTACTGAGGGTCGTCGTCCGGCGCGCGATCACCAAGCTGATAGACCGCATGAACCGGTCCGGCCAGTCCGTGGACGGCTCCGGGCTCGGCGGGCTGCTGGTCAACGTCGAGCGCCGTCGCCAGCGCTCGCAGGCGATCGGCTCGGTACTGCGCTCGGTGGCCAGCTTCCTGATCATGGGCACCGCGGCCCTGATGATCCTCTCCGCGTTCAACATCAATCTGGCCCCGCTGCTGGCGTCCGCCGGTGTGGCCGGTGTGGCGATCGGCTTCGGCGCGCGCAACCTGGTCACGGACTTCCTCTCGGGCGTCTTCATGATCCTGGAGGACCAGTACGGCGTCGGCGACACGATCGACGCGGGCGTCGCCTCCGGCGAGGTGATCGAGGTGGGCCTGCGCGTGACCAAGCTGCGCGGCGACGGCGGCGAGATCTGGTACGTCCGCAACGGCGAGGTCAAGCGGATCGGCAACCTCTCGCAGGGCTGGGCAACGGCCAACGTCGACGTCACGGTCCACGCCGGCGAGGACCTGGACAAGGTGAAGGCCACCCTGGACGAGGTCGCCGAGAAGATGAACGCCGAGGAGCCCTGGAACGAGCTGCTGTGGAGCCCGATCGAGGTCCTCGGCCTGGACAGCGTCCTGCTGGACTCCATGGTCGTGCGCGTCTCGGCCAAGACGATGCCCGGCAAGTCCCTGACCGTGGAGCGCGAACTGCGCTGGCGCGTCAAGCGGGCGTTCGACGCGGCGGACATCCAGATCGTCGGCGGCGCCACGGCCCCCGCACAGGACGGCTCCGCCGACCCGACGGAGGGGATCGCGGCCCCGTCGGTGTACGCGAACTCGTCGTCCCCGCAGTCGGCGGCGGCGTCCCCGCTCACGCCCGTCGCACCGCCGACGAGCACCACGAAGTAACCGTCCCGCCGCACGACGAGGGCGGCACCCGGGTCTTCCGGGTGCCGCCCTCTTTACGTGCCCTGTTTTCGCCTGCCCGGGTAACGACTGTGTTGCCTGGACCGTCCCCTATTGACGCCCGCGCGGCGCCGGGCTTACTTTCCTCCCCACCGATAGGAAACTTTCCTAACAGTGATCAACCGCAGGTCGGCGATGGACTTCCCCGGCTGATCACTGAGAAGCTGAGCAGCCGAAGGGCAGGTGGACAGGCATGGCAGGAACCGCCGGCACGCCGGGCACCCCGCGCGTCCTGCGCGCCATGAACGACCGGGCCGCCCTGGACCTGCTGCTGGAGCACGGGCAGCTGTCCCGCACCCGGATCGGCAAGCTCACCGGCCTGTCCAAGCCGACCGCCTCCCAGCTCCTGGCCCGCCTGGAGGCCGCGGGCCTCGTCCTGGCCACCGGCACCACCGAGGGCAGGCCGGGCCCGAACGCCCAGCTGTACGAGGTCAACCCGGCGGCCGGGTACGCCGCCGGACTCGACGTCACCCCGCAGCGGATCCTCGCCGCGGTCGCCGACATCACCGGCCGTACGGTCGGCCGCCACGAGCTGCCCACCCCCGGCAGGCGCACCGGCGTCCCCGTCGTCCAGCAGGTCACCGACGCCCTGGACGGCGCGGTGAAGGCGGCGGGCCTGGCCCGGGGCGACATCCACCGGCTCGTCATCGGCACCCCCGGCGCCTTCGACCCCACCACGGGCCGTCTGCGCTACGCCTCCCACCTCCCGGGCTGGCACTCCCCCACCCTGCTGGAGGAGCTCGCCGCCGCCCTGCCGATGCCGTTCGAGTACGAGAACGACGTCAACCTGGTCGCGCTCGCCGAACAGCGCCTCGGCGCGGCCCGGGACCACACGGACTTCGTGCTGCTGTGGAACCAGGAGGGCCTGGGCGCCGCCCTGGTGCTGGGCGGCCGGCTACACCGCGGCTGGACCGGCGGCGCCGGCGAGGTCGGCTTCCTGCCGGTGCCGGGCACGCCCCTGGTCCGCCAGGTCACCAAGGCCAACAGCGGCGGCTACCAGGAGCTGGCCGGTTCCCAGGCCGTCCCCGGGCTGGCCCGCGAACTCGGCATCGAGGACATCCCCGCGGGCCCGTACGCCGAGGCCGCCGCACACCTGGTGGCCCGGGCCGCGGAGACCGACGACGAACCGCACCGCCACCTCCTGCGGACCTACGCGACCCGGCTGGCCACCGGTCTGGCCTCCCTGGTCTCGGTCCTCGACCCCGAGCTCGTCGTGCTGAGCGGCGCGTCCCTCACCTCGGGCGGCGAGACGCTGCGCGCCCTCGTCCAGGCCGAGCTGGAGGAACTGGCCGCGTCCCGCCCACGCCTGGTCGTGGGCGACGTCCGTGAACACCCCGTGCTGCGCGGCGCGCTGGAGAGCGCGCTCGCGACCACGCGCGACGAGGTCTTCGACACCTCCCGCTGACCCCACCCCCCTCCCCGGTATTTCCCTTCTTCCCCCGTACCTCAGGGAGCTCTGCCATGCCCGGAATATCCCGAAAAGCGGCCATCGCCCTCGCCGCCTCCGCCTCCCTCGCCCTCCTCGCCACGGCCTGTACTGGCCAGGCGGACTCCGGCGCCTCCGACGACGCCTCGAAGGAGACGACCCTGAACTTCTGGCACGCCTGGAGCGCGCCCTCCGAGGTGAAGGCCGTCAAGGACCTGGTCGCCGGCTTCGAGAAGACGCACCCCAGGATCCATGTGAACGTCGTCGGCAACATGACCGACGACAAGATCAACCAGGCCCTGCGCACCGGTGGCGGCAAGGCCCCGGACGTGATCTCGTCGTTCACCACGAACAGCGTCGGGAGGTTCTGCTCCTCCGGCGCCCTGGTGGACCTCAACCCGTTCTTCGAGAAGTCGGGCATCGACCCGGAGACGACCTTCCCGAAGGCGATGAACGAGTACACCCAGTTCGAGGGCAACCGCTGCGCGGTCCCGCTCCTCGGCGACGCGTACGGCCTCTACTACAACAAGACGGCATTCGAGAAGGCGGGCATCGCCGCCCCGCCGAAGACCTGGTCCGAGTTCGAGAAGGTCGCCAAGAAGCTGACGATCCCCCAGGGCGACTCCTACAAGCAGCTCGGCTTCATGCCGGACTACCACGGCTGGGAGACCACCACCGAGCACTACCTCGGCCAGTTCTCCCCCACGTACTTCGACAAGGACGGCACGTCGAACGTCGCCAAGGACCCGGCTTTCGCACAGGCCTTCACGGTCCAGAAGAAGCTGGTCGACGCACTCGGCGGCTACCGCAAGCTCGAGACCTACCGCTCCGGGCTCGGCGACGAGTGGGGCCCCAAGCACCCCTTCCACACCGGCCAGGTCGCCATGCAGCTCGATGGCGAGTGGCGCCTGGGCATGGCCCTGGACGCCAAGCCCGAGTTCGAGATCGGCGTGGCCCCGCTGCCCGTCCCCGACGACCAGGCCGGCCAGTACGGCAAGGGCTACATCACCGGCACCATCGCCGGCATCGCGGCGACCAGCACCAAGCAGAACGCGGCCTGGGAGCTGGTGAAGTACATGACCACCGACACGGACGCGGTGGTGAACTTCTCCAACGCCATCCACAACGTGCCCTCCACGCTCGCGGCCCTGAAGTCCCCGAAGCTGAAGTACGACCCGCGCTTCAAGACGTTCCTCGACATCGCGGCCGACCCGGACTCCACCACGGCCCCCGCCTCCGTCAACGGCGGCGTCTACCTCACCACGATCCAGGAGTTCGGCTACGACTACGAGAGCGGCAAGGCCACCGACCTCAAGGCCGGCCTGAAGAAGACGGCCCGGCAGATCGACACGGACATCGCGCAGGCGAAGTAAGAGATGAGCACCTACACACTCCGCGCGAAACACCGCCGCTCGACGCTGCGCACCCTCGCCTTCCTCTCCCCCTGGCTGATCGGCTTCTCGGTCTTCTTCGCCTACCCCCTGCTCTCCACCGTCTATTTCTCCTTCATGCACTACGACGGCTTCAAGCCGCCGGCGTGGTCGGGCACGAAGAACTGGACGTACGTCTTCGAGCACTACCCGTTCTTCTGGCCCGCCCTGCGCAACACCCTGTGGCTGGTCCTCGTCATGGTCACGCTCCGGGTCGCCTTCGGCCTGGGCGTGGGCCTGCTGATCACCAAGATCAAGACGGCTACGGGTGTCTTCCGCACCCTCTTCTACCTGCCCTACCTGGCCCCGCCCGTGGCGGCCACCATGGCCTTCGCCTTCCTCCTCAACCCCGGCACGGGCCCGGTCAATTCACTCCTGGAGAAGACCGGACTCCCCGCCCCCGGCTGGTTCAACGACCCCGCCTGGTCGAAGCCGGCCCTCACCCTCCTGGCCCTGTGGGGCATCGGCGACCTGATGGTCATCTTCATGGCCGCGCTGCTCGACGTACCGAAGGAGCAGTACGAGGCGGCCGAACTGGACGGCGCGACACCCTGGCAGCGCTTCCGCTACGTCACGCTGCCGAACATCTCCCCGATCGTCATGTTCGCGGTCGTCACCGGCGTGATCCAGACCATGCAGTACTACACCCAGCCGCTGATCGCCGGAAAGGTCGCCTCGGGCGTGATCCAGGGCGCGGGCACCCAGTTCGAGCCCGGCTACCCGGACAAGTCGACCCTCACCCTCCCCCAACTCGTCTACAACCTGGGCTTCCAGCGCTTCGACTACGGCTCCGCCTGCGTGGTCGCCCTGGTCCTGTTCGCCCTCTCCATGGCCTTCACCGCACTCCTGATGCGCCGCAAGGGCGGTCTGATCCAGGCAGGTGACCGATGACCCAACTACTGGACAGGCCCCTGGAGTCGAAGGCGGCCCCTTCTCCCGCGCAGCGCACGGCCCACCGCAGGGCGTTCCTCGAATGGATCGCGATCCACTCCCTGGGCGTCGCGGCGGCCCTCTTCTTCACCCTCCCTTTCCTCTTCGTCTTCCTCACCTCGCTCATGAGCGACAGCCAGGCGCTCAGCCGCGACCTGATCCCGCACACCTGGGAATGGGACAACTACCGCAGGGTCTTCGACACCCCCGGCTTCCTCACCTGGTGGCGGAACACCCTGTTCTACGCGGTCCTGGGCACGGCGCTCACGGTGGTCTCCTCGATCCCGGTGGCCTACGCCCTCGCGAAGTTCCGCTTCCGGGGCCGCAACCTGGCCCTGATGCTGGTCATCTCGATGATGATGCTGCCGCCCCAGGTGATCATCATCCCGATGTACCTGTTCTGGGCGAAGCAGCTCGACCTGTCCGGCACGCTCTGGCCGCTGATCATCCCCATGGCGTTCGGCGACGCGTTCTCCATCTTCCTGCTGCGCCAGTTCCTCACCACCATCCCCGACGAGTACCTGGACGCGGCCAGGGTGGACGGCTGCGGCGACCTGCGCACGCTGCTCAAGGTCGTGCTCCCGATGGCGAAACCGGGCATCGCCGCGGTGGCCCTCTTCCAGTTCTTCTACGCGTGGAACGACTACTTCGGCCCCCAGATCTACGCCTCGGAAAGCCCGGGCGCGTGGACCCTCTCCTACGGCCTGGAGTCGTTCAAGGGCGCCCACCACACCGACTGGAACCTCACCATGGCCGCCACCGTGCTGGTGATGGCCCCCGTGATCCTCGTGTTCTTCTTCGCCCAGAAGGCGTTTGTAGAGGGAGTCACGCTCACCGGAGTAAAGGGTTAGACACATGAAACTCACCGTGGTCGGCGGAGGCTCGACCTACACACCCGAACTCGTGGACGGCTTCGCCCGCCTCAGGGACACCCTGCCCGTCGAGGAACTGGTCCTGATGGACCCGGCGCAGGACCGCCTGGACCTGGTGGGCGGCCTCGCCCGCCGCATCTTCGCCCGCCAGGGCCACCCCGGCCGCATCACCACCACGACCGACCTCGACCGGGCGGTGGAGGGCGCGGACGCGGTGCTCCTGCAACTCCGCGTCGGCGGCCAGGCGGCCCGCGAGCAGGACGAGACCTGGCCCCTGGAGTGCGGCTGCGTGGGCCAGGAGACGACCGGCGCCGGCGGCCTGGCGAAGGCCCTGCGCACGGTCCCGGTGGTCCTGGACATCGCGGACCGGGTACGCCGTACGAACCCCCACGCCTGGATCATCGACTTCACGAACCCGGTCGGCAACGTGACCCGCGCCCTGCTCCGGGCGGGCCACAAGGCGGTGGGCCTGTGCAACGTGGCGATCGGCCTCCAGCGCAAGTTCGCGGGCCTGCTGGGCGTCGAGCCCCCGGACGTCCATCTGGACCACGTGGGTCTCAATCACCTCACCTGGGAAACGGGAGTACGCCTCGGCGGCCCGGAAGGCGAGGACGTCCTGCCCACACTGCTGACCGACCACGGCGACACGATCGCGGCGGACCTGCGCCTGCCCCGCCCGCTCTTCGACCGCCTGGGCGTCGTCCCGTCGTACTACCTGCGCTACTACTACGCGCACGACGAGGTCGTACGAGAACTCGGGGCGAAGCCCTCCCGCGCGGCCGAAGTGGCCGCCATGGAACGCGAGTTGCTCACCCTGTACGCCGACCCGTCCCTGGACGAGAAGCCGGCCCTGCTCGCCAGGCGGGGCGGCGCCTACTACTCGGAGGCGGCGGTGGACCTGGCGGCGGCCCTGCTGGGCGGCGGCGGCACGCCCTACCAGGTGGTGAACGCGTACAACCGGGGCACGCTCCCGTTCCTCCCCGACGACGCGGTCATCGAGGTCCAGGCGGCGGTGGGCGCGCAGGGAGCCACCCCCCTCCCGGTCCCGTCCGTGGACCCCCTCTACGCGGGCCTGATGGCCAACGTGACGACGTACGAGGACCTGGCCTTGGAGGCGGCTCTGCACGGCGGCCGGACCCGCGTGTTCCGGGCCCTCCTCGCCCACCCCCTCATCGGCCAGTACGAGTACGCCGAGACGCTCACCGACCGACTGATCGCACACAACCGGGAGCACCTCGCGTGGGCCTGACCGCACGTGTCCTCGCCATCGACGCCGGCAACAGCAAGACGGACGTCGCGATCGTGACGGCGGACGGAGAGGTCCTGTCCACGGCACGCGGCGGCGGCTTCCGCCCGCCCGCGGTCGGCCTGGACACCGCGATGACCACTCTCACCCACACGGTCGGCCAGGCCCTGTCCACCGCCGGACTCACCACCGTCGACCACGTCTCGGCCTGCCTCGCCAACGCCGACTTCCCGGTCGAGGAGGACCAGTTGGCGGCGGCGCTGCAGGCGCGCGGCTGGGGCACGACGGTGACGGTCCGCAACGACACCTTCGCCATCCTCCGGGCCGGTGTGACGGAACCCCGGGGGGTCGCGGTCGTCTGCGGCGCGGGCATCAACTGCGTCGGCATGCGCCCCGACGGCCGCACGGCCCGGTTCCCGGCGCTCGGCAGGGTCTCGGGCGACTGGGGCGGCGGCTGGGGCCTGTCGGAGGAGGCCCTGTGGCACGCGGCGCGCGCGGAGGACGGCCGGGGGCGCCCCACGGCCCTGGCCCACACCCTCCCGGCCCACTTCGGCCTGCCGTCGATGTACGCCCTCGTCGAGGCGCTGCACCTGGGCGCCGTAGAACAATCGCGGCGCCACGAGCTGACGCCGGTCCTCTTCGCCACGGCGGCGGACGGCGACCCGGTCGCCCGCGAGATCGTCGAACGGCAGGCGGACGAGGTGGTCGCGATGGCCGTGGTGGCCCTGACCCGCCTGGACCTCCTGGACGAACCGACGCCCGTCCTCCTGGGCGGCGGGGTCCTGGCCGCCCGGCACGCCCTGCTGAACGGCAGGATCGCCGAGGTGCTGTCCGACCGGGCGCCCAAGGCGACCCCGCAGGTCGTCACGGCCGGCCCTGTCCTCGGGGCGGCGCTGCTGGGGCTGGACACGGTGGCGGCCGGGGAGGGGGCACAGGAGCGGTTGCGGGCGCACTTCGGGGCGTGAGGGGGCGTACTACGGGACGTGAGAGAGGCCCGCTCACGGGACCGGCCGGAGCCCTGCGGGACAGCGGAGACGGACAGACGAAGGCGCCCGAACACGCGAGGGCGCATACTAGGGGCAATGACAAAGCCTGCTGCACCGAAGCGCCATCTGCCCACCAGCCCCTTCAGGGCCCCGGTCATTCCAGCTCCCAAGCACTTCGCTGTGGGCGACCAGGTCACACACGACATGTACGGCCTCGGCCGGGTCATCGGCATCGAGGACGGAATCGCGGTCCTCGTGGATTTCGGCTCGGCCCAGCATCGGATCCTGAGCCCGTACGCCAAGATGACCAAGCTCTGACACCGCTGTGCCCGGTCACGGCACACCAGGTCCCTTCCGGGGCTTGGCACCAGAAGGAGACCTCCCATCGATCTGACCTCGCTCTTCTCCGCCCCGGAAGGGGCACCCCGGAGCACGGCCACGGCCTCGCCGCCTCCCACCACGAACCCCTTCCAGGCCCCGGACTTCGGAGAGGACGACGGCGCGACAGCACCGGAGCCCCTCAACGGCGACCGGCACTGACACCAAAACTTGGCCCGCGAGGGCACGAAAACGCCCCTCACCAGCGGTTTCCTTGCCGATGAGGGGCTGTTTGCGGCGGGCTCGGACCAGTCAGCCGCAGATGACCTGTGCCACTGCCTCGCGGAAGTCGCCGGTCGCGAGTGCCTTGACCGGGATCGTGAAGTACAGCGTTCCGGCGTCCCCCCAGCCCCATCCGAGTTCGGTGTCCTCGGCGAGCTGGAGCAGATGGACAGCCGAGCCGTCGTCGTCGCGGGACGACACCTGGAGCGTGTGCGAGGTGTCCGGCCAGCCGAAGGCGCAGTGACTGCCGGCGGTGTTCCCGTCGAGATCTCCCATCTCGCTGAGAATGAGTGACGGCGCTCCCCAGTGCTGCTCCCTGTCGAACTCCAGGTCCGTGTCCTCGACGTCCCAGCAGTCCGGGAGCATGGTCACCTCGGCGGCGTGGACGGGTATCGCGGGGTAGCTTCTCGCTGGTTCGGGTGCCGCCGTGTCGACGGCCCGTGCCGGGTCGGCGGGAATCACGCGGCACACCCCGGCTCCGTACATGTCCAGCTTGCGGTACTCCTCGTACGGCAGGTCCGGATCGAGATAGAAGAAGTTGAGCAGACCAGGTCGTACGGGCAGTTCATCGCCCAGCCATGCGGCGAGGGCATCGGTGTCCAGTACGGCGTGCAGGGACAAGGGAACCCCGCTCTGTTCGGGCCATACGGTCCCCGGTTCCAGGAGGGCAGGCCCACCGAGCCGGCACCGACCGGTGGCCTGGACACTTCCCGTCGACGGGACGAGTCGAAAGCCGCGGCGGGCCATGGCGGCAAACTGCCGACCGGCCCTCTCACCGAGCCGTTCTGTGCATACCCGGCTCAAGCCGGCGGGATCATCGAACTGCATGCCGGGATCTTCTCAACATGCGTTCGGAGTCGGCCACCCTTCCGTCATCGGTAGCCGGGCCAGTGCGGATCCGTCCAGCGCTCCTCACCGGTGAGTCCGAGCAGTCGTATCCGGTGCTGCAGCTCCGCCGACGCGCCTGACTCGCGAAGCCGCACCGCAGCGTGGGCGAGGAGCCAGGCGACCAGTGCGTCGCGCAGTTCCTCCTCGTCGTGCTCGTACCAGCCGACGCTCCACGGCAGCGTGTCCCGCAGGAGCGCGCTCTCCCATTCCGCGGCCGCCTCGATGAGACGGCGGTCGCTGAGGCGCCCCGTCTGCTCCTCCCAGTCGGCACACCAAGGGCCGACCGTTCCGGACGCCTCGGCACACATCGCGAAGACCTGGTGTGCCGGGACGACCGCATCCGGGTCGGTGAGGCTCTGCACCCACCAGGCATGCAGGAACTCGCGTACCGACTCGGCCTGTTCGTCGGGCCATTGCTGCCAGCAGCCGCGGGCGAACGAGTATCCGGCCTCTTCCAGCCCGAACAACGGCTCCGCGCGACCGGCGACCAGGGCCCTTGCGAACTGCGGCAGTATGCGGCGCAGCACGGCAGCGTGATCGGTCCAGTCGATGGCCTGCCAGGTCCGGCGCAGAAGATCCGGCTCCACTTCCACGTCCGGTGTTTTCAGGAGAGAGAGCTCCTCAGCGCTCCCCCAGTGGCATGCGCAATTGTGCTCATCCGGATGCGCCGTCATGCCGCGGAAGATGACGGAAAGGTTCTCCAGGGCGGCACCGAGGCGGCGGCGTGCGGAATGAGGGGCGAGAAGCATGGTGTGCCCGGCCTTCGAGGACTCCGTACGACTTCCGCCGAGCGAAGATCGCCACGCTACGCGGTCCCCACGTCAGGCCGCAAGCGGCACCTGCTCGCCCTCTTCGGGCACGTGGTAGTGAGCCCAGATCTGGTTCAGTTCGTGCTGGTAGTAGAGCGGGTACAGGCCGGCCACGATGAAAAGGATGAGGCCGATCCAGGGATTGCAGCTCCGCTCCATCCCGGCCGACTGCTGCATGCGGGCAATGCGCAGACCGGTGTTGTAGACCGACACGAAGGGCGGAATGATCAGCAACCAGCCGACCGCCAGAGCCAGAAGCGCCATCACCGGGTTGACCTCGATCCGGTGATCGAAATCCTGGGCTTCGCGATTCACCTTGTAATACCAGACCAGATGGTAGATGCCCAGCGTGATCAGCGGCCAGATCAGCCAAACAAGAAATATGTTGCGGGTTTTTCCAGCGCGACCTGACATGACGCACCTCCCATGAATCCAGTGCATCACGCCCCGCCGCCACGCGCGCGTGGTGAGGTTCGGGGACGCTCGGCAGGGCCGCCTCCGGGCCGCGCGAGGGCGCCCCGGGCGGGCCGATGGCGACCGAGACGGGTCGGCTCGCCTCCGCCGTCGACCACGAAACCCCAGGTCAGAGCCCTCTGACCTAACGCGTTTCCACCCAGGGGTGGCGGTACGGCAAGATGGGGTGTATCTGCCCACTGCCGTATTCAAGCTGCCGGACGGTTTCTCTTGGCTGAGTTCATTTACACCATGCGCAAGGCGCGTAAGGCGCACGGCGACAAGGTGATCCTCGACGACGTGACGACCAGCTTCTACCCGGGAGCGAAGATCGGCGTCGTCGGCCCGAACGGCGCCGGCAAGTCGACCATCCTGAAGATCATGGCCGGGATCGAGCAGCCGTCCAACGGCGACGCCTTCCTCACCCCCGGCTACACGGTCGGCATCCTGCTCCAGGAGCCCCCTCTGAACGAGGAGAAGACCGTCCTGGAGAACGTCCAGGAGGGTGTCGCCGAGATCAAGGGCAAGCTCGACCGGTTCAACGAGATCGCCGAGCAGATGGCGACCGACTACACCGACGAGCTCATGGACGAGATGGGCAAGCTCCAGGAGCAGCTCGACCACGCCAACGCCTGGGACCTCGACGCCCAGCTGGAGCAGGCCATGGACGCCCTGGGCTGCCCGCCCGGCGACTGGCCCGTCGTCAACCTGTCCGGTGGTGAGCGCCGCCGCGTCGCGCTGTGCAAGCTCCTGCTGGAGCAGCCCGACCTGCTGCTGCTCGACGAGCCCACCAACCACCTCGACGCCGAGTCCGTGAACTGGCTGGAGCAGCACCTGGCCAAGTACCCGGGCACCGTCGTGGCGGTCACCCACGACCGGTACTTCCTCGACAACGTCGCCCAGTGGATCTGCGAGGTCGACCGCGGCCGCCTCTACCCCTACGAGGGCAACTACTCGAAGTACCTGGAGACCAAGGCCGCCCGCCTCAAGGTCGAGGGCCAGAAGGACGCCAAGCGGCAGAAGCGCCTCAAGGAAGAGCTCGAGTGGGTGCGGTCGAACGCCAAGGGGCGGCAGGCCAAGTCCAAGGCGCGCCTGGCCCGCTACGAGGAGATGGCCGCCGAGGCCGACAAGATGCGGAAGCTGGACTTCGAGGAGATCCAGATCCCGCCGGGGCCGCGCCTGGGCAACGTCGTCGTCGAGGTCAACAACCTCACCAAGGGCTTCGGCGAGAAGCTGCTTATCGACGACCTCTCCTTCACGCTGCCGCGCAACGGCATCGTCGGCATCATCGGCCCGAACGGCGCCGGCAAGACGACGCTGTTCAAGATGATCCAGGGCATCGAGGAGCCCGACTCCGGCTCCATCAAGGTCGGCGACACGGTCAAGATCTCGTACGTCGACCAGAGCCGCGAGAACATCGACCCGAAGAAGACGCTGTGGGCGGTCGTCTCGGACGAGCTGGACTACATCAACGTGGGCCAGGTCGAGATGCCCTCGCGCGCCTACGTCTCCGCCTTCGGGTTCAAGGGGCCGGACCAGCAGAAGCCGGCCGGTGTGCTCTCCGGCGGTGAGCGCAACCGGCTGAACCTCGCGCTCACGCTCAAGCAGGGCGGCAACCTGCTGCTCCTCGACGAGCCGACCAACGACCTCGACGTCGAGACCCTGAGCAGCCTGGAGAACGCGCTGCTGGAGTTCCCGGGTGCGGCCGTGGTCGTCTCCCACGACCGGTGGTTCCTGGACCGGGTCGCCACGCACATCCTCGCCTACGAGGGCGAGTCCAAGTGGTTCTGGTTCGAGGGCAACTTCGAGTCGTACGAGAAGAACAAGATCGAGCGGCTCGGCCCGGACGCCGCGCGTCCGCACCGCGCCACCTACAAGAAGCTGACCCGGGGCTGATCTTGCGGCACATCTACCGCTGCCCGCTGCGCTGGGCGGACATGGACGCGTACGGCCACGTCAACAACGTGGTGTTCCTCCGCTATCTGGAGGAGGCCCGTATCGACTTCCTGTTCCGTCCGGAGAAGGACTTCAAGCAGGGGTCCGTGGTGGCACGCCATGAGATCGACTACAAGCGGCAACTCGTCCACCGGCACCACCCGGTGGACATCGAGCTGTGGGTCACGGAGATCAGGGCGGCGTCCTTCACCCTCACCTACGAGGTGAAGGACGACGACGCGGTCTACGTCCGGGCCTCGACGGTGATCGTGCCGTTCGACTTCGAGGCACAGCGCCCGCGCCGGCTCACCCCGGAGGAACGGGAGTTCCTCCGGGAGTACACGGACGACGACGAGGAAGAGGCCGTCGCCGCATGACGGTGCTCCACCTCGCCGACGAGGGGGAGGCGGCGGACCTCGCGGCCTTCCTCTCGCGGCTGCTCCACTACGACCGCGGGGCCGCGGTGCGCCTCCAGGCGGCCGGCACCGCGCTCGCCGTGTTCGGACGGCCGCCGTCCTTCGAGGTGCTGGCCGTGCGCGCGGTGCGGCTGGCCAAGCCGTACGAGGACGGGCTCGACGTCACGCTGGACGTGACCGTGTCCGCCGGTGAGCTGCTGGAGTCGGTGGACGAGAAGGGCGCCACGGCCGTCGTGCCGGGCGCGGTGACCGGGCCGCCGTGGGCGGGCGTGCTGCCGCCGCGCGGCGGCTGGCGGGCCGAGCCGGGGCTGCCGGCGCCCGACGCGCTGCGATCCCTCGTGGCCTCGTCCGTCGCCGAGTTCCGCTCCCGTACGCAGGAGTTGCCGGCCGAGCGGCGCACGAGGGCCGAGCTGGACGGGATCGGGCGGGACATCTGGTCCCGTACGGTCGGCGCCACCCGGCTCCCGGTCCGGGCCGTGCACGCCGCGCAGTCGCTGGGCTTCCTGCGGCCGGGAGTGCCGCCGGCGCTGTTCTCGTCGGGCGCGTGGCTCAGGCTGCGCACGCCGTACGGGTCGGTCGCCGTACGGCAGGCCGGGCTCGGGGCGCTGGACGTCAGCGTCCGCTGACCCCCGCCACGCCCCTGCCTGTCAGCCCGGGGCGTTCACCATCGAGGCCGCCGCGTACGTCAGGTAGTTCCACAGCGTCTCCTCGTGCTCCTGGGAGAGCCCGAGTTCCTCGACGGCGACCCGCATGTGCTTCAGCCAGGCGTCGTGCGCCGCCCGGTCGACCGTGAAGGGCGCGTGCCGCATCCGCAGGCGCGGGTGGCCGCGGTTGTCGCTGTACGTCGTGGGGCCGCCCCAGTACTGGATGAGGAAGAGCGTGAGGCGCTCCTCGGCCGGGCCCAGGTCCTCCTCGGGGTACATGGGCCGCAGCAGCGGGTCCTCGGCGACTCCCTCGTAGAAACGGTGGACGAGCCGACGGAAGGTCTCCTCCCCGCCGACCTGCTCGTAGAAGGTCTGCTCCTGAAGCGTGCCGCGCCGAATCTCTCTCACGCCCTCCATGCTCTCAGACGCGGGGACATAGGACTCAAGGCCTAGGACCGGCCCCGGTGCCCTTACTGTGGGGGTATGGGCGGGCATGCACCCGACAGGGAACGCGACAGGGAATCGGCCGATCTCGCCGCCTCCGCACGGGCGGCGCTGGTGCGCCGGATCGACGCGAGCGGAGCCTGGGCCGCCGACCCGGTGTGGCGGGAGGCGTTCGCGGCGGTCCCGCGTCACCTCTTCGTGCCGTACTACTACGTCGGTGTCGCCGGCGGCTTCGAACGCCGGTGGGGCGAGAGCCCCGACCCCGTGGCGCGTGAGCGGTGGATACGGGGCGCCTACGAGGACACCCCGCTGGCGACCCGGCTGCGCGACGGCGAACTGCTCTCCTCCAGCAGCCAGCCGTCCCTGATGGCGGACATGCTGGCCGCGCTGCGCGTGCAGGACGGGAACACCGTCCTGGAGATCGGGGCCGGCACCGGCTACAACGCCGCGCTGCTCGCCCACCGGCTGGGCGACGACCGGGTCACCACCGTCGATCTCGACCCGGAGATCACCGAGTCGGCCCGCCGGCACCTGGCCGCGGCCGGGTACCACCCGATCGTCGTCACCGGCGACGGCGCCCGGGGCGTGCCCGAGCGCGCGCCGTTCGACCGGATCATCGCCACCTGCGCGCTGAGCACCGTGCCGCGCGCCTGGCTCGCCCAGAGCCGCCCCGGTGGCCGGATCCTGATGCCGCTCGCCACCGGCCTGATGGCGCTCACGGTGACCGACGCCGACCACGCCGAGGGGCGTTTCCTGCACACGCCCGCCTACTTCGTGCCGTTGCGCGGCGGGAGCCGGCCCGGGGGCGAGCCGCTCCAGCTGGGCGGCGTACCGCGCCGGGCCAGGGAGGAGGACCTGTTCCGGTTCCTGCTGGCCCTGACCCGCGGCACCCTCGACCCGCAGGAGGCGCACTCGCTGTGGGAGCAGGAGGGCAGGCCGCAGCGCGAGCGCTACGGCATCACCGTCCGCGGGGACCGGGAGTGGGCCTGGCTGGACGACCCGGAGGGGCCGTACGCCTGGCCCCTCCCGTCGTGACAGGCTCAGCCGCGGCGGATCGTGATCGTCGTCCAGGCGCCCACGTGCACCCGGTCGCCGTCCTGGAGCGGCACGGGGACGAACGGCTGGATCGGGTCCTCCGAGCCGTTGACCGTCGTGCCGTTCGTCGAGTTCTGGTCGACGACCGCCCAGCTGCCGTCGGGCTGCTGGACCAGCACCGCGTGCTGGTGCGAGACGCCCGGGTCCTCCGGCGGCACCGAGAGATCGATGTCGGGGGTGTCGCCGGTGGAGTGCCGGCGGCGGCCGATCGTGATCTGGTTGCCGGTGAGCGTGCGCTGCTGCTCGGGCGAGTACGCGGGCAGGTTCAGGCCCGCGGCCTCGGGGCCGGAGCGCTGCATCATCGCCATGAAGTACTCACGGTCCGGGCCGATGGTCGCGGTCCAGGTCGCCGGTCCCTGGGGAGCCTGGGGCTGCTGCGGGAAGCCGCCGGGGCCGGGCGGGGCCTGAGTGGCGCCGGGCTGCGGGTAGCCGTAGCCACCCCCCTGACCGCCGGGGGGACCGGGCGGGGCCTGGGTGGCGCCGGGCTGCGGATAGCCGTAGCCACCGCCCTGACCGCCGCCTGGACCGCCAGGGCCACCGGGGCCGCCAGGACCGCCGCCCGGGCCGGTGGACGACGGCGGGGAGATCACCCAGTCGTCACCGCCGCCGCCGAAGGACTGACCGCCCTGCTGGGGACGCTGGGTCTCCTGTGGGAACCCGGGCGGGGCCGGCGGGCCGGACTGCTGGAAGCCCTGCGGAGCGCCGCCGGGGCCACCACCGGGACCACCAGGACCGCCGGGGCCCCCATGACCGGGCGGAGGCGGGACCGGACGCGAGGGGTCGGGGCCGAATCCGGGCGGACCGGGAGGACCACCGGGGCCACCGGGACCGCCGGGACCGCCGGGACCACCAGGACCGGGACGACCGCCGGGGCCGCCGGGACCCGGGTGGCCCGAGGGGTCGCTGCCGAACGGCGGGAGCGGCTCGGCCGGCCGGTTCACCTGCGACGGGCGGGAGCCCTGGTACTGGTACGAGTCACCGCCGCCGTACGACGGGCCGGGAGGACCGGGCGGGCCGGGAGGACCGGGCTGGCCGGGCGGCTGGAAGCGCACGCCCGGCCAGCCCGGTCCTC
>NZ_MUKA01000066.1 GCF_002150735.1 Streptomyces africanus
ACTCCGCGTAGGTCGCGCGGCAGCCGGAGGACGCCGCGCGGACCGTCGCCTCGGCGAGGGGACGCAGCTCGGCCCAGCGCTCCGCCGGCACCGTCCGCGCCAGCCGCAGCATCACCGGCACCTCGATCAGCGCCCGCACCTCGGCCAGCTCCGCCAGCTCCCGCGCCCCCCGCTCGACCACCCGGAACCCGCGGTTCGGCACGACCTCGACGGCACCCTCCAGCGCCAGCTGCTGCATGGCCTCCCGCACCGGCGTCGCCGAGACCCCGAACCGCTCGCCCAGCACCGGCGCCGAGTACACCTCCCCGGGCCTCAGCTCCCCGGCCACCAGCGCGGCCCGCAGCGCGTCGACGATCTGCCCGCGCACCGAGGACCGCTGAACGACCGCCCGCCCCCGCGGAACGACCGGCAACACCGGCTCACCATGGGTGTGCTCACCCCGCACACCGGCATCCGCCACACCCGCATCCGCCACACCGGCATCCGCCACACCAGGCTGCCGCGGCACCCGGACCTGCCCACCCGGCACCTCCGCCCCGGCGGAGCCCTGCGCGCCCTGCTTCACGGCTCGGCTCCTCCTCCGGACGTATCGGTACTTGGGGTCATTACGGCGGGTTGTTACTCGCCCGTCAAGCACCATAAGCGCACGAGCCGCCAGTTCAAATCCCGACGATCTCCGGTAAGGTAAGGCTTACCTTCAAACGACCCACGCGGACGGTGATCACATGCCCCAGCCCCCTTCGGCCCTCTCCGGCGCGTACGCCCGCCTGACCGAGGTCCTCCCGGGGCTGGCCATCACCGAACTGACCGCCGGGGACGCGACCCCCCAGGGCGGCAACTGGACCACCGCCGCCGCGCTCACGGAGGCAGGCCCCGGCCTCGACACCTACCTGTCCTGGGACGACGCCCAGATCCACCGGGACTACGGCCAACAGGCACGGCCCGACGTGATCGCCAGCTTCGGCCTGCACCGATACGCCTGGCCCGCCTGCCTCCTGATCACCGTCCCCTGGTTCCTGCACCGCCGCGTCCCCCGCTACCCGGTGACGCACGTCTCGTACGACCGCACCGCCCCCGCCCACCCCGTCGGCCACCTGGCCGTCCGCCCGGCCGGCTTCGCCTGCCTGCCCGGCGACGAGGCCGCCGCGCTGCCCGGTGCCCGGGTCGTCCCGGACGAGGAGGCGCTGCGGGCCGAGGTGCGGTCGGCGGTCGCGGAGCACCTGGAGCCGGTCCTGGCCGGTTTCGGCCCCCGGATGCGGCGCCGCGGCCGGGCCCTGTGGGGTATGGCGACGGACGAGATCGTCGAGGGCCTCTGGTACGTCGCGCAGCTGCTCGGCGAGATCGAGGAGCGGCGCGCGATGCGTGAGCTGGAGCTGCTCCTACCGGGCGCGACCAAGCCGTACGTGGGCACGGCGGCCTTCCGCGAACTGGCCGGCCCCGGCGGCGAGCCGCTGCGCACCCGGGACCGCGCGAGCTGCTGCATGTTCTACACCCTGCGCCCCGAGGACACCTGCGCCACCTGCCCGCGCACCTGTGACGCCGACCGGGTCACCAAGCTGCTGGCCACGGCCAGTTGAGGCAGCCCCGGGCAGACCCGGACAGAGCGACCCCGCCGCCCCGGTAAGATCATCACGGAACCGGTCACCCACACGCGCGTAGCCGATTCACACCATCCTCACGGGTCCCGGAAACGTTCCGGAGAACCACCCGCACGGATACTCTTCTTCGAACTGAACTCCTGCCCCTCAAGCGACAGTTCGAGCAGAACGCCGCCCTGGGCAATCCCTCGCACTTCCTTGGCGGCCTCTTGCCCCGAAACCCCCTGAGGGCAGATGGGATTGGGCCACTATGGCGGGCGTTACGCCCTATCCCAATGCAAGGGACCACCCAGATGAGACTGACCGACATATCGCTGAACTGGCTGCTTCCGGGCGCCGTGCTTCTCTTGGGCATGCTGGCGGCGGTGGCGGTGCTCGCGCGCGGCAAGCGCTCCTCGGTCAAGGACACGAGCGCGGACGATTCCTGGGAGCGCAGCGAGGAACGCCGCAGACGCAAGGAAGCCCTCTACGGCACCCTCTCTTACCTCCTCCTGTTCTGCTGTGCGGCCGTCGCCGCGCTCCTCTCCTTCCACGGTCTGGTCGGCTTCGGCGAGCAGAACCTCGGACTGTCCGGCGGCTGGCAGTACCTCGTCCCGTTCGGCCTGGACGGCGCGGCGATGTTCTGTTCCGTCCTCGCGGTGCGCGAGGCCAGCCACGGTGACGCCGCGCTCGGCTCCCGG
Source organism: Streptomyces africanus (assembly GCF_002150735.1). GTDB lineage: Bacteria > Actinomycetota > Actinomycetes > Streptomycetales > Streptomycetaceae > Streptomyces > Streptomyces africanus. Next base: position 2,279 of record NZ_MUKA01000066.1, read on the forward strand.
ATACTGGTCTGGACGTTCGCCTTCGCCGCGGCCTGGTTCAACTGGGTGCACGCGCCCCGCGGCATCGGCCACGCGGGTGCCCCCCACTTCTTCGCGGGCATGTCCCTGTCGGCGGCGGTCCTCTTCGACCGCGCCCTGAAGCAGACCCGCCGGGCCGCTCTGCGGGAGCAGGGCCTGGTGCCCCGCCCGCTGCCGCAGATCCGTATGGTGCGCTGGGTGCGGGCCCCCCGGGAGACCTACCGCGCCTGGTCGCTGATGCTCCTCGAAGGTGTGCGCAGCCTGGACGAGGCCGTCGACGAGGTGCGCGACGACAAGCGCAAGAAGGAAGAGACCCGGCAGCGGCGGCGCGACCAGCAGCGCGTGGAGCGTGCCCAGCTGAAGGCGATCAGCCGCGGTCACCGCGGCCACTTCGGCCGTGGCGGCGGACGCCAGCTGGAGGTGCAGGTGGAGCGCGGCTCCTCGCAGGTCTCCGCGGAGCCTGCCATATCCGCGCCGGAACAACTGCCCGTCCGCTCGCGTCCCTCCCTTCAGCCCGTTCGCCACGGGGCTGACCCGGTGACCGTCGACCTCACCGCGGAGGACGACACGCAGGCGCTGCCGCGTCTCGACTCCCTGGAGCGCAAGCTCAAGGATCTGGAGCAGCAGTTCGGCTGACCCAGCCGCACAGAGACAACACCAGGAAGGGGGCACGGCCTGCGGGCCGCGCCCCTTCTCCGTTCACGCCGCCTCGGCCTCCAGCTCGAACCAGACGGCCTTGCCCACCCCGTGTGCCCTGACTCCCCAGGCGTCCGCGAGGGACTGCACCAGGAACAGGCCTCTGCCGTTCGTACCGTCGTCGGCGACGGGTACGCGCAGCCGGGGCCTGCGGGCCACGAAGTCCCGCACCTCCACGCGCAGTCCACGGGGTCCGACGGTGGCCGTCAGGACCGCGTCGTGGTCGGTGTGGACGATCGCGTTGGTGACGAGTTCGCTGGTGAGCAGTTCCGCCACGTCCGCTCGCGCGGTCCTCCCCCACTGCCCGAGCAACTCCCGCAGGGCCCTGCGGGCTTCCGGCACGGCCCGTAGGTCCGCCCGCCCGAGTCTGCGCCTCAACTGAGGCGCCGGTACCTGCTCCGTGACGTCTTCGGCCTGGTCCTCCACCGTCTTCGGCGAGAAGGCCCCGATCGTTATGGGACCGCCTCCTCGTGCCTGCCTCTCCATGACCCCCGCCCGCGCGCCGATGTCGGTTCCCCTCCTGCTCGAACACGTTCACGGGGATCCATGCCCCGTCGGGCACGCGGCAGTCATCTCGAATCGTCAACGACCGGGTGTTCGGCCATCTTGCCGGGACGGTCGGGCCGGGCGGACGGGCCCTGAGCAGCAGGACGGCGGGGGGCCGGGGTGCAAGAGGGTAGCCGGTGGGCGTCCGGCTGCGGATGCTGACCGCCGTGGATCGGACGAACTGCCGATGGCCGGCTGCCGATCCTTCCGTACCCGGCGAAGGCGCGGGGCGGCCGGCCGCCCTGCACGGCGGATCGCTGAAGTTGGCCGAAGTACGACGGTCGCCCCGGCCCCGCCACCCCCTGTGCGGTCACGACTTCTCACCGCCGAAGCGCGACCTCAGCGGAGGCCTCCGGGGCGACACCTCAGCGCAGACCTCCGCCGCGAACGGCATGTCACACCCCTGCATCGGCGACCACGCTGCGCCATCGACGACCACACTGCCGCATCCGTGACCACGCTGCGGCGAAGCGGGACGACGGGCGCCACCGGGACGCTCAATCGCGGGCGACACCACACCCGTCGGCCCGGTACACCTCACCGGCTCCGCCACCCGGAACGCCGCCGGCAGCGGCGGACGGCGGTGGCAGTTCGCCGGACCCCCGTCGGACGAGAAGGCTCGGCAGGGTCACCGTGCGCGGACGTGCGGTCGGATCGGTGATGCGTTCGAGGGCCAGGACGGCCGCCTGCCGGCCCAGTTCGAACGGGTCTCTGGTGATCGCCGAGATGCCCAGCCCGGCGGACAGGTCGTTCTCGTCGAGCGCGACGAAGGCGGTGTTGCGACGGTTGACGATGCGGTCCAGCAGGACGCCGCTGCTGATGCCGAGGTTGAGGGCGAGCACAGCGGTCGGGGGCTCGGGCCTCTGCATCAGCTCGGTGATGGCCGCGTTGATCTCCTGCGGCCTGGTCAGGCCGGTGACGACGAGCTCTTGACGTTCGGGGACGGCGTGGCGCGCGAGGGCGGCGCGGTAGCCCGAGAGTCGTTGGGCGGCGCGGAAGGAGTCGGCCCGGCCGGCCAGGGCTGCGATCCGGCGGTGGCCGAGGCTCAGCAGCTGGTCCGTGGCTTCGTCGACCGCCTGGTCGTCCGTGGTCATCACGACGTCGACGTCGAGGCCGCCCGCCGGGCGGCCGACGAGTACGACGGGGGTGCCGTAGGTGTACTCGGGCCGCAGATAGTCGCGTTCACCGCCGTCCGGCATCATGAGCAGGGCGCTGACCCTGCGGTCGATCATGATGCGGGCCAGTTCGGGCTCGCGCGCGGGGTCGTCGTCCGTCGAACCGATGAGCAACTGCAGCCCGTTCCGGCGCAGTTCCGCCTCGGCGCCCGCGGCGACCCAGGCCTGGAAGATGTTGGTGAACCCGGCCGTGACGAGTCCGACCACGCCCGAGGGGCTGCCATGGCGCAGGTTCCGGGCCATCGGGTTGGGCGAGTAGCCGAGCCGGCGCACGGCCTCCATGACCCGCTCCCGTGTCGCGGCCTTCACCACGTCCGGATTCTGCAGCGTGCGGGTGACCGTGGCCGTGCTCACCCCGGCTGCACGGGCCACATCGGTGACCGTGACCCGCTGACGATCGCCACTACTCAAAGTAACTCCACTACATCACACAGCGACGCACCATGACTGCCGTCCTGCGCGATTGTAATCGTTGACATTGACTGATGACGAGGAGCATACTCCTGGGCACCACGAATGTTAACGATGACATTTGCAAGGAGCCGGATATGCGTGTGTGGTCTCGGGCTGGCGCGGTGGCGGTGGCGATCGCCGTGGTGGCCGCAGTGGCGGGCTGTCAGAACAACGGAGGCGCCAACGCCAACCCCAAGGTGCTGACCTACTGGGCGTCCCAGCAATCTCCGAGCGTCGAACGCGACAAGGAGATCCTCAAGCCGGAGCTGCGCAAGTTCACCGAGCGCACGGGCATACGCGTGAACCTGGAGGTCATCCCGTTCACGGACCTGCTGAACCGCATCCTGACCGCGACGACGAGCGGCAAGGGCCCGGACGTGATCAACCTGGGCAACAGCTGGGCGCCCTCCCTGCAGGCCACCGGCGCGCTCGTCGAGTGGGACGACGCCATGATGGCCAGGCTGGGCGGCGCGAAGCGGTTCACCCCGGTGTCACTGCAGACCGGCGGAGCCGAAGGGACGACGCCGACGTCCGTCCCGCTCTACAGCAAGGTCTACCAGCTCTACTACAACAAGAAGCTCTTCGAGCGGGCCGGCATCACGAAGCCGCCCGCCACCTGGAAGGACTTCGTCACCACGGCCAGGAAACTGACCAAGGACACCGACGGTGACGGCCGCACCGACCAGTGGGGCCTGGGCGTGCGCGGGCAGGCCGGCACCATCGCCGTGCACTACGCCTACATCCTCGGCTCGGCCCGGGGCGCGGAGTTCTTCGCCGGCGACAAGCCGGCGTTCGACTCACCGGCCGCCGTCAAGGGCATCGAGCAGTACCTCTCCTGGATGGGCAAGGACAAGATCGTCAACCCGTCCGACGCGGAGAACGCCGACTGGGCCGACGTCTACGAGGCCTTCGCCGAGGACCACATCGGGATGATGCTGGTGCAGACGCTCGGACAGACGCTCAAGGACTACCACCTCACCGACGAGGACTACGGGGTCGCCCCGATGCCCGCCGCCACGGGGCCGGGCAGCAAGAACGTCGGGTCCTTCCTGGGCGGCACGAACGCGGCCATCCTCAAGTCGACCGACAACCTGGACGGGGCGACCGAGCTGATCAAGTTCCTCACCGGTCCGCAGGAGCAGGTCACCCTCAACGCCGCGTACGGAACGATCCCCCCGGTGAAGGACGCCAAGGGGAAGGCCTTCGAAACCGAAGAGGCGAAGATCGCCCGCCAGACCATGGCGACACGGGCGATCCCCCTGCCCAGAGTGCCGCAGGAAACGCAGTTCGAGACGCTGATCGGAAACGCGGTCGTCAACTGGCTCTCGGACACGGCCACCGGCAAGCAGCCCGGCGGCGAACAGATCAGCTCCGCACTCAAGGACGCGTCGGCGAAGGTCAGCGCGGGTGGATGAGCCGGTAACCCCCAGCAAGGCGGCACACGACATGACCATCTCCTCAGGTGCTCGCGCCGGGGCGGGCGACGAGACCCGACGGCGACACCGCAAGAACGGCGACAAAGCCCTCATCGGCAAGGACGTGAGGAACGACGAGAACCCGAAGAACAGCACCGGCCTGAGGACCCGCCGGCGCCGCTGGACCCCGTACGTGTTCCTGCTGCCGGCCCTGGTCCTGGAACTCGTGGTCCACTTCGGTCCGATGGTGTCCGGTCTGACGATGAGCGCGATGAAGCTCACGCAGTACCAGCTCGCACACTGGTGGCAGGCCCCGTTCGCCGGAGCGGACAACTACAAGGCCGTGCTGGACTTCGACCAGCCGGTGGGCGCCTCGCTGCTGAACTCCTTCCTCGTCACGCTCGGCTTCACCGTCGTCGTCCTCGCCGCCTCCTGGTCCATGGGCCTGGCCGCAGCCGTGTCACTCCAGCGCACCCGCCGAGGCGTCGGGCTGCTGCGCACCCTGTTCCTGATCCCCTACGCCCTGCCGGCGTTCGCCGCCGTGATCACCTGGCGTTTCCTGCTCCAGCGCGACAACGGCATGCTGAACCACATCCTGGTGGACCAGCTCGGAGTCCTGGACGACAACGCCTTCTTCCTCATCGGGTCCAACTCGTTCTGGTCGCAGTGCGTCGTGGCGATCTGGCGGCTGTGGCCCTTCGCCTTCCTCATGATCATGGCGGGACTGCAGTCCGTCCCCGACGAGGTCTACGAGGCGTCCAGCCTCGACGGAGCCGGTCCGTGGCGTCAGCTCCGGGAGATCACGCTGCCCATGCTGGCCCCCGTGAACCAGGTCCTGCTGCTCGTGATGTTCCTGTGGACGTTCAAGGAGTTCGAGACGCCGTACGTCCTGTTCGGCGGCAGCACACCCGAGCAGGCCCGCCTCCTCAGCGTCGAGATCTACCAGAACTCGTTCGTGACGTGGAACTTCGGTCTGGGCTCGGCGATGAGCGTGCTGCTCCTGCTCTTCCTGCTGCTCGTGACCGGCATCTACCTCGCCGTGACCCGAAGGAGGGCGAGCCTCCATGAGGCATGAAACCCGCGGCTTCCGCATCTTCCGGCGCACCACCCTCACGCTTCTGACGGCGTTCGTCTGCGCCCCCCTCTTCGTCATGGCGAGCACGGCCGTCAAACCGCTGAACCAGGTGCAGGGCGAGTTCCGGTGGATCCCGACCGAGCCGACCCTGGCGCCCTTCGTCGACATGTGGACCACGGTCCCGCTGGCCCGGTACTTCGCCAACTCCATCGTCGTCGCGGGGCTCGCCACCGTCCTGTCCGTCGCCGTCGCCGTACTCGCCGCCTACGCCATCAGCCGGTGGCGCTTCCGCGGACGCGAGGCGTTCAAGGTCACCATCCTGTCCACCCAGATGTTCCCGGGCATCCTCTTCCTGCTTCCCCTCTTCCTCCTCTTCGTGATGGTGGACCGCTACACCGGCCTGTCCCTGGTCGGCAGCCGGCTCGGTCTGATCATCACCTACCTCACCTTCTCGCTGCCGTTCTCCATCTGGATGCTCGTGGGCTACTTCGAGACCATCCCCCGTGAACTGGACGACGCGGCCAAGGTCGACGGCGTGGGACCGGTGCGGATGCTGTACAGCATCCTCCTCCCGGCCGCACGGCCCGCGGTCGTCGCGGTGTCGATCTTCTCCTTCATGGTGGCCTGGGGCGAAGTCCTCTTCGCGTCGGTGCTGACGACGGAGCAGACCCGCACCGTCGCGGTGGGGCTCCAGGCCTACGCGAGTGAGGCGAACGTGTACTGGAACCAGGTGATGGCCGCATCGCTCGCCGTGTCGGCGCCCATCGTGATCGCGTTCCTCGTGCTGCAGCGGCACATCGCCTCCGGGATGACCGCGGGAGCCGTCAAGTGAAGCCCGTACTCACCGACGGCCGGCTCGGCACGCAGCCCTCGCCCACCCTGGTCGAGCAGGTCAACGCCGTCGAGCTCGCCAACGAACTCGCCGACGCGGAGCACTTCGTCCTCATCGACCTCGCCCACGCCCTCATGCTCACCCGGGAGCAGGTCTTCGACCCGGCACAGGGCCGGGCCATCGTCACGGCCCTGCTGGAACTGCTCGAAGGCAACCCGCGAGAGACGCTGGCAGGCGACCCGGCGATCGGCACCATCACCCTGCAGATCGAGCGGTACCTCGAAGACAAGTGCGGCCCGGGCGGTCTCGACATCCAGCGGGCCCGCAGCAGGATCGACCAGAACGCCACCGGCCTGCGCATGGCGGACCGGAAGGGCGCCCTTGCGGTGATGAGCACACTCATCGGTCTGGGCGAGGCCCTCCTGGAAGCGGCCGAGAGCCACGACGACGTTCTCGCACCCGGCTACACCCATCTGCAGCACGCCCAACCCACCACGCTGGGCCACTACTTCAACGCCCACTACTGGCCCCTCTCGCGCAACCTCGCGCGTCTGAGCCAGGTCTACGAGCGGCTCAACGAGTGCCCGCTGGGGGGAGCCGCGCACAGCGGCACCGCGTGGCCGATCGACCGCGATGCCACCGCGGCCGCTCTCGGCTTCGACCGGCCGGTACGCAACGCACGCGACGCCGGGATGTCCTCCGTCGATGTCGGGGCCGAACTCGCCAGTGCCCTGGGACTGACGCTGTCGGGAATCAGCAGATGCGCGTCGGACCTGTTCTACTGGTCGTCCTCGGAAGTCGGCATGGTCCGCCTCCACCCCTCGCTGTGCGGCACGTCGAGCATGATGCCGCAGAAGCGGAACCCCATTGTGCTGGAGCGGATACGAGGCCTCGCGGGTGACGCCGCCGGCTGGGGGGCCAGCCAACTCGGGATCCTCCACTTCGCCACCTCCACCGACGCCGACCAGGCCTATGTGCACAACCGCATTCCCGCGTACTGCCAGGCCACGGCGGGGGCAGTCACACTCCTCACCGAGGCGGTGGCCACCCTGGAGGTCCACACCGACCGTCTGCGTGAATCCGCCGGACGCCACTGGTCGACCTCCAGTGCGCTGGCCGACGACCTGGTGCGCACCCAGGGTCTGAGCTACCGCGGCGCCCATGAGGCCGTGGCACGCCTCATCACCGCCCACGAGAGCGCGGGCGCGACCGACGGCGTCGTCCGGGCGGACCTGGTCGACCAGCACTTCCGGCACTACTCGGCCGAGGAACTGGCCGGCATCCTCGACCCGCGAGCCTTCGTCGAGAGCCGTACCAGCGCGGGCGGCACCTCGGCGACTCGGCGCAGGGAACTGGCCGCACAGGCCGCCGACGACCTCCGCGGCCACCGACGCACCGTCGAGGCACGCACCAGGCAAGTCGAACAGGCCCGGGTCCGGCTCCTGCGCGATGCCACCGCACTCACCGAGGGATACGGCAGGTGACGCATCACCGGCGACTAGAGCCGGGGCACGTTGCGCAGGTTGGAGCGGGCCATCTGGACCATGCGGCCGACCCCGCCGTCCAGCACCATCTTGGAGGCGGACAGGGCGAACCCGGTCACCATCTCCGCCTTGATCTTCGGCGGGATGGACAGGGCGTTGGGGTCGGTGACGACGTCGACGAGGGCCGGACCCTTGTGCTTGAAGGCGTCCTTCAGGGCACCGGCGAGGTCCTTGGGCTTCTCGACGCGTACGCCGTAGGCACCGCAGGCCTGGGCGACGGCGGCGAAGTCGGGGTTCTTGTTGGTGGTGCCGTAGGACGGGAGTCCGGCGACCAGCATCTCCAACTCGACCATGCCGAGGGAGGAGTTGTTGAAGAGGACGACCTTGACCGGGAGGTCGTACTGCACCAGCGTCAGGAAGTCGCCCATCAGCATGGAGAACCCGCCGTCGCCGGACATCGACACGACCTGGCGCCCCCGGTCGGTGAACTGCGCGCCGATCGCCATGGGCAGCGCGTTGGCCATCGAGCCGTGGGAGAAGGAACCGATGACGCGGCGGCGGCCGTTGGGTGAGATGTAGCGGGCGGCCCAGACGTTGCACATGCCGGTGTCGACGGTGAACACGGCGTCGTCGGAGGCGACTTCGTCGAGTACGGACGCCACGTACTCGGGGTGGATCGGCACATGCTTGTCGACCTTGCGGGTGTAGGCCTTCACCACCCCCTCCAGCGCGTCCGCGTGCTTCTTCAGCATCCGTTCGAGGAAGCGGCGGTTGGTCTTCTCCCGCACCCGCGGGATGAGGCAGCGCAGCGTCTCCCGTACGTCGCCCCACACCGCGAGGTCCAGTTTCGAGCGGCGGCCGAGGTGTTCGGGCCGGACGTCGACCTGGGCGATCTTCACGTCGTCGGGGAGGAACGCGTTGTACGGGAAGTCCGTGCCGAGCAGGATCAGCAGGTCGCACTCGTGGGTGGCCTCGTAGGCGGCGCCGTACCCGAGCAGCCCGCTCATCCCGACGTCGAACGGGTTGTCGTACTGAATCCATTCCTTGCCGCGCAGCGCATGCCCCACCGGGGACTTGATCTTCCCGGCGAACTCCATGACCTCGGCGTGCGCACCGGCCGTGCCGCTGCCGCAGAACAGGGTGACCTTGTCGGCGTCGTCGATCATCTCGACGAGCCGGTCGATCTCGGCGTCGCCGGGCCGGACGGTCGGCCGGGCGGTGACGAGGGCGGTCTCGGCGGCCTGCTCCGGGGCGGGCTCGGCGGCGATGTCGCCGGGCAGGGAGACGACGCTGACGCCGGAGCGGCCGACGGCGTTCTGGATGGCGGTCTGGAGCAGCCGCGGCATCTGCTTCGGACTGGAGATCAGCTCGCTGTAGTGGCTGCACTCGGCGAACAGCCGGTCGGGGTGGGTCTCCTGGAAGTAGCCGAGGCCGATCTCGCTGGACGGGATGTGCGAGGCGAGGGCGAGGACCGGGGCCATGGAGCGGTGGGCGTCGTAGAGACCGTTGATGAGATGGAGGTTGCCGGGACCGCAGGAGCCGGCGCAGGCGGCGAGCTTGCCGGTGATCTGGGCTTCCGCCCCGGCGGCGAAGGCGGCGGTCTCCTCGTGCCGGACGTGGATCCAGTCGATGGCGGAGTTGCGGCGGACGGCGTCGACGACCGGGTTGAGGCTGTCGCCGACGACTCCGTAGAGGCGTTTGACTCCGGCTCGGGTCAGGATGTCGACGAACTGTTCCGCGACGTTCTGTTTGGCCATGTCTCTCGTCTGCCCCTTCGGTCTCCTGGGATCCCTCCGGGTTCCATCAAGTCACAGGAGACGTCCTCACGCCTCCCACACGGCCGCGGCCGTACGGTCGTCCGCGTACCCCTTGACCCGTACTTGGGAATCCGCGAGGAACGCGGCGAGGCCGGGCGGCTCGGGGCGGGACCACCGCTCGGCGAGGTACTCCCCCAGTTCGGGTTCGCCGCGCAGCGGCTCGGCGAGGCCGGCGCTGCACACGAGGAGCGTGTCACCCGGGCGGGCGACGGAGGTACGGAAGCGGAAGGGTTCGCGGGGTGGTTCCGGGGCCGGTTCGTAGGGGCTGGGCGGGGTCGGGATCCCGAGGTCCATGGTGAGCCGGTCGCCGTCGGGCGTCTCGGAGGGCGGCGATCCGAAGCCCACGACGGGTTCGCCCTTGATCTCGGCGACCTGCGGTTCGATGT
>NZ_MUKA01000499.1 GCF_002150735.1 Streptomyces africanus
GGCACGTCGAGGTCGAGGCCGATCCTTTAAGCGTCCCGGCCGGTCTGCTGGGCATGGATACGGACCTGGCGTCGGCCGCACTCGAACAAGCGCGTGACACATTCCGTGAGGGTTGTGTACATGCTCATCGTGAACTCGCGCCGACCCAGGATTGCCGCTTCTACAACCGCCTCCTCGACGTGCCGATCCGCCGGGGCGGCGCACTGCTGCCCGACGTCCAGGACCATCTGGCGGAGTGCCGTTACTGCCGCAACGCGGCCGAACAGCTGAGCCATTTCGAGGGCGGTCTTGGCCCGCTGATCGCCGAAGCGGTCCTCGGCTGGGGCGCCCGCCGCTACCTGGACTCCCGCCCGGGCCGGTCCTCGCACGGCACGCGGGGCTCCCGCGCGGGCCGGCGCGGCGACGGGCGGCCCGGGGGCGGACGCCACCGCCTGCTGTCCCGGATCCCCGTGCGGGTCCGCCGGGTTCAGGGCGTGCGCATCCCGGACGCGCTGCGCTCCTCACGGGCGCTGCTCTCGGGCGTCGGCGCCGTGTCGGCCGGGGTGCTCGCGACCGTGCTCATCATCAGCGCGTCCTCCTACGACGGCGGCCAGGCCGACCCGGCCGGCTCCAACAGCGCCGCCGGCGGCAACGGCGCCGGGTCCGTGACCCCGCCCGACACGGCCGGGCTGCCCACGGCACCGGGCGTGACACGGCTGCGCAACGCCGGCGCCGACCTGTGCCTCGACGTCCGGGACCTGCCGAAGGAGGGCTCGGGGACCGAGCTGGCGGAGTGCTCGGCGGTATGGACCCAGCAGTGGACGTACGAGAACGACGGACTGCTGCGCAGCGTGGCCGATCCGGGCCTGTGCCTGGACTCGCACAAGGACGCCGGCGTCGTCGTCCTCGGCACCTGCGCCGAGGAGGACGCCGAGCGGGCCGACGATGTGCGCTACGACCTCACCGTGCAGGGGCAGTTGCTGCCCCGCTGGGACGAGCAGCTCGCCCTCGCCGCCACCAACGACGACGCCGGGGCCGACATCGTCGTCAAGGTCCGCGACCGCTCCGACGAACAGCGCTGGCAGGCCGAGCCCGTGCCGACGACGGCGGGCTCCCTGTCGATCGAGGAGCAGAAGGGCCCGACGGCCCGGCAGGTGATCCTGCCCGACGGCCGCACGGCGTGACCACGGGCCCAGGCGCCCAGCGGGGCCGCGCGGCGCACGTGTCGCGCGGCCCCGCCGGTCAGGCCGGGTCCTCGATGAGGTCGGCCGGACCGATCGTGCCCGGCGTGGCATGGCCCGACAGGGCGAGGGTCAGGTCGAGTTCGGCCAGCAGGCAGCGGATGACGTGTTCGACGCCCGATCGGCCGTCGAGGCCCAGACCGTAGACGTACGGGCGGCCGACCAGGACGGCGCGGGCGCCGAGGGCGAGTGCCTTGAAGATGTCGTCGCCCGAGCGGACGCCGCTGTCGAAGAGGACGGTGAGCCGGTCCCCGACGGCCTCCGCGACGCGGGGCAGCGCGTCGGCCGCCGCGACGGACCCGGCCACCTGGCGCCCGCCGTGGTTGGAGACGACGACGCCGTCCATTCCCGCCGCCTCGGCCTGCCGGGCGTCGTCGGGGTGCAGGACGCCCTTGAGGACGATCGGGCCGTCCCAGTTCTCCCGCAGGAACGCCAGGTCAGGCCAGGTCTTCGCCGGGTCGGCGAACATCCCGACGAAGTGCGTCACGGCCGCGTTCGGATCCTCCTGGACCGGTTTGGCCAGACCCGCCTGGAAGGCCGGGTCCGAGAAGTAGTTGGCCGTGCCGACGCCGTGCAGGAACGGCAGATACGCCTGGTCGAGATCGCGCGGCCGCCACGCCAGCAGCGGTGTGTCCAGGGTGACGACGAGGACGCTGAACCCGGCCGCCTTGGCCCGGTTCAGGAAACTGCGGGCGACCTCCGGGTCCCTGGGCCAGTACAGCTGGAACCACCGCTCGGCGTCGCCCATCGCCTCGGCGACCTGCTCCATGGGCGTGCTCGACGCGGACGACAGGACGAAGGGCACGCCCTGCGCGGCGGCGGCCCGGGCCGCGGCGGACTCGGCGTCCGGGTGCATGATCGACAGCACGCCGACCGGGGCCAGCGCCAGCGGGGCCGGCAGGGCACGCCCCAGCACCTCGACCGACAGGTCCCGTTCGTGCACGTCCCGCAGCATGCGCGGCACGATCCGGCGACGCTCCAGGGCCGCCCGGTTGGCGCGGGCCGTGGAGCCGGTGCCCGCGCTGCCCGCCACATAGCCGACCGGACCGGGCCCGAGCCGCTGCTCGGTCAGCTCCTCCAGCCGGGTCAGATCGGTGGGCAGCCGCGGTACGGCACCCGTCATCCCGTTCAGATAGATCTCGTACTGGAAGTCCGCCCAGTGCTTGCCCACCGTACGCAGCCGCCTCTCGTCGTCTCCTCGTCGAGACCGTGCTCCACGGCAGACGATACCGAGCGGTATGCGCGGCGGCGGATCAGGGGCGGGCCCCCGCCGCGCCCAGGAGGCGGGCGAGTGCCTGCGGCTGCGAGAACATCGGCCAGTGGCCGGTGTCCAGCTCCACCAGCTCCCAGCTGTCGCTCTTGAGCAGCTCGGCCACCGCCGGCATCGGCTCGTCACCGTCCAGGAGGCACTTCACATACGTCGCCGGGAGCTCGTCCAAGGGACGGGTGAGCACGGCCGGTTCGGTGAGTGCGGGGCCCGGATGCGGCGTCGAACCGCCGAGGAACCGCGCGATCTGCTCGTCCGTCAGTCCCTGCCCCGCGCAGTCCGACGCGTCGAGCGGCGGCCAGAACCCGTCGTGCTCGGCGATCGACTGCCGTACGTGATCGCTCGGCCAGCCCGACAGGAACGACTTCCCGTCCACCGGCACGTTCGCGTCGACGAACACCACGCGCCGCAGCCGGTCCCCGATCCGCTCGGCGGCCTGCCCCACCGGTATGCCCGCGTAGCTGTGCCCCACGAGGACGACATCGCGCAGGCCGAGGCGCTCCACCTCGCCGACGATGTCCCGCACGTGCGTCTCCAGCCCGCCCGGTACGCCCTGCTTCTCGGCGAGCCCCGACAGCGTCAGCGGATGGACGTCATGCCCGGCGCCGCGCAGCTCCGCGGTCACCTCGTCCCACGCCCACGCCCCGAGCCACGCCCCCGCCACCAGTACGAAGTCGGTCATGCCGGCAACGTAGCCGAAGGGTCTGACAACGCCCCCTCGGCACCGGGCCCGGTGATCGGCGGCACCGGCACATCGACGGTCCTGGCCAGCCGCGCGCCCTCGGGCCCGTACACCGCCCGGGGTTCGGGGAACAGCCACAGCAGCGTCAGGAACAGCACCGCCGCCACGACCAGCGACACGGGCAGTCCGATGTCGACGCCGTTCGCGAGGTCGCCGAGCGGCCCGACGAACTGTCCGGGCATGTGGGTGAAGAGCACGCCGAGCAGCGCCGCCACCCACCAGGCGGTCATGCCCCGCCAGTTCCAGCCGTGCGCGAACCAGTAACGGCCGCCGCGCTGACGGCGGTTGAAGACCTGGAGCGCCTCCGGGTCGTACCAGCCGCGCCGCGTCCAGTAGCCCAGCATCATCACGACCATCCACGGTGTGGTGCAGGTGATGATCACCGTGGCGAAGGTGGAGATGGACCGCACGAGGTCGAGCCCGAACCGGCCCGCGAAGACGAATCCGATCGACAACGCGCCGACCAGCAGCGTCGCCTGGACCCGGGACAGCCTCGGGAACACCGACGAGAAGTCGAGCCCGGTCCCGTACAGCGCCGTCGTGCCCGTCGCCATGCCGCCGATCAGCGCGAGCAGGCACACCGGCAGGAAGAACCAGCCCGGTGAGATCGCGAGCAGTCCGCCCACGAAGTCGGGGGCCGCCGGATCGACGTACTGCGGCGCCTTGTCCGCGATGATGCTCGCCGTCGTCAGGCCGAACAGGAACGGCAGCAGCGTCGCGAGCTGTGACAGGAACGCGGCGCCCATCACCTTCCGGCGCGAGGTGCTCGCCGGGATGTAGCGCGACCAGTCGCCGAGGAACGCCCCGAACGAGACCGGGTTCGACAGCACGATCAGTGCCGCCCCGATGAACGACGGCCAGAACAGGGCCGTCGTCGCCGCGTCCGCCGAGTCGGTGAAGACGCCCGCGTACGAGGGGTCGAAGTCCCCCGCGAACGCCACGATGCCGAGCAGGAACAGCGCGCTCGCCGAGGTCACCGCGATCTTGTTGACGAACAGCATGAACCGGAAGCCGTAGACGCACACCCACAGGACCAGCACCGCGAACAACGCGTACGCGACGGCGTAGGACAGGCCGCTCCGGCCGAGGCCGACGAGCCGGTGGGCGCCGCCGACCAGGGCGTCGCCGGAGCTCCACACGGAGAGGGAGAAGAACGCCACGGCCGTCAGCAGGGACAGGAAGGAGCCGACCACACGGCCGTGCACACCCAGGTGCGCGGACGACGACACGGCGTTGTTGGTGCCGTTGACCGGGCCGAACACCGCCATCGGGCACAGGATCAGTGCGCCCGCGACGACCCCGAGGAGCGTCGCCGCGAGGCCCTGCAGGAAGGAGAGGCCGAACAGGATCGGGAAGGCGCCGAGGACGCAGGTGGAGAAGGTGTTGGCGCCGCCGAAGGCGAGCCGGAACAGGTCCAGCGGGGTGGCGGTGCGCTCGGCGTCGGGGATGCGGTCGACACCGTGGGTCTCGACCTCCGTCAGGGACGGGGCAGACGCGGCGGGGGAGGAGTGGTCGGCGCCCGGGGGACGTTCGGCCGGCGAGGACAAGGGGGCTCCAGCGGGGAC
>NZ_MUKA01000500.1 GCF_002150735.1 Streptomyces africanus
CCGGGGGCCGGCCGGCCGCCGCCATGTCGCCCGTGGTGGGGGCGGAGATGCCGTGCCGCACGTCGGTCACCTCGCGGCCCCACAGCCACAGCCCCAGCAGCAGCACCACCCAGGTCACGCCGGCCAGCAGGCGGCCGGTGCCGGAGGAGCGGCCCTTGACGCGTTCCTGTTCCCGATCCTGTTCGGACATGGTCAGCCCGTTCCACGGCTCCGGCGGACACCGCCCAGCGCGACGACCACCGCGGCGACGCCCGCGAGCACCAGGCCGGTCACCCCCTGCGCCGTCCCCGGACCGGCCCCGCGGTCCTCGGCGGCGACCAGGTCCGCCGCGCCGCCACCGCCCGCCTGAACCGGGGCGACGGGCGAGGCGTGCGGGCCCGGCCGCCGGGGGACGGACTGCTGCTCGTCGCCCCCGGGCGTGGACCGCTGCCCGTCTTCGCCGGGCGCGGACGACTGCCCACCGCCCTCGGGGACGGGGGGCCGGCCCCCCGCACCCGGCACCGTAGGCCGGCCGCCAGTCCCGGGGGGCTGCCCGATCGCCCCGGGGGCGGGCCGTTGCGCGATCGTCCCGGGGGCGGGCGGCCGACCGCCGGTCCCGGAGCCGGAGACGGACGAAGGCTCGTCCGTCCCGGACGCCGAGCGCCGCCGTCCCTCACCCTCCCGGACGGTGAACGTACCGGTCCGTTCGGCGTCCCCGCAGGTGACCTTCACGGCGTACGTCCCCGCGTGGAGCGTGGAACGGACGCGGCTCTCGCCGACGAGTCCACCGTCGGTGACGGTGAGCCGCGCGTCCGCGACGAACGCCGCCGAGCGGGCGACGGCCGTTCTCCCCGCACAGCCGGTCACGCGGAGCGTGACGTCACTGCCGGGCGCGGGGGCCGCCGGGATCACCGAGACGCCCCCTGCATCCGCCGCGTACGCCGCCGGGGTGAGGGCGGCCGCGACCAGGACGCTCGTACAGACAGTGACTCTCAGGGAACCCATCGTGAACCTCCAGACGCCTGGAGCCTCCCCCGCACGGTGGGCCACCGCATCCTCAGGGACGCGGCGACTGCTCCATACGGGTGGCGACGGGTTTGAGCCCGGCCCGCTGCCTCCCGGGCTCAGACCCGGTCGACGAGGTCCGCGATGGAGTCCACGACCTGCGACGGCCGGTACGGGAAGCCCTCGACCTGGTCGGGCCGCGTCAGGCCGGTGAGCACCAGGAACGTCTGCATCCCGGCCTCCATGCCCGCCAGCACGTCCGTGTCCATGCGGTCGCCGATCATCGCGCTGGACTCGGAGTGCGCCCCGATGGCGTTCAGCCCCGTCCGCATCATCAGCGGGTTCGGCTTGCCCGCGAAGTACGGCTTCTTGCCGGTCGCCTGGGTGATCAGCGCGGCCACCGCGCCGGTCGCGGGCAGCGGACCCTCGGTGGACGGGCCCGTCTCGTCGGGGTTGGTGCAGATGAAACGGGCACCGCCGAGGATGAGCCGTACCGCCTTCGTCATGGCCTCGAAGGAGTACGTACGGGTCTCGCCGAGGACGACGTAGTCCGGCTCGTGGTCGGTCAGGATGTAGCCGATGTCGTGCAGCGCGGTGGTCAGGCCCGCCTCGCCGATGACGTACGCCGACCCGCCCGGCCGCTGGTCGTCCAGGAACTGGGCGGTGGCCAGGGCCGAGGTCCAGATGGACTCGATCGGCACGTCCAGGCCCATGCGGCGCAGCCGGGCGTGCAGGTCGCGCGGGGTGTACATCGAGTTGTTGGTGAGGACCAGGAAGGGCTTCCCGGACTCGCGCAGCTTCTTGAGGAAGGCGTCGGCGCCGGGGATCGGTACGCCCTCGTGGATGAGCACACCGTCCATGTCGGTGAGCCACGACTCGATGGGCTTGCGGTCTGCCATGTGCGGGATCTCCTGCCGTACGCGTGCCAGCGTGCGCCTTGGGGCCAGGCAGCCCCCAGCCTAAACAGTGGCGGGATCTTGGGGAATGGCCCGCATACGGCATCCCGACAGACGGGACGGTTCTGCCCGGCGGCTCGGCGGCTCAGCGGCGCCGGCGCACGAGGAGCAGTGCCCCGCCCCCGGCGAGCAGCATCACCGCGGCGGCCGCGGCGACCTGGCCGCCGGTTCCCGTACGGGCGAGTTCCTCGGCGAACGGGAAGCGGTCCTCGCGGGGCGGGACGGAGGCGTCGGGGTCGGAGTCGGCG
>NZ_MUKA01000007.1 GCF_002150735.1 Streptomyces africanus
CCACCGCACCCCGCCGTCTCACCCCGCTTCCCGCACCCCGGCTCAGGCCCGATCATGGTCCGGGAACCATCAAGGGCCTAGGAAAAGGGCCTGGGAAGAGGTGTGACGTGCGGCTGCGCTGTGCTGTGCTGGACGACTTTCAGAGGGTGGCGACCGAGGTCGTCGACTGGTCGCCGGTTGCCGACGAGGTGGAGGTCGTCTCCTTCGACACCCACCTGGACGGCGAGGACGCGCTGGCCGCGGCCCTGGCCGACTTCGACATCGTGGTGACGCTGCGGGAGCGCGTGCCCTTCCCCGGGTCGCTGATCGCTCGCCTGCCGCGGCTGAAACTGCTCGTCGCCTCAGGCATGCGCAACTCGGTCATCGACTACGCGGCCGCCGAGGAGCACGGCGTCACCGTGTGCGGCACGTCCAGTTCCTCCACCCCGCCCGTGGAGCTGACCTGGGCCCTGCTGCTCGGTCTGGCCCGCGGACTCGTCGAGGAGAGCAACTCCCTGCGCTCCGGCGGCCCCTGGCAGTCCACCGTCGGCGCCGATCTGCATGGTCGCCGCCTCGGGCTTCTCGGGCTCGGGAAGATCGGCAGCCGGGTGGCCCGGATCGGCCTCGCCTTCGGCATGCGCGTCAGCGCCTGGAGTCAGAACCTCACCGAGGAGCGCACCGCCGAGATCGGCGTCGAGCTCGCCCCCTCCCTGGAGGACCTCCTCGTGAGCAGCGACTTCGTCTCGGTCCACCTCGCGCTGAGCGACCGCAGCCGCGGACTGCTCGGTCCCGGCGAACTCGCCCTGCTCAAGCCGACCGCGTATCTGATCAACACCTCGCGTGCGGCCATCGTCGACCAGGAGGCCCTTCTCGCCGCCCTGCACGAGGGCCGGATCGCCGGCGCCGGTGTCGACGTCTTCGACATCGAGCCCCTGCCCGCCGACCACCCGATGCGTACCGCGCCCCGTCTCCTCGCCACCCCGCATCTCGGTTACGTCTCGCAGGCCAACTACACGACGTACTACGGCCAGGCGGTGGAGGACATCCGTGCGTTCCTCGCGGGCGCGCCCGTTCGACGCCTGCCCTGACGGGGCCGCTCCGACCCGCCTGCCGGGCGCCGCACGCGAGCGGCAGAGCGGCAGAACGGGCAGAGCGGCAGAATGGCAGAGCGGCGGCGGACCCGGACACCCGGACACACGCAAATGGCCGGGACCCGTATCGGGTCCCGGCCATTCCTGTCCGTCGGGTGGACTTACGCGACAGGTGCCGACGTGAACAATGGCGCCTCGGCTGCCCCGGACGTCAGGACTCCTTGCCACCGATGACGACACTGCTGCTGCAGCCCTCACTCGAACAGCTCTGCGCCTGGCTCGCGACGACGTGGATGTTGCCCTTTCCGTCGCGGTACACGGCCTCGTGGACGCAGCGAACGTTCCCCTTGCCGTCATCGACGCACTTGCCGGAGCCACTGGACCCGCCGGAGCCGTCTAGGGCGAAGGCCTGGCCGGCCCCGGCTCCGAGGAGAGCGACGCCCCACAGAACTCCCGCTACGACTGCGATCCTCTTTGCATTCGGCATGTCCATACTCCTTTACGTCGGTTCCCCGGGTGGACGACGGGGACCTTCGAGAACTTGCATCGGCAAACGCGAGGGGCGGGCCCCGGGCCCCGAAACGTCGTTCGAGTCTCGAGGCCCGCCCGGATCACTTGTTCAGCGACCGCCACCGAGAGCGAAGGCGTTGGTGCAGGACACCGACTTGCTCTGGTCAACGGGCTGGTTCGCCAGGATGTCCAGGACCTGGACGTTGATGCGGCCGATGTTGAGGACGCCCGACTGGCTCTCGTTGCCGCACGCGTTGGACTGCGTGCTGTCCACCTCGAGCGAGCCGTCGCCGGCCTGGCTGACGCCGGCGCCGAGGAAGGTGACGGTGCCGAGCGCGGCCATGACGACCGCGGCCTTCTGGAACTTGCGCATTACCTCTCCGTTTCTTGCGTCGCACACGGTCCGTTATGAACCGCCTACCGACAGTGTTCAACTTAGGAGAGGTTCGCGGCTTTTGACAGCCGAAACGCCGAGTCGCGCAATTTTCTCGGAATGTCGCCGGGGTCCCGCCGCGACACCGACGAGCGGTGGACCCGCACAACGACGAGCGAGCCCCGCGCCCGGACACATGGTCCGGACGCCGAGGCCCGCTCAGATCACCTGGTCAGCGACCGTTACTTGCCGATGCCGAAGGCGTTGGTGCAGGGCACCGAGGTGCTCTGGTCGACCGGCTGGTTCGCCAGGATGTCCAGGACCTGGACGTTGGCGCGGCCGATGTTCAGAACGCCCGACTGGCTCTCGTTGCCACAGGTGTTGCTCTGGACGCTGTCGATGTCCACGTTCGGCTTGTCCCCACCGTAGGCCTGGCTGACGCCAGCACCGAGGAAGCTGACGCTGCCGAGCATGGCCGCGACGACCGCGGCCTTCTGGTACTTGCGCATTACTTCTCCGTTTCTTGAGTTGACACGATCCGTGAGGGATCGGTCACTTACAGTCGTGACGGTAGACCATTTTTTGCCCCCTTTCCTCGACAAAACGCGCACAAGCGCAACTTTCATGAAAAAACCATCGTTGGGGCGGCCGTGACCGGTCCCCGGCCGTCGCGTTGAACGGGCAGTGCGGCCGCGCGTACCGCTGCCGCACCATTCCAAGTCACTAAGGAGAACGTGATGTCTCGCATCGCGAAGGTTGGCGCTGTCGCTCTCGGCACGGGCGCCGTGGTGCTCAGCGGGGCAGGTCTCGCTGCGGCCGACGCCGGCGCCAAGGCCGCGGCCATCGGCTCGTCCGGCGTCCTGTCCGGCAACGTGGTTCAGGTGCCGATCCACGCACCGATCAACGTGTGCGGCAACACCGTCAGCATCTTCGGCCTGCTCAACTCGGCGCACGACAACGTCTGCAAGAACGGCGAGGACAAGAAGGACGACGACAAGAAGAACAGCAAGAAGAGCAGCACGAAGAGCGGCCACCGTCACTGACGTGTGGTGTCCTCCCCCCGAGAGCCCCGGTGTCCTGAACGCCGGGGCTCTCCCCCGTCAGCCCGCGTCACCTCACGCGTATCGGTAGATCCGGCTGACGTCCTCCAGTTCGTCCGGCGTCACGCCCCACGGCGGCAGGCTCTGGTGCCGTGCCACGATCCGGCCGTGCTGCGCGTCGCCCGGGCGCGGCGGCGCCGCGGGGAGGTAGCGGACACCGCGGTGCCGGCGCTGCCAGCGGTACCACTGCAGGTCGATGAAGGCGTGGTGCAGCCAGAACACGGGGTCGTTGACGGAGGCCGCACCGAGCATGGCCCCGCCGACCCAGCCGTGCACGCGGTTGTGGTTGTGCCAAGGAGTGTCGCCCGGGCCGGTGCCCCAGCCCTCCACCTTGTTGCGGAAACCCCGTGTGACCGTCGAATCCCAGGGCGCCACGTCGTAGACGGGGTCCTTCAGTGCCCACTCCAGCTCGCTCTTCGTGGGCAGGGCGATCGGGTCGCGGGGGTGTCCGAGGTCCCGGGTGAGGAACACCTTGTCGGTCACGTTCACCTTGATGGCCCAGTGGCCCTCCCGATAGGCGAAGGGACCGGTCATCACCTGGTGGTCAAAGCGGCGCCCGTTACCGCCGAGGAGGTCCGCCGTCCAGGGCGCGGAGGTGGTGGTGCGGTCGCGCGTCCAGTCCCAGTACGGCACCGTCACCGAGGAGTCCACCCGGCGCAGCGCGCGCTCCAGCTCGAGCAGGAACCGCCGGTGCCACGGCAGGAAGGAGGGTGCCATGTGGGCGGCGCGCAGTCCCTGCTCGCCGTCGGAGGAGAAGTACTCGATGTGCATCCGCACGAACTCGTCGTACTCGCCTCGCCGTTTGACCTCGAGCAGCGCTTTGACGAACCGCCGCTTCTCGGCCCTGGTGAGCGTGGCGGCGTCCCTACGCGTGTACGCCATGACGATCCCCTGCGTGCATGTGCCCCGCGCCTGCCGGCCCCGGATCCAGGACGCGCAGCCCTTCACCGGGGCCGAGTTCGTCGACGGCGGCGCGGGCGGCCTCGATCGGTGACCGGTACGAGCAGTAGTGGTCGACCATGCTCAGCCAGGTGCCGTCGGCCCGGCGCATCAGATGCAGAGGGCGGTCGTCCACGGTTACGTGCCACCGGTCCTGCTCTCCGGGGCCGCGCCGTGGGGTACACACCGCGCGGATGCGGCGGCCGTGGTACGTCTCGGCGAAGACGGTGGCGTCCGGGACGTTCCCGGAGCCGGGGCGCCGAGGCCGGATGACGGCGGCCACCGGTGCCGCCAGGACCGCGGCGAGGGCGCAGACGGGCAGACGGCGCGTCACGTCCCGCCGTGTGCTGCCCGCCGGGGCGGGCTGCGCCGAGCCCGGCGCCTCCTCACCCTCCGGTCCTCCGCCGATGCTGACGACCATGGTCCACTCCTCGTCCGGTTCCGGTGTCGCAGCCGTAACCGCCGGACGTCCCGCGCGGTCACCGTCGCGCGGCCAAGCAAGTGATCGCCGGTGGCCGCACACGGTCGCGGCGCACAGAGCGGGCCGCGTCACCGGCCGGACACAAGGAGGGCCGGTCCGCGGACTTCCGCGGGCCGGCCCTCCTTACAGCTTCGCCCCAGCCTAGAACCACAGGTTGCCGTGCGCCGGCTTGGCACCCTCCACAGTGGACTGCGCCAAGGGGACGAGCGACTCCCTGCCCTGAACGACGGGGATCCTGGTGCTCACGCCGCCCGTGATGTCGGTGACAGCCAGCTCGCGAGGGCTCTCGGCAGCCGGAGCCGACTGCGGAGCCGGAGCCGACTGCGGAGCCGGAGCCGACTGCGGAGCCGGAGCCGACTGCGGAGCCGGAGCCGGCTGGGGAACTGGAGCCGACTGCGGAGCCGGGGCCCACTGGGGAGCCGGAGCCGACTGCGGAGCCGGAGCCGACTGCGGAGCCGGGGCACTCTGAACAGCGGGAGCAGACTGCACAGCGGGAGCGCTCTGAGCAACCGGAGCACTCTGGGCGACCGGCGCGGCCTGCACGTCCGGGACGCTCTGAGCGGCCGGCGCGCTCGGGGCGACCATCGCGTCCTGGGCGAACGCCGGTGAGGCGGAACCAGCGGCGATCAAGGACCCGGCAAAGACGGCGGCAGCCTTCAGAGACTTCATCGTGTTCCTTTCTTCGGCAACGCACGTCGCCGGAGGGGATTCTGTCGCCGTGCCTAACGAGCCCTGGCCTGGGCGGAAACCGAGATACCGAAGATTGCCAATACCTCATATGAGAGCTATTTAAGGACCGGGCCCCGGGAGGAACCGGAAGCAAAGGCGGAGACGGACGGGAAGCACAACAGTCGTGGTGCCGGCACCACGGGGCCGGCACCACGACTGGACGGGCGAGAGCCGTACGGCTACGACGCTCATGAAGCCGGCGGCAGCACCGGCTTGGGCAGCGTGATCTCCGGGAGTGTGACGGTCACCGCTGCAGGCTCCTGCGCCGGTGTCGAAGAGGTGCTGGACGACGTCGACGTGTCGGACGTGTCCTTCAGCAACAGGTCGCCTCCGAGCAGTGCGTCGAGGAGGTCGTCCACCCCGGTCAGCAGGTCGTCCACCGTGGGAAGTACGTCGCCCACACCCGAGGTGACCGCCCCCAGAAGGCCGTCGACGGCCTCGAGCACGGCGTCCAGCAAGTCGCTCACGGGGTCGGCGGCGCGCCGCTCGGGCGCCACCCTCGGTTGGGCGGTGAGCAGGAGGGGAGTCGACAGCAGCACGCCGGTCGGCACGGTCGAGACCGTGGGCGCGGCCGGGGCTGCCACACCCTTGGCGGCCGCCTCGGCCAGGGCGGCCTTGGCTTCGGCTCCCAGCTTCGTGGCCTCGGCCGCGGGCAGTCGGCCGTTGCTGCGGAGCGCGGCGTTCAGCAGGTCGGCGACGGGGGTGAGCTCACCCCAGTTGAGTGTCGCGATCTGCGCGAGACGCATGTCCGCGCCGGGAAGCCGGGCGTCGGGCGCCACATGAGCGTGCCCGCGGGCCGAGTCGGCCGCCATGGCGACGGGGCCGGTGATCCCGACCAGAAGGGCGGCGCACAGGGCGCTGGACGCGATGCGCCGTGCGGGCAGAGCACTCATGGAAATTCCTTTCGACGGCGTTGGATCTTGAGCCCACCGTGAAAGCGCCCGCGCCTTCCCGCAACCGCTCATACGCTTTTCGGGATTTAACAATTCCCCCATTCGCCGCGCCCACCCTGATCAGACGGTGTGTCAGGACGCCCCCTCCTCGGCCCCTCCCGGAGTAAGGCACCGGCCCGGCTCGAGTGGATGCGCTGACCGGCGTCGGGGGCGACGGCCGGAACCGGCAAAGTCCTGTAGTTTCACGATTCCGACACACTTGTCAGACTTCACCGAATTTCTTCGACTATGTCCGATTGTTGACTAGAGTTGCGAACCGCCCGACGCACTCCTCAGCGCGGACACATCGCACTCGTGGCGCTGCCGCCACGGCCACCTGTTCCGAAAGGGCAACGACCGGTCATGCGCCATTCTCTGGGCCCCGTGTTGCGTCGCGCGACCGTGGGCGTCCTGGCCCTTGCCGCCATGTGGGCAGCCGGCAGTTCCCCGGCCGCCGCGCCGGCCGCCGCGCCCGCACCGGAGGCCGAGAGCCTCACCTTCACCGAGCGGTACCGCGCACTGCAGCACGGCGGCATCGTGCGCGCGGCCAACACATCGATCACCTGCCGCACGGCCGAGGGGCCTTCGTGCACGGACACCCAGGCAGGAGGGTCCGGCGTGAACGGCGACTTCGACATGTTCTACGTCGATGTCGACCGCGACCCCAACACCTACAACTCCTCCCGCGCGGAGGTCCGCCTCCCCAGCGGCTCCCGGGTGACGTACGCGCGCCTCTACTGGGGCGGCAACCTGCGCGTGGGCGAGCAGAAGCCGCCGCAGGACAACGAGCGCGTGCTGATCGCCGAACCCGGCGGAGAGTACAAGGAGTTGGTCGCGGACACGACGGTCGGACACCGCGTGGCGGACGGCATGGACGCCTTCCAGGCCTCGGCCGACGTGACAGGGCTCGTGCGAGAGGGCGGGCCGGGCCTGTACACCGTGGCGCAGATCAACATCGCCATGGGCCGATCGGCGGCCGGAGCGTGGGGCGGCTGGACGCTGGTGGTGGCCTACGAGAACGCGTCGGAGCCACTGCGTCACCTCGCGCTCTGGGACGGCTTCACCCCGCTGAGGTCCGGTACGGCACCGGAGATCCGTGTGACCGATATGGGTTTCGCCGCGGACGCGTGGGGCCGTGCGGGCCTGGTGACGTACAACGGCGACCGCGGAACCACCGGCGACTCGCTCACCGTGACGACCGGCCAGTCCGAGTCCGCCCTCACCAACGCCGCCAACCCCCAGTACGACGTCCTCAATTCCACCATCAGTGAGCCCGGGGCGGATGCGGCACGTGTGCCCGCCTACGCCAACAACCTCGGCTACGACTCCGACGTGTTCGATCTCGGAGGCCTGCCGCACGCCGGTGACCAGGCGACCTTCCGGCTCCACTCCCAGCAGGACGCGGCGTGGGCCGGCGTGCTCTTCGTCGCCGTCGACGCACGGCGGTGACGTTGTCGCCGCCCGCCCCGAACACCTTAGCGAGCGAGGAATCCGCCCACATGCACCTGTCATCCACCGACCCTCTCCCCAGAGTCCTGCACCTCACCCAACCGGTGGACGGCGGCGTCGCGCGCGTCGTGACGGACCTGGTCCGGGCACAGCTGTCGGACGGCCTGGACGTCACCGTGGCCTGCCCCGACAGCGCGCTGACCACGAAGCTGCGGACGCTCGGCGCGCGCGTACGGCACTGGCACGCGACGCGGTCGCCGGGTACGTCGCTCGTCCGGGAGGTACGGCATCTGGCACGGGTGATCGACGAGGTGCGTCCCGATCTGGTGCACGCGCACAGCGCGAAGGCCGGGCTCGCCGGACGGCTCGCGGTACGCGGGCGGATTCCGACCGTCTTCCAGCCGCACGCATGGTCGTTCGAGGCGGTCAGCGGCGGCACCGCGGCCCTGGCGCTCATGTGGGAACGCTGGGGGGCACGTTGGGCCTCACGCGTGGTGTGTGTGAGCGAGGCGGAACGCGCCACCGGCATGGGTGCCAGGATCACCGGCCGGTGGACCGTCGTGCCCAACGGCATCGACCCCGAGCGCTTCCACCCGGCCGCCGCGGGCGCCGTGCGGGCCGGGCTCGCACCGCTCGCCGGCATCCACCCGGCCGCACCGCTCGCCGTGTGCGTGGGGCGGCTGTGCCGGCAGAAGGGGCAGGATGTCCTGCTGCGGGCCTGGGAAGCCGTCGTGCAGCAGGTGCCCGACGCCCGCCTCGTCCTGGTCGGCGACGGGCCGGACCACGACCGGCTTCGCGAAGGCGCCCCGCCGTCCGTGGTGTTCGCGGGAGCCGTCGCCGACGCCTCCCCCTGGTACCAGGCCGCCGATCTCGTCGTCCTGCCGTCCCGCTGGGAGGGCATGGCCCTGGCGCCACTGGAGGCGATGGCCTGCGGGCGGCCCGTGGTGGTCACGGACGTCGACGGCGCCCGCGAGAGCCTGCCGCCCTCCTTCGCCGCCCGGTGCCTGGTCCCGCCGGAGGACCCGGCCGCGCTGGCCCGGGCCGTCACCGAGTTGCTGGCCGATCCCCTGCTGTGCGAGTCGCTCGGCAGCCAGGGACGCCGGCACGTGCTGTCCACCCACGACGTGCGGTACACCGCCGAGGCCGTCTCGGACGTCTATCGCGACCTGCTCGGCCCATGGACCGCCACCACCCCCGGCGCTGAGCACGGTCAGCCGCTCGGCACCGGACGTGGCGCCGAGGCGACCCGGACAACGCAGCGCGTCGAGCCCACCGAGTACAGGGAGTCCATCCACTCGTGACCGCCGAACGTACCGTGCCCTCCCCCGGCGTACCGCCACGGGACCACGGGTCCTCACCAGTCTCGGTCATGCCGCCGCGCGGCACCGCCACCGGTTTCCGGTCGTCCGCCCCGCGGCGCCCGGCCCGCCCCGCCTCCCCCGTCCCGCTGCTCGTCGCGGACGGCGTCGCCGCCCTGGCGGGCGCACCGGCGCTCACCGATGGCCAGCGCCATCCCCTGCTCGTCACCCTGCTGATCGTCATGTCGCTGCTGCTGCGCCGGCGCGACGGACGGCCGCCGGTACCGGCGCTGCTGGACGAACTGCCCGCCGTGTGCGGCCGCATCGCGGTGGCCTGGCTGGCACTCGCGGCGCTCGTGGCGGCGTACCGGCCGGAGCACGCGTTGTCCCTGCGTACCGTGCTGACGGGCCTCGCCCTGCACGCGGTGGCCGGCTGTGTGCTGCGCGGAGCCGTGCACGCTCGGCGGCGCGGCGCGCTGCTGCGCCACCCGCACACCGCACTCGTCCTCGGCCCGGCCGTGACCGCGCAGCGCGTGGCCACCGCCGTACTGCGTCATCCGCGGTGCGGCGTGCGGCCGGTGGGGATCGTCACCGAACAGCCGGACGGCACCGAGAGCCTGCCGGTGCTGACGACCCCTGAGGAGGTCGAGCGTGCGGTCATCCAGAACGGGGTGCGGGCGGTGCTGGCCGTGCACCCCTCGGTACGGGCCGAACAGGAGCCGCTGCTGCGGGCGCTGGCCGAGTCGGGCTGTGTGGTCTGGGAGGTCGACGCCGAGTCCCCGTCGTACGCGACGCGGGAGCGGCTGGCCGGGTTCTCCTGCCGGCGCCTGGACATGTCCCCGGCCCGGCGCGGCAGCGCGGCCAAACGGGCGCTCGACATTCTCGTGTCGGGGACGCTGCTGGTGCTGGTCAGCCCGCTGCTGCTGGCCTTCGCCGTGGCGCTGCGGCTCAGCGACGGGCCGGGCGTGGTGTTCCGGCAGGAGCGCATCGGCAGGAACGGCAAGCCGTTCACGCTGCTGAAGTTCCGTACGCACCGCCCGGTCGACGAGCACGAGTCGGCGACCCGGTGGAGCGTGGCGAACGAGAACGAGATGCGCTGGTTCTGCCGGATGCTGCGGCGCACCTCGCTCGACGAACTGCTCCAGCTGTGGAACGTGCTGCGGGGCGACATGAGCCTGGTCGGACCACGGCCCGAACGCCCTTACTTCGTCGCGCAGTTCGGCCAGACCTACCCCGGTTACTCGGTCCGCCACCGCATGCGGACCGGCATCACCGGCCTCGCCCAGATCCACGGCCTGCGCGGCGACACCTCGATCGAGGACCGCTGCCGGTTCGACAACGCCTACATCGACGACTGGTCCCTGTGGCAGGACGTCTGCATCCTGCTGCGCACCGCGGCCACGGTGGTACGTCCCACGGGGAGCTGACAGAGGTGAGCCTCGCACTGACACCGCTCCCCCGCCGCGTCGCCGCCCTGGCGCCGGCCCTGCCCGTGATGGCCGTACCCGCCCTGCTGGCGCTGCCGCTGACGGCGGACGGCGCGGGGCCCGCCGACGTGCTCTCCGGGCTGGTGGTGGTGTACTGCGTGTTCCGTCTGCTGTTCGAACGGCGGCGCCCGTTGTCGCCCGCCGCCGCCGTGGTGCTGGGCCTGCCGGTGGTGGGGCTCGCGCTCGCCGCCATGGGGGCGTTCTCGTCCCAGGCCGGGCTCACCGGCCTGGGACGCTATCTGCAGACCTTCGTCCTCGTTCCGGCGGCCGTGCTGCTGCTGCTGCGCGACCGGTCCGGCTTCCGGCTGGTGGCCTGGTCGTTCGTGGGGCTGGGTCTGTGTCAGGGGGCCGTCGGCGTCCACCAGTTCGTCACCCGGACCGGCGCCTCCTACCAGGGCGAGAACATCCGGGCGGTCGGCACCTTCGGGGCGCACGACGTGATGGGCATGGCGACGGCGGTCGCCCTCGGCGTGGTGTGCGCGGTCGGGATCGCGCTGGGCCGGGTGTCCGTACGGCAGCGGGTGGCCGCCGCCGCGTGCGCTCTGGTGCTGCTGCTGCCGCTCGCGCTCTCCTTCAGCCGCGGAGCCTGGATCGCGACCGTCCTGACGTGCACCCTGCAGCTGGTGCTGACCGGGTTGCGGCGCGCGCTCAAGGTGGCGGCGGCCACGTTCGCCGCGGGTGTGATCCTGGTGGGCGGCTTCGGTGTGGGTTCGGCGGTTCTGCAGGAGCGGATCGACAGCATCGCCCAGGTCGCCGACGCCCCCGACCAGTCCGTCGTCGACCGGTACACCCTGTGGGCGTCCGCCACGGACATCTGGCGGCAGCACCCGCTGACAGGTGTCGGGCTGAAGGGCTTCCCCGAGTACCGGGACGGGCACGCCACGCTTGCGCTGTCGTCGGGCAGCGAGACCGACGGCCCGGGTATGAAGTACCAGAGGCAGCCGTTGCTGTCCCCGCACAACATGTACCTGCTGGTGCTGAGCGAGCAGGGCCTGATCGGGCTGCTCGCGCTCGCCGGGAGCTGGCTGGCGCTGCTGGTGTGCGGGACGCGGCGTCTGGTGCGCGTCCGCGCCCGCGGCCCGGGACTCGACTGCGGGCTCGTCGCCTGCGGGCTGCTGGTCTGGACGCTGACCGACTTCGTGTACGGAGACATCGGCGGTCCCTCGACCGTGCTGATGGCCGTGTCCATGGGGCTCGGGGCCTGGTGGGCGCTGACCGGCGAGGCGCGTGTGGACGCGCCCCGCAGCGAGGTGCCGGAACCCGCCGAGGAGGCCCTGGCGCGATGACGGTGGTGCCCTCGCAGTCCCCCGGGTCCGACACGGACGACGCGGCGACCGTGCCCCCGGCGCGTGCCGCCACCAGGGCCGGGGACCGTACCGACCCGGCCTCGGCGGCGTCGGTCTCCGGAAGTTTCCTGGCCAGGGCCGCGCTGGTCACGGCGTCGCTGTCCATCGTCGGCTCACTGCTCGGCCTGGTGCGCGACCAGTCGCTGGCGCGGCTGTTCGGCGCCGGGAGCGACACGGACGCCTTTCTGGTCGCGTGGACCGTCCCGGAGTTCGCCTCCACACTGCTCATCGAGGACGGGCTGGCGATCGCGCTGATCCCCGCGTTCAGCATGGCGCTGGCCCGCCGCGCCCGGGGCGCCCCGGGCGACCCGGTCCGCGCCCTGGTCGGCGCCACCCTGCCCCGGCTGTGCCTCGCCCTCGCCGCGGTGGCCGCGCTGGTCGCCGGCACCGCCCCCTACCTGGTCCAGGCCCTCGCCCCCGGCCTGCCCGACCCCCGGCTCGCCGCCGACTGCACCCGGATCACCGCGACCTGCGTGCTGGCCTTCGGGCTCGCCGGGTACTGCAGTGCCGCCCTGCGGGCCCACCGCTGTTTCCTCGCGCCCGCGGCGATCTACGTCGCCTACAACACCGGCATCATCGCCGCGATGTTCCTCCTCGGCGACGGCTGGGGCGTGCGCTCCGCCGCGGTCGGGGTCGCGGCGGGCGGCTGTCTGATGGTGGCGGTGCAACTGCCGTCGCTGTGGCGGCGACTGGCGTCGCGTACGACGCCCCTCGCCCGGGCCGGGGCGCCGGTCGAGGAGCGGCCGATGCAACTCGCCCTGGTCGCCGCCGTGCTCCTCTTCGCCCTGTGCCGTCAGTCGCAGGTCCTCGCCGAACGCTTCCTCGCCTCCGGCCTGCCCGCCGGTGCCATCTCGCACCTGAACTACGCGCAGAAGGTCGCCCAGATCCCGATGACGCTGTCGCTGATGGTGTGCACCGTCACCTTCCCGGTGGTGGCGCGGGCCCTCGCGGACGGCGACACCGCGCGGGCCCGCAGCCGCGTGGAGCGGGACCTGGCGCTCGCCTCGTGTGTGGTGCTGCTCGGCATGTGCGCGGTGATCGCCTGCGCCCCCCAGATGATCGAACTGCTCTTCCAGCGGGGCGCGTTCACCGCGGGCGACACCGCGGCGACGGCGGACGTCATGCGCGTGTACGCCCTCGGGCTGCTGAGCCAGACCCTGGTGGGCGCCCTCGTGCGCTCCTACTTCTCGGCCGGCCGGGCCAGCTGGTACCCCCTCGGCGCGATGGCGGCGGGCATCGCCGTGACGTCCTGGATCGGCGCCGCCACCGTGCACTCCTGGGGTGTGGCGGGGATCGCCGCCGCCAATGCGCTGGGCATCACCGTCACGGCCGTCCTGCTGCTCGCCGGACTGCGAACGGGCCGGCCGAACAACCCCCACAGCGTCTCGGTCGGTGTCCGGCGGGTCCTGGCCGAACTGAGCAGGCTGGTGTGCGCCGCGGTCGTCGCCACGGCCGCCGGTGCGTTCGCCGCGAGCCGGCTGCCGTCCCCGGCGGCGGGCCTCGCGGCCGGCTGCCTGACCGTGACCTTCGTCTTCGTCCCGCTCACCTGGGCCCTCGGTGCCCAGAGTCCCGCGTCCGCTCTGCGCTTCCTACGCGCCGTCACACGAAGGCTCACACATGGCCGCTTCCGTTGATTCCCTCGACACCGGCAGACCCCCGGCCCCGCACCGGGGTCCGGCCCCCTGGGTGGCGATGTACCACTCGGTGGGCGACTGCTCGGACGACCCGTACCGCATCACGGTCACGCCCGAGCGGCTCGGCAGGCAGCTGGCCTGGCTGCGCCGGCGCGGGCTGCGGGGCGTGTCCGTGACCGAGCTGCTCGCCGCCCGCGCCCGGGGCGAGGGGCGGAACCTGGTCGGGCTGACCTTCGACGACGGGTACGCCGACTTCGTCACCGACGCCCTGCCGCTGCTGCACCGCTGGGACTGCGGGGCCACCCTCTTCGTGCTGCCCGGACGGCTCGGCGGCGACAACGCCTGGGATCCGCTCGGCCCGCGCAAGCCGCTCCTGACGGCGGACGGCATCCGGCACGCGGCCGCCCAAGGAGTGGAGATCGGCTCGCACGGGCTGACGCACGTCGACCTCACCAAGGCGGACGACGTCACCCTCAAGGCCGAGGTCGCCGAGAGCCGCGCACAGCTCGAGGAGCTGACCGGCGCCCCCGTCGACGGCTTCTGCTACCCCTACGGCACGATCGACGCCCGCGCCGTCCAGGCCGTACGGGAAGCGGGCTACGCCTACGCCTGCGCCATCGACCCCGGCCCGCTGACCGGTCCGCACGCCCTGCCGCGCGTGTACGTCGGCCAGGACGACACGGCATGGCGCCTGCACCTCAAGCACTGGCTGCACCGGCTGCGCCGGCGCCCGGTGGAGGGCCTGTGAGATGAGGGCTCTGCACATCATCACCGGCCTCGGCGTCGGCGGGGCGGAACAGCAGTTGCGCCTGCTGCTGCGTCACCTGCCGGTCGACTGCGACGTCGTGACGCTCACCAACCCCGGTGCGGTCGCCGAGGGCCTCGCGGCCGACGGCGTCCGTGTCACGCATCTCGGCATGGGCGGCAACCGTGACCTGGCCGCGCTGCCGCGCCTGGTCCGGCTGATCCGCGCCGGCGGCTACGACCTGGTGCACACCCACCTGTACCGCGCCTGCGTCTACGGCCGGTTCGCCGCGCGCGTGGCCGGGGTCCGGGCGGTCGTCGCCACAGAACACTCCCTGGGCGACTCGCAGATGGAGGGCCGCAGGCTGACGGCGGGGGTGCGCGGGCTGTACCTCGCCAGCGAGCGGCTCGGTTCGGCGACGGTCGCCGTCTCCCCGACGGTGGCCGAGCGCCTGAAGCGCTGGGGCGTGCCCGCGCCCCGCATCGAGGTCGTCCCGAACGGCATCGACCTGGACCGCTTCCGCTTCGACCCGGAGCGGCGGGAGCACACCCGCCGGCGCCTCGGCCTGCCGGAGGACGCCTGGGTCGTGGGCGGTGTGGGCCGGCTCACCGCGGGGAAGCGGTTCGACGTCCTCGTCCGCGCGCTCGCCCTGCTGCCGGACGACCACCGGCTGCTGCTGGTGGGCGGCGGCCCCGAGGAGCACGCCCTGCGGCGCACGGCCCACGAGGCGGGCGTGGCCGACCGCGTGGTGTTCACCGGCGAACGTCCCTACGTGTCCGACGGCTCGCCCGGTCCGGACCTGCCCTCGCTCACGTCGGCGATGGACCTGCTCGCGTCCCCGTCCACGGAGGAGGCCTTCGGCCTGGCGGCCGTGGAGGCGCTGGCCGCCGGCCTGCCCGTGCTCTACGCCTCCTGTCCGGCCATCGAGGACGTGCGGCCGTCCGCCGCCGACGCCCGGCGTGTGCACGGCGGCCCCGAGGCATACGCCCGCGCGATCGCCGAGGTCCGCGAGGCCGGCGCCCGGCCGCGCACGGCCTCGGAGGTCGCCCACCACTACAGCATCACCCACTGCGCGGCCCGTCTGACGGACGTGTACGCGGCAGCGGTCTCCAGTTCACCGTCCCCCTCACTTCTGGGAGCCACCTCCTCATGACCGACACTCCGACCCGCCAGCGCCGCCTGTCCCCGGCTCGTCTCAAGGGACTTCCCCTGTGGTCCGTGCTCGCGGCCGGCACCCTCGCCGGGGGGCTGCTCGGCGGTGCGTACGGCTGGCTCACACCGTCCACGTACACGGCCACGAGCTACGTCATCGCCGTACCGACCGAAAAGTCCACGCCGGACGCCGCCCTCGGATTCGCTCAGGCGTACGGCCGGGTCGCCGGCCAGCTCGCCGTGCTCGGGGACGCGCAGGTGTACGCGGGTGTGCCCGTGCAGACCCTGCAGCGCAGTGTGCGCACGGCGACGTCGCCGGACGCGCCGATGGTCGCCGTCTCGGCCACTTCCTCGCGCCCCGGCCTCGCCGTCGACATGGCCAACGCGGTCACCCGCGCGCTGACCCGCCACGCCGAAGACAGCAGGGGCAACACCAACGTGCGGCTCGTGCCGTTCTCGCGGGCGGTGGAGCCGCGGGAGCCGACGTCCGCGTCACCGGCGGTGACCGGTCTGGTGGGGGCGAGCGCGGGCGGTCTGCTGGGCGGTCTGGCCCTGCTGGCGCGGCCGAGGAGGAACGGCCAGGACGACGAACCCGCCCAGGCCCCCTCGGTGCCCGGCCCCGCCGCCGCCGCCGATGTGCGCGGACAACGGTGACGACGGG
Organism: Streptomyces africanus; assembly: GCF_002150735.1. GTDB lineage: Bacteria > Actinomycetota > Actinomycetes > Streptomycetales > Streptomycetaceae > Streptomyces > Streptomyces africanus. The sequence continues at coordinate 15,907 of NZ_MUKA01000007.1, forward strand.
GGGCCTGGCCGGACACGCCGGGGAGCGCTGTTTCGCCGCGCTCTACCACCAGTCGAAGCGGAGGCAGAGCTTCCCTCCGAGCCACTCCTCCACCCAACTGCCCAGGTCGAGCGGCGTGCAGTCCGCCGGGGGCGGCGGTGTGCTGGGCGGGGTCGGCTTCGGCGTGGGCGTCACGGGCGGGGTCGCCGAGTCGGTGCGGCCGAACAGGGCGGACCGGTAGAGGTGGGACGACCTCGGGTTGGCCCCGCACTGCCACACACCGTGCGGGCAGTAGTCGGTCAGCGTGTTGTAGAGCGGTTTGTGCTCCTCCATCCAGGCGAGCATGCGCCGCATGTACTCGGCATTGTCACCGTTGCGGAAGAGACCCCATTCCGGATAGGAAATGGGCTTGCCGTGAGCCTTCGCGAAATCCACGTGGTGCTGCAGCCCGTAGGGCTCTTTCACCTGTTGGTCGAACGACATCCCGGCCGGCTGGTCGTAGGAGTCCATGCCAATGATGTCGACCGTGTCGTCTCCCGGATAGCATTTCGTCCAGGGAACGGCGTCCACGCCACGACTGGGCGTGAAATCGAACCGAAACTTCTGGCCCGGCACGGAACGCATGGTGGTGACGATCCGATTCCAGTATTTCTTCCAGGCCTCCGGGTCCGGCCCACACCGATGGGTGTACGTGGTGCCGTTCATTTCCCAGCCGAGCACGATGACGGTGTCCGGCACCTGCAACTCCACCAGCCGCTCGGCGAGGACACGGAAGTGGTGATCGAACTCCCCGGCGACGCCTTGCCGCAGCAGCTGCCGGACCTCGCTGTCGGAGACGCCCTCCTCGTTGCGCTCCTGCATGGGGACGTTGAGGACGAGCATCCGGTCGGGCTTCTTGTTGCGCCAGTGCGCCCACACCTTCAGGAAGTCGGCGGAACCCTCGATGTCATGCCAGCGGTGGCCCGGCAGATACGTGTGGCCGGCGCGCAGCTCCGCACCGCCCAGCCAGTGGCTGAACAGCGGCATCCGGGCCACACCGCGGCCGTCGGACTTGAGGAAGACACCGAAGGCCGGGGCTTCCTGGCCCGCCACCGGAGTGGTGGCCGGGGCCGGCGCCGAGGGGAGGGGGACGGCCGCAGGAGTGAGGGCCGAGGGCGTGGCCACGGGCATCGGGCTCGGTGCCGGAGCCCGAGGATCGGCGGCTCGCGCCACCCCCACCCCCGCCGCGGGGCCGGACGCCAGGGCGGCCGACGCGGCGACCGCTGCCGCGCCCAAGGCCAGTCGGCGGACCCCGGCCCGCTTGTGCTGTGGGGCCATGCCTGTTCCTTTCTTCGCTCTCGTCCGGACCACTGCCACGGTTTGTGTTATTGACGGGCAGTCATATGAAGTCAGTCACAGAAAATCCAATAGCGCCACAACCGTTACGACTTTCGAGTGCCGGGCTCGCCCGTGCGGGTGAGCCGACCGAAGAGAAAGAGAGAATTCGTGTCGCTGCTCGACATCCGCGTCCCCGCTGTGCTGCTGCGGATCGACCGGAATCCCTTTCACCACGGAACCCTGGGGGCCGCGCGTTCGCTCGGCAGGTCGGGAGTGGAGGTACACGTCGTCGCGGATTCCGCGGAAAGTCCCGTGGGCGCGTCACGTTACGTACGGAAGATGCATCCCCCGCCGCTCCCGGGAGCCTCCCCGGACGACGTTCTCGCCGTGCTGCGCCGCGTGGCCGACGGGATCGGGCGCCCCGCCGTGCTGGTCCCGCTGGACGACGCGAGCGCCATCGCCGCGGGCCGGATGCGGGACGAACTCGCCCCGTCCTACCTGCTGCCCTCGATGCCGGGCACTCTCGCCGAACGCGTCGCCGACAAGGCGGAACTGGCCGCCGTGTGCGCGTCCACCGACGTCCCGCACCCGACGACGCTGATCCCGGACAGTCCCGCGGAGGTCGCCGACGCCATGCGGCGCCTCGGGCTGCCGGTGGTGGCGAAGTGGAGCCGGCCCTGGCTGCTGCCCGCCGGCAGCGGGCTGCGCAGCACGGTACTGGTCCGGTCCGTGCAGCAGGCCCGGGAGCTGTTCCTGCGCACCGAGGAAGCCGGTAGCCGGCTGCTGCTCCAGGCGTACCTGCCACCGGGGCCGGACCGGGACTGGTTCTTCCACGGCTACGCCGACCACTCGGGCGCCGTGCGCGCGGGCGGACCGGGCCGCAAGCAGGTGTCCTGGCCGCGCGGGGCGGGGCTGACCGCGGTCGGCTGCTGGACGCCCAACACGCAGGTGCAGGCGCTCGCCGAGCGGCTCACCCACGAGCTGGGCTACCGGGGCATCTTCGACCTCGACTTCCGCCGCTGCGGCGTGACGGGCCGCTACCACCTGCTCGACTTCAACCCGCGCGCCGGCGCCCAGTTCCGGCTCTTCGCGGACAGCGCGGGCCTGGACGTCGTACGGGCCCTGCACCTGGATCTGACGGGCCGTCCACTGCCGGACGGGGCCCCGATGGCCGGGCGGGCGTTCGTGGTGGAGAACTACGCCCCGCTGGCGGCGCTGCGCGCGGCGCCGGGCGGGCGTGAACTGGCCTGGTACGCCGCGGACGACCGCGCCCCCGGACGGGTCATGTGGGCCCAGTGGTGCCGGCACGTGTCCCGCCGGCTGCGTGAGCGGCTGGGCACGACGACAGCGCCCACGCCCCGGCTGATCCCCCGGGCGGCCTCGCCCTCCCTGACCGACAACGAGAAAGCGAGCAGTTGATGGTGTACGACCTTCTGGTGGTGGGCGCAGGCCCGTACGGCCTGTCCATCGCCTCCCACGCCGCGGCCGCCGGGCTGAACCTGCGCGTGTTCGGCCGGCCCATGGCCTCCTGGCGGGACAACATGCCCCGCGGCATGTTCCTGAAGTCGGAACCGTGGGCGTCCAACCTCTCCGACCCGGCCGGGCGGTGGCGACTGGACGTCTACTGCGCGGAGAACGGCCTGCCGGCACGTCACGCGACGCCGATTCCCGTCGAGGCGTTCGCGGAGTACGGCCTGTGGTTCGCGCGCCACGCCGTGCCGGAGGTGGACGAGCGCACGGTGACTCGTGTGGCGGCCGGGCCCGGCGGTTTCACGGCGGTCACCGAGGACGGTGAGGAGGTGCACGCGCGGACGGTCGCCCTGGCGGTCGGAGTGATGCCGTTCGTCGAGGTACCGCAGGCACTGCGCGGACTGCACCCCGCACTGGTGACCCACAGCAGCCACCACTGCGACCTCGACCGCTTCCGCGGCAAGGACGTCACGGTGATCGGTGGCGGTCAGGCGGCCCTGGAGACGGCGGCGCTGCTCGCCGAACAGGGCACGCGCGTCCGGGTGCTGGCGCGGGCGGAACAGCTGCGGTGGAACGATGTGCCGCCGCCCTGGGAGCGCCCCTGGTGGCAGTCGGTCCGCTCCCCCCACAGCGGGCTCGGCCCCGGCTGGCGGAACTGGTTCTACGCGGAGCGTCCCAACCTGTTCCGGCGGCTGCCGGAGCCGACCCGGGCGCGCATCGCGACCACCGCGCTGGGTCCTGCGGGCGCGTGGTGGGTGCGGGACCGGGTGGAGGGCGTGGTGGAGCTGCTGCCGGGCCATGAGGTCACCGCGGCCTGTGCGGTGCCGGGCGGGGTACGGCTGGACACGGTGAGCCGCGCCGGTGCCCTGCGCAGCCTGGAGACCGAACACGTCATCGCCGCGACCGGCTTCCGGGCGCGGTGCGACCGGCTCGGACTGCTCTCCCCCGAGTTGCGCGGCATGCTCGCGGCACTGCCGGACGGCTCCCCGGAGGTCGGGCGCAGCTTCGAGTCCTCCCACCCCGGCCTGTTCCTCGCGGGTCTGGTGACGGCCTCGGGCTTCGGCCCGGCCATGCGCTTCGTGCAGGGGGCGTCCTTCACGGCGTCGACCCTCGTCCGAGGTGTGCGCCGCCGGCTCGGGGCGACTCCGGCCGGCGGCACCGTCCCCGCACCGGTGGACGGCAGCCGGAGCGAGTCGCCGTCGCCGGTACGGCGCTGACGGGGAACCGCGCGGGAGACACGGGGGCCGCTGACGGCTACGGTGCCGTCAGCGGCCCGCCCCTGTGCCCCGGACTGCGGTAGGGGGTGCGGTGTGACGCGACGGCCGACACCCCCCGGATCATGTCGACGGGGGGTGCGGATGATGCTGGTCCCGGGAAGCCAGGGGCCTCGCACCGGGACCGTGCGGCGTGTGGCCCCCGGACCGGCTGTGGCCTGCCGCGGGTGGTGGCGGGCGCCGGTCCGGGGTGGGGTGCGGGTGCCGGGCGGGTCGCGTCCGGCACCCGGTGACAGCTAGCGGGACCAGGTGGTGCGACCGCGGCGGTACAGCATCACCCCGCCGGCCATCAGAGCGGCACTGGCGACCGAGGCGGCCACCAGGGCCTCGCTTCCGGTCTCGGCGAGCTGCGGCGGCCGGCCGCTCTCCTCTTCCGGAGTGGACGGCGCCTTGCCGTCCTCCTCGGGCGCGGACGGGGAGTCCGGCTTCTCCTCGTCGTGCGGGGTGGGACGGTCCTTGGCCGGCGGGACCGTCCGGTCCTCGTCACTCGGCTTCGAGGTGTCGTCCTCGCTGCCGTAGCCGCCGGAGGAGCCGTTGTGGCAGGAGTTCTCGGCCGCCTCGTTGAAGAACCCGAGTCCGGTGACGTTGTTGCCGCACACGTTCACCGGCACCTCGATCGGCACCTGCACGACGTTCCCGGATCCCACGCCGGAGGAACCCTTCGCGACCCCCGAGGCGTCCGTGCCGGAGCCCTTCCCCTTGTGCGAGCCGTTGCGGCAGACGTTGCCGAACGACTCGTTGAGCGCGGCGAGCACGTTGACGGTGTTGCCGCACAGGTTGATCGGCACGTCGACCGGCACCTGCACGTTGTTCCCGGACAACACACCGGCGGAGTCCTTCGCCACTCCCGACGCGTCCGAGTCAGCGAGGGCGGGGCTGCCGTACAGGGACAGAATCCCCGTGGCGGCGGCCGCCGCGAACGCTCCCTTGCTCAGGGTCTGTCGCATTGCAGTTGTCCTCCTGCTTGAAGAATGGGGGCAGCCGGCCGCGGAACGGAGATCCAGGTCCAAGGTCGGCGGTGTGGCGCACGAAAACTCGCAGCGCTGAACAGCAATGAGGTGTCTGGGGTGCTCGCTCGCGCCGAAGGGCTGCGGAGTCGGTTCAGCGTTCCTCGCCCATGCCCGTCGCGGCGGCCGGTCCGTCGGCAAGCGCCGTGGCAGCGGCCGTCACCGGCACGTCGATGGCAGGAGCGGCGGCGGCCGCGACGTTCATTGCCTCCTTGAGCACTGCGCGTTCCTTTCTCGTAGCGCCGCATGCTCTACTGCCTCATCAACCCGGTGCAGGAGAATTGGTTCCGCAAGTTCACCCGGTTGGCCCGCGTCGCAGGCCGAAACACCGCAACCGTGTTCAACCCCGGCGGTCCGCCAGTTCGATGGTCTCGGCGAGTTCACGCACCGCCCCGTCCTGAGTGGTCCGGGCCAGCGCGCGAGCACGGCCGGCGAGTTCCGCGAGGGGAACCGGGGCTCCGGGGAGGCGGTGGTAGCGGCCGTCGCCCGAGCGGAGGGCGTCGGCGAAGTAGGCCGCCACCGCGGTGACCTGGAAGCGGCTGGGGGCTGCACGCAGGGAGTCGTGGAGGGTACCGGTCTCCAGGTCGCCGGACTCCTCGTGGGGGTCGCGGGTCTCCGGGTCGAGCCAGCGGACGGTGGCGGTGGCCAGGTGGCCCTCGGCGCCGGGCCGGGTGCGGACGGCGTACAGGGCGGTGACGGTGTGGCCGGGGCCGACCTCGCCGCCGTCGACGCGGTCGTCGCGGAAGTCCTCGTCGGCGACCTGGCGGTCGTCGTAGCCGACCAGGCGGAACTCCTCGACGGTCTCGGGGTCGAAGGCGACCTGGGCCTTGGCGTCGCGGGCGGTGAGGTCGATGTTGCGCGGGAGTTCCTCGCAGAAGACCTTGCGCGCCTCGTCGGTGCCGGACACGTACACGGTGTGGCCGTCGCCCTTGTCGGCGAGGCGTTCCATCAGGGCGTCGCCGTAGTCGCTGCCGACGCCGACGCCGAAGAGGGTGATGCCGTGCTCGCGGCGTTCGCCGGAGATCCGTTCCAGGATCGTGTCGGCGTCGGTGTCTCCGGTGTTGGCGAGGGCGTCGGAGACGAGGACGACCCGGTTGGTCGCGCCCTCGCGCAGGCCCTCGACGGCCGTCTCGTAGCCGGTCTCGACTCCCGCGCCGAGGTTGGTGGAGTCGCGGGTGTCCAGCTCGGAGATGACGTCGTGGATCTCGTCGCGGTTGCCGTCGAGGCGGGTCATGGGCAGGGCGGTCTCGGCCTCGTCGCTGAAGGTGACGATCGCGACGGAGTCGTCGTCGCGCAGCCGGTCCGTCATCACCGCGAGGGACTCCTGGGCGAGGTCCAGCCGGCCCGGTTCGGCCATGGAGCCGGAGATGTCGATGACGAAGGTGAGGGCGGCGGGCGGGCGTTCGCCGGTGCGTTCCGTGGTGCGGGTGGCCAGGCCCACGCGGACCAGGGACCAGTCCTCGTCGTCCGTGCGAGCGCCGTCGACGGTGACCGAGAAGCCGTCGCCGTCGGGGCGTTCGTAGTCCTGGCGGAAGCTGTTGACGAACTCCTCGGGGCGGACCGTCGACGGGTCGGGGAGCCGGCCGTCGGCGAGGGTGCGGCGGGCGTAGTCGTAGGAGGCGGTGTCGACGTCGAGGGCGAAGGTGGAGAGGTGGTCGGGATCTTCTCGGCGGTCGTCCAGCTCGCTGGTGCCCCGGCTCTGGGCGGGCGCGGGCAGGCCGGAGGTGTCGCGGTCGGCGGCATTGCTGCCCTCGCCGCTGCCGCCTCCCCCGCTGCACGCGGTGAGCAGCAGCCCGCCCGCCACCGTCAGGGCGAGCAGCGCTTTTCGTGTCCGGAACCGCTCCATCGTCCGTACCCCCTGCATCCGTTGGCGTCGCCTTCTTGCGACTGTGACGGCGCAGGGGGCCGGAACGTGCGGTACGGAGCGTTGCGGAAGCGTCTCGAAGCGGCCACGGGGACCGGCCTTCGAGACCGGTGGGTGATCGTCCGTTGACCTAGGAGACGACGTCCTTGCGGGCGAAACCGCGGAAGGCCAGGGCGAACAGCACGAGCGCGTACGTTACGGAAATCGACGTGCCCTGGATCATGTCCGTCCACTGCAACCGTGGCTGGACGGCGTCGAGCCAGGCGTACTGCCAGTGCGCGGGCAGGAAGTGCCGCCAGTCGCCGAGGGCCGTCACCTCGTCGAGGACGCTGCCGATGATGGTCAGGAACACCGCGCCGCCGACCGCGCCGAGCGGTGCGTCCGTCCGGGTCGACAGCCAGAACGCGAGGGCCGCGGTGACCAGTTGGGACACCATGATGTACACGACGACGATCAGCAGGCGCTGGGCCGCGGTGCCGGTGGGCAGGGTGCCGCCGGTGGGCAGCTGGAGCGGGCCCCAGCCGTAGGCGGCCGTGCCGACGACGAGGGCGACGATCGGGAGCAGCACCAGCGCGGCCAGGCTCAGGCTGAGTCCGACGGCGAGCTTGGACCACAGCAGCCGGGCCCGGGGCACGGGGGCCGCGAGCAGGTAGCGCAGGGACGACCAGCTCGCCTCCGAGGCGACCGTGTCGCCGCAGAACAGGGCGACAGGGATGACGAGGAGGAAGCCGGCGCCGGAGAAGAGGTTGACGGCGGCGAAGTTGGCCCCGGACGCCGTCGCCGTGTCCATGAGGTTCACGCGGGTGTTGTTGCCGCCCGGGTCGCCGCCGACCTGGAAGGCGATGAGCAGGATGAGCGGCAGGGCGAACAGGACGCCGCCCATGACCATCGTGCGGCGCCGCTTCAGCTGCCGGACCAGCTCGACGCGGAAGGGCAGGGTGCGGCCCGCGCGGTAGCCGTCGGCGACCTCGACGGGCTCGGCCCGGTCGGCGAGCTTGCTCATGCTTCGGCTCCGATCAGGGTGAGGAAGGCGTCCTCCAGGCGGCGGTGCGGGCCGACCGACCGCACGGGCACGTCCAGCCGTACGAGTTCGGCGACCAGGCGCTGCGGGGTGCCGTCGGCGTCGAGCTGGACCAGGAGGCCCTCGTCGACGGGCACGGCCGAGGCGACACCCGGCAGGGCGGCGACCTTCTCGACGACGGGCTCGTCGACGGGCGTGGCCGTGCCCACCAGGAGGGTGTCGCCCGAGCCGACGATGTCCTCGACCGGGCCCGCCTGGACGAGCTGTCCGTGGTCCATCACGACCAGGTGGGTGCAGGTCTGCTCGACCTCCGCGAGGAGGTGGCTGGAGACGATGACCGTGCGTCCCGCGGCGGCGTAGCGGATCATCACCTCGCGCATCTCGCGGATCTGGGGCGGGTCGAGGCCGTTGGTCGGTTCGTCGAGGATGAGCAGGTCCGGCATGCCGAGCATGGCCTGGGCGATGGCCAGGCGCTGGCGCATGCCCTGCGAGTAGGTGCGCACCGCGCGGGCGAGCGCGTCGCCGAGGCCCGCGATCTCCAGGGCTTCGTCCATGTGCGCGTCCTCGGCGGGGCGGCCGGTGGCGCGCCAGTACAGCTCCAGGTTCTCGCGGCCGGACAGGTGCGGCAGGAAGCCCGCGCCCTCGACGAAGGCGCCGACCCGGGACAGGACCGGGGCGCCCGGGCTGATGGCGTGTCCGAAGACGCGGATCTCGCCGCCGTCCGGCTTGATCAGGCCCATCAGCATGCGCAGGGTGGTGGTCTTGCCGGCGCCGTTCGGGCCGAGCAGGCCGAGGACCTGGCCCTTCTCCACACGGAGCGACAGGTCCTTGACGGCGTACCGGTCGGAGGACTTGGCGTACCGCTTGGTCAGGTCCGTGATCTGGAGGGGCACGTCGGCCAGCTCGGGCTCCGGCGGGGCGGGGGCGGCCGTGCGGCGGCGTCCCGTGATGATCAGCGCCAGGGCGATCGCGGCGCCGGCGGCCGGCATCCACCACACCCAGGCGGGCAGCGGGCCCTGCGGGTTGCTCTCGCCGAGCGCCGACGGGACCTTGAGGTCGCCCTTGAGGGAGACGGTGTACGTGGCCGGGGCCGCCGGGGAGGCGTAGCCGAGGTCCGTGGAGGCGAGGACCAGGCGCAGCCGGTGGCCGTCCTCGACCTGGTGGTCGATCGCCGGGAGGGTGACGGTGACGTCCTTGCCCGCCTTGGCGCCCTCGACCCTGATGGGCGTGACCAGCTGGGAGGGCAGCACCGGCTGGGTGCGGCCGGGGCCGACGTCGTAGAGCTTGGCGAAGAGCACGGCGTCGTCGCTGGTGGACTTCACGTGGACGGTGGCCGTCGGGGAACCGGTGATCTGGGCGTCGTCCCGGAAGGGGGCCGACTCGAACGCGGCGAACTGGCCGGGGAAGTCCAGGGAGATCCCGACGCCGAGTGAGGACAGCTGGCTGAGGCCGCCCGCTCCGCCGAGGCCGGGCAGGGCGGAGACGCCGGGCGGGCTGGCGCCGGGCGGGTTGTCGAAGTTCTGCTCGCGGCCGGCCAGGGCGATGGAGCGCTGCTTGCTCTCCAGGCCGGGGTAGCGGTCCGAGGTCACGCCGGTCAGCCGGGGTTCGCCGTCGCCGGAGCCGAGGCCGAGGGTACGGGTGACGCGGAAGGCGGGGCCGGTGTCGACGCCCTTGTCGTCCTTGAGGTAGCGGTCGAACCAGCTCCGCACGCGGCCCTGGACGCGGCTCGTCTCCATGTCGCCGCCGTCGTGGCCGCCGGCGATCCAGTCGACGTCGACGGGGGAACCGTTGGCACGGATGGCCTTCGCCGCCTGGTCGGCCTGGCCGAGCGGGAAGAGGGAGTCGGACTGGCCCTGCATCAGCAGCGTCGGCACCTTGATGCGGTTGCCGACGGCGGAGGGCGAACGCTCGTCGAGCATCTTGCGCGCCTCGGCGTCCGGCTTGCCCGACTCCGCGACCCGCTCGTACATCCGGCACAGCGCGGGCTCGAACCGCTCGCAGCCGCCGCCGGAGTTGACGAAGATGCCGGCCCACAGCTTCTTGAACACGCCGTTCGGGAACAGCGCGTCGGCGAGGTTCCAGTACGTGATGGCCGGGGCGATGGCGTCCACCCGGTCGTCGTGCCCCGCCGTGAGCAGGGCGATCGCGCCGCCGTAGGAGCCGCCGGCCATGCCCACGCGGGGGTCGCCGGGCTTGTCGAGTTCGACCTGGGGCTGCTTGGCGAGCCAGTCGATGAGCTTCGAGACGTCGGCGACCTCGCCCTTGGGGTCGTTCAGCCCGATCTTCCCGTTCGACGTGCCGAAGCCGCGCGCCGACCAGGTCAGGACCGCGTAGCCGTCTCCGGCGAGATCCTCGGCCTGCTGCCGTACGTCGTTCTTGCTGCCGCCGAAGCCGTGGCCGAGCAGGACGGCGGGGCGGCGGCGGTCTCCTCCGGAGGTGAAGAACGAGGTGTCGATCCGGACGCCGTCCGCTGTGCCGAGGAGCCGGTCGGTGCGGTGGACCGGGGCGGTCTCGTCGTCGGCGACGGCCGTCCACGTGCCTGCGCCGGCGAGCACGACGACGGCGGCCCCGGCGGCGAGGAGCCGCCGGGGCCTCCGCAGCAGCCCGTTCAGTCCGGGCAGTCGAAGATCCATGCGTCAACGGTACGGGGTCAACCTGTCGATGAGTTGTCGACCAGAGACCGAAGTGCAGGGCCTTCCAGGGGTGTACACGGAGTTTTCGGCGTACTGCGGGTGGTGTACGGGGTGGAGCTCGGTCCGTCCGGTGAGTGGCCGTCTGCGGGTCCGTTGTGGCTTGTCGCGCCCACGCGGCGGAGCCGCACGTAGATCCAGCCCCGCGCCCCTGAGGCCCCTGCACCTCCGGGAGCGAAAAAGCTCAGTGGTTGCGCGGGAAGCCCAGGTCCACGCCCGCCGGGGCGTCGGCCGGGTCCGGCCAGCGCGTGGTGACGACCTTGCCGCGGGTGTAGAAGTGCGTGCCGTCGTTGCCGTAGATGTGGTGGTCGCCGAAGAGCGAGTCCTTCCAGCCGCCGAAGGAGTGGTAGCCCACGGGGACCGGGATCGGGACGTTCACGCCGACCATGCCGGCCTCGACCTCCAGCTGGAAGCGGCGGGCCGCGCCGCCGTCCCGGGTGAAGATCGCGGTGCCGTTGCCGAACGGCGAGGCGTTGATCAGGTCCAGGGCCTCCTCGTAGGTCTCCGTGCGCAGCACGCACAGGACCGGGCCGAAGATCTCGTCCTGGTAGGCCTTCGCGCTCGTCGGCACCTTGTCGAGGAGCGAGATGCCGATCCAGTGGCCGTTCTCGAAGCCGTCGACGATGTAGCCGGTGCCGTCGAGGACCACCTCGGCGCCCTCGGCCGCCGCGCCCTCGACGTAGGAGGCCACCTTGTCGCGGTGGACCTTGGTGATCAGCGGGCCCATCTCGGAGGCGGGGTCGTTGCCGGGGCCGATCTTGATCTTCTCGGCGCGCTCCCGGATCTTCTCCACCAGTTCGTCGCCGACCGCGCCGACCGCGACGACCGCCGAGATGGCCATGCAGCGCTCGCCCGCCGAGCCGTAGGCGGCGGACACGGCGGCGTCGGCCGCCGCGTCGAGGTCGGCGTCGGGGAGGACCAGCATGTGGTTCTTGGCGCCGCCGAGCGCCTGGACGCGCTTGCCGTTGGCGGAGGCGGTGGTGTGGATGTAGCGGGCGATGGGGGTGGAGCCGACGAACGACACCGCCTTCACGTCCGGGTGTTCGAGGAGCCGGTCGACGGCCACCTTGTCGCCGTGGACGACATTGAAGACGCCGTCCGGCAGGCCGGCCTCGGCGAGCAGCTCGGCGAGCTTGACCGACGCCGACGGGTCCTTCTCGGACGGCTTCAGCACGAACGTGTTGCCGCACGCGATGGCGAGCGGGAACATCCACATCGGCACCATCGCCGGGAAGTTGAACGGCGTGATGCCGGCGACGACGCCGAGCGGCTGGCGGAGGGAGGAGACGTCGACGCGGCTGGCCACCTGCGTGGACAGCTCGCCCTTCAGCTGGACGCTGATGCCGCAGGCCAGGTCGACGATCTCCAGGCCGCGCGCCACCTCGCCGAGGGCGTCGCTGTGCACCTTGCCGTGCTCTGCGGTGATCAGCTCGGCGATCGCGTCGCGGTTGGCGTCGAGCAGCGCGCGGAACTTGAACAGGATGGACGTGCGCTGGGCCAGGGAGGACTGGCCCCAGGTCGCGAAGGCCTCCTTGGCGGCTGCCACCGCCGCGTCCACCTCGTCGACCGAGGCGAACGCGACCTTCGTCGTCACCTCGCCGGTCGCCGGGTCGGTCACCGGCCCGTGTGTGCCCGAGGCGCCTTCGACGGTCTTACCGCCGATCCAGTGGTTGACGATCTTCGTCATGGCCGGGAACTCCTTCACAGATGGCGGCGTCGGGTGGAGACGTGCCGTTCGTACAGCTCGCGTGCCTTGACCGCGGACGGCCGTGTCGCGGTCTCGGCCACGGGTACATCCCACCAGGCCTGCGCGGGAGGCGCGCCCGACACTGTGTCTGCCGTTTGGGTCTCGACGTAGACACATGTGGGAGTGTCGGCGGCCCGGGCCTCGGCGAGCGCAGCTCCGAGGTCCCGCACGGTCTTCGCGCGCAGCACGCGCATGCCGAGGCTGGCCGCGTTGGCGGCGAGGTCGACCGGCAGCGGCGGCCCCGTGTAGGTGCCGTCCTCGGACGGGAAGCGGTAGGCGGTGCCGAACCGCTCGCCGCCCACCGACTCGGAGAGCCCGCCGATGGACGCGTAGCCGTGGTTCTGGATGATCAGGACCTTGATCGCGATGCCCTCCTGCACGGCCGTCACGATCTCCGTCGGCATCATCAGGTACGTGCCGTCGCCGACCAGCGCCCACACGGGCCGGTCGGGGGCGGCCATCTTCACGCCGATGGCGGCGGGGATCTCGTAGCCCATGCAGGAGTAGCCGTACTCCAGGTGGTACTGGTCGCGGGACCGGGTCCGCCACAGTTTGTGCAGGTCGCCGGGGAGGGAACCGGCGGCGTTGATGAGGATGTCCGACTCGTCGACCAGGGCGTCCAGGACGCCGAGGACCTGCGGCTGGGTCGGGCGGGTGTCCGGCTCGTCCACCTCGTAGCAGGCGTCGACGCGCTGCTCCCAGCGCTCCTTGTCCTCGGTGTACTCGGTGGCGTAAAGCGGCGCGACCCGGTGGCCGTGCATCTCCAGCCGCTCGGTCAGCTCCTCCAGGCCCGTGCGGGCGTCCGCGATCAGGGGCTGCCCGGCGAGCTTGTGGCCGTCGAAGGAGGCGATGTTGAGGTTGAGGAACCGGACGTTCTCGCCGGTGAAGAGGGTGCCGGAGGCGGTGGTGAAGTCGGTGTAGCGGGTGCCGACGCCGATCACCAGGTCGGCGGTGCGGGCGAGTTCGTCCGCCGTGGCCGTGCCGGTGTGGCCGATGCCGCCGACGTCCTGGGGGTGGTCGTGGCGCAGGGAGCCCTTGCCGGCCTGGGTGGAGGCGACCGGGATGCCGGTGGTCTCGGCGAACTCGGCGAGCGCCTCCTCGGCGCGGCTGTGGTGGACACCGCCGCCGGCGACGACCAGGGGCCGCTTCGCCGCGCGGATGATCCGGACCGCCTCGGCGAGCTCCGCCGGGTCGGCGCCGGGACGCCGTACGGTCCACACGCGCTCGGCGAAGAACTCCTCGGGCCAGTCGTACGCCTCGGCCTGTACGTCCTGGGGCAGTGCGAGGGTGACGGCGCCGGTCTCGACGGGGTCGGTGAGCACGCGCATCGCGTTCAGCGCCGACGGGATCAGGGCCTCCGGGCGCGTGATCCGGTCGAAGTACTTCGACACCGGGCGCAGACAGTCGTTGACCGACACGTCGCCCGCGTACGGCACCTCCAGTTGCTGGAGGACCGGGTCGGCGGGGCGGGTGGCGAAGATGTCGCCGGGCAGGAGCAGCACCGGCAGGTGGTTGATGGTCGCCAGGGCGGCGCCCGTGACGAGGTTGGTGGCGCCCGGGCCGATGGAGGTCGTGACCGCGTGCGTGGACAGGCGGCCCGACTGGCGCGCGTAACCGACCGCGGCGTGCACCATGGCCTGTTCGTTGCGGCCCTGGTGGTACGGCATCGCGTCGGTGTGCTCCAGGAGCGCCTGGCCGATGCCGGCGACGTTGCCGTGGCCGAAGATGCCCCAGGTGGCGCCGATGAGCCGCTGCCGTACGCCGTCGCGTTCGGTGTACTGGGCGGACAGGAAGCGTACGAGCGCCTGAGCGACCGTCAGCCTCGTCGTCGTGGTCATCGGTTTCCCCTCCCTATGGATGGTCACGGGTACGCAGGGGCCGTCGCGGGTGTTCACCACCGGGAGTGAACGCAGAGCGGACCTCCGGCGCGGGGCCGTAGCGGGCGGGGAGTTGTCGCTCGCTCTTCGCTCCTGCCAAAGCAAAGCGGCCTCCCGCGCCGGAGGCGATCTGGGCCCGGGCGTCACGGACACCCGGGAGGGGCGGCACGATCCGCAGGTCGGTCGCGGTGCCCTGGGGGATGTACGGCTCACTGCTCATGAAGCGGCCCTCACAGCAGTCCTACGGCGGTGTCCACGGCGGCGGCCACATCGCCGTCCGCCGGGTACAGCAGCGAACGGCCGACCACCAGCCCGCGCACGGTGGGCAGTTGGAGAGCACCGCGCCACTTCTCGTACGCCCCGTCCTGATCGTCGCCCACCTCGCCGCCCAGCAGTACGGCCGGCAGCGTGGAGGCGGCCATGACCTCGGCCATGTCGTCGGGGTTGTCGGTGACGGGCACCTTCAGCCAGGTGTAGGCCGAGCTGCCGCCCAGGCCCGAGGCGATGGCGATCGACCGGGTGACGGCCTCGGCGGACAGGTCGTTGCGCAGCCGGCCCGTCTCGTCGCGGCGGGAGATGAACGGCTCCACGAAGACGGGGAGCCGGCGGGCCGCCATGTCGTCGATGGCGCGGGCGGTGGACTCCAGGGTGGTGAGGGAGCCCGGGTCGTCGTAGTCGATGCGCAGGAGCAGCTTGCCCGCGTCGAACCCGAGGCGCTCGATGTCCTCGGGGCGGTGGCCGGTGAAGCGGTCGTCGAGTTCGAAGCGCGCGCCCTGGAGGCCGCCGCGGTTCATCGAGCCCAGGACGACCTTGCCGTCGAGGGCGCCGAGCAGGAGCAGGTCGTCGAGGATGTCGGCGGTGGCGAGGACGCCGTCCACGCCCGGGCGGGACAGCGCCAGGCAGAGGCGTTCGAGGAGGTCGGCGCGGTTGGCCATGGCCAGGCTGTGGCCGCCGACGCCGAGGGCGCCGCGGGCCGGGTGGTCGGCGGCGACGATCATCAGCCGGCCGTTGTCGTTCAGCAGGGGCCGGCGGGGGCGGCGGGCGGCGGCCTCGGCGATCGCCTCCGGGCGGTGGCTGCGCAGGCGGACGAGTTCGCAGACGTCGACGGTCACTGGACGGCCCCCACGGTGACGGCCGCCTCGATCTCGTCCGCGGTGGGCATCGCGGAGGAGCACTCCAGGCGGGAGGCGACGATGGCGCCGGCGGCGTTGGCGTGCCGCATGGTCTTCTCCAGGTCCCAGCCGGCCAGGAGGCCGTGGACGAGACAGCCGCCGAAGGCGTCTCCGGCACCGAGGCCGTTGAGGACGTTCACGGGCAGCGGCGGGACCTCGGCGGTGACGCCGTCGCGGTGGACGGCGAGGACGCCCTTCGGGCCCTGCTTGACGACGGCCAGCTCGACACCGGCGTCCAGGAGGGCCCGGGCGGCGGCGTGCGGCTCGCGCACACCCGTGGCGACCTCCACCTCGTCGAGGTTGCCGACGGCGACGGTGGTGTGGCGCAAAGCCTCCTGGTAGAAGGGGCGGGCCGCGTCGGGCTCGGTCCAGAACATCGGACGCCAGTCGAGGTCGAAGACCGTCGTGCCGGACCTGGCGCGGTGGGCGAGGGCCGCGAGGGTCGCCGTACGGCTCGGTTCCTCGCTCAGGCCCGTGCCCGTGACCCAGAAGACGCGGGCCTCACGGATGGCGTCCAGGTCGAGCTCGTGGGCGTCGATCTCCAGGTCGGGGGCCTTGGGCTGCCGGTAGAAGTACAGCGGGAAGTCGTCCGGCGGGAAGACCTCGCAGAAGGTGACCGGGGTGGGCAGGCCGGGGACCGGGGTGACCCAGCGGTCGTCCACGCCGAAGCCCTTCAGGGCCTCGTGCAGGTACGTGCCGAAGGGGTCGTCGCCGGTGCGGGTGATCACCGCCGTACGCCGCCCCAGGCGGGCCGCGGCGACCGCGACGTTCGTGGCGGAGCCGCCGAGGAACTTGCCGAAGGAGGTGACCTGCGGCAGCGGGACACCCGTCTGGAGCGGATACAGATCCACTCCGATGCGCCCCATGGTGATCAGGTCGTACGCCATCGGCTTCCCCTCGGTGTCGGCTCTCCCCGGCTTTGTAGCCCCCTTCACGAAGCCCTGTCAATGTTTTGTCCGGACATTCGGACCAGATCATGACAGCGCTTTCCGGTCTCGTGCGCATGTGTCCGCCGTGCGCGCCCCCCCGGTTCTCCAGTCTTCGCCTGATGCCGCGTCAAGGCACCCCGCCGGAACTCGGGCGAGCCCGTGTGCCCCGGCTGTGTCACAAACGCCCCCTTCCTGTCACAGGTGTCCCGTGTCCGCGACCCTTCCGTCACATCCGGCGCACAGGCCCTGCCCTGTGTCACGGGAGCGTCGTTGACCGGACACAGGCTTGTTGATCG
The DNA here is from genome assembly GCF_002150735.1 of Streptomyces africanus. Taxonomy (GTDB): domain Bacteria; phylum Actinomycetota; class Actinomycetes; order Streptomycetales; family Streptomycetaceae; genus Streptomyces; species Streptomyces africanus. The sequence goes on from NZ_MUKA01000007.1 coordinate 32,550, forward strand.
CCAGCGCAGCGCCCGGCTCCCCCGACGGTCGTCCCGGCCACCGCCGCGGTGCGCGCGGGGAGGTGCACCTCATGACCGACCGAAGGCTCTGGTCCTACAAGGAGATCGCGGCACACATCCGGGTGCAGCCGGACACCGTGCGGTCCTACCGCAAGCACGGCCTGCTGCCCCCGCCCGACCACCTCGAGAACGGCAAGCCCTACTGGTACGCCGACACCGTCCGGGCCTGGGTGGCGTCCCGGCCCGGCAACCGCGCCCGACGAGCCGACTGATCCTCCCGGCCCGGCCCCGTGCCCCACCGCCGCGTGGGGCACGGCTGTCTCCGGGGAAGGATCAGCGCCACGGCTCGATGACCGTCGCACCCGCCGGGGACGCCGTCCCCATCGCCGCCAGGGCGGACGGGGCCTCGTCCAGCGGGATCGTGGACGTCACCAGCAGGTCGGGGCGCAGGACGCCGCCGCGGACCAGCTCCAGCATCGGCGGGTAGCCGTGCGCGGCCATGCCGTGGCTGCCGAGGAGTTCCAGCTCCAGGGCTGTCACGCGGGTCATCGGCACGGGTGTCGTGCCGGTCGGCGAGGGCAGCAGGCCGACCTGGACGTGCCGGCCCCGGCGGCGCAGGCCGTTCACGGAGGCGGCGCAGGTGGCGGGGGAACCGAGGGCGTCCAGCGAGAGATGGGCCCCGCCGCCGGTGAGGTCACGGACCGCCGCCGCGGGGTCCGGCACGGCCGACGCGTCCAGGCACTGCGCCGCCCCGAACTTGCGCGCCAGGTCCAGCGCCCGGGCCGACACGTCGACGGCCACGACCTGCGCGCCCGACGCCGCCGCGATCATCACCGCGGAGAGACCGACCCCGCCGCAGCCGTGCACCGCGACCCACTCCCCCGCCGCGACCCGGCCCTGCCGCACCACCGCCCGGTACGCCGTGGCGAACCGGCAGCCCAGGGAGGCCGCCGTCGCGAAGGACAGTTCCCCGGGGAGCGCCACGAGGTTGACGTCGGCGTGGTCCAGGGCCACGTACTGGGCGAAGGAGCCCCAGTGCGAGAAGCCGGGCTGCGTCTGCCGCTCGCACACCTGGTGGTCGCCCGCCGCGCAGGACGGGCAGGTGCCGCAGGCGCAGATGAACGGCACGGTGACCCGGTCGCCGGGCCGCCGGCGGGTCACCCGGTCGCCCACCGCCTCGACGACCCCGGCGAGTTCATGCCCGGGCACATGCGGCAGCGTGATGTCCGGGTCGTGGCCCTGCCAGCCGTGCCAGTCGCTGCGGCACAGCCCCGTGGCCTCGACCCGCACCACGACCCCGTGCTCCGCCGGCTCCGGATCGGCGACGTCCCGCACCTCGGCCGGCTCCCCGTACCGCTCGAACACAACGGCCCGCATGATCTACCGCCTTCCGTTCGTGCCCGGGGGCGGCGCCGGTTGTCCTCGCGCCCCCGAGCAGTCAGCGTCTCGGGGAACGCTAGCCCGTGCCGTGCGGGCCGTGCCGTCCGGACCCCTGCGGGAAGGAGTCGTGGAGTAATACCCCCTAGGGGTACAGTGGGGTATGCGGACCCCAAGGGTCCCCATGGCACCACACGCCTCGACGAGGAGTAACGAGATGACCGCCCAGACCGACACCACGGGCCCCGTCACCACCGTCTACAAGGTGAGCGGCATGAGCTGCGGACACTGCGAGGGCGCCGTCTCCGGCGAGATCTCCGAGATCTCCGGCGTCAGTTCGGTGACGGCCGTCGCCTCGACCGGCGAGGTCACCGTCGTCTCCGCCGCCCCGCTCGACGACGCGGCCGTGCGCGCGGCCGTCGACGAGGCCGGTTTTGAACTGGCCGGGAAGGCCTGACCGGTTCCGAGAGCACGAGACGCACAGGTCTGAGTCACCCCGGCCCTGGCACTCGTACCGACGTACGGGCCGTACGCCGCCGCCCCCGGCCCGTACGGCCCGTCCCGCTTCCCGGGCGCCCCGCATCACCTGGAGTACGGACATGACCAGCACCACCGCCAAGGCGCCGGCCGGCCGCGAGCCGGCGCTCGCCGAGGTCGAGCTGCTCATCGGCGGGATGACCTGCGCCTCCTGCGCGGCCCGCGTCGAGAAGAAGCTCAACCGCATGGACGGCGTCACCGCCACGGTGAACTACGCGACGGAGAAGGCCCGGGTCACCTACCCCGCGGGCACCGAGGTCGCCGACCTCATCGCGACCGTGGTGAAGACCGGGTACACCGCCGAGGAGCCCGCGCCCGCGCGCGAGGAGCCCGACGCAGAGGGCACGCACGCCGCCGGGGAGGACCCCGAGCTGTCGGCCCTGCGCCGCCGCCTCGCCGTCTCCGCCGCCCTCGCGGTGCCCGTGATCCTGCTGGCCATGATTCCGGCCCTCCAGTTCGACAACTGGCAGTGGCTCTCACTCACCCTCGCCGCACCGGTCGTCGTCTGGGGCGGGCTGCCCTTCCACCGGGCGGCCTGGACGAACGCCCGGCACGGCGCCGCCACCATGGACACGCTGGTCTCCCTCGGCACGCTGGCCGCGTTCGGCTGGTCCCTGTGGGCCCTGTTCCTCGGCGACGCGGGCATGCCCGGCATGCGGCACCCCTTCGAGCTCACGGTCTCGCGCGGCGACGGCGCCTCCTCGATCTATCTGGAGGTCGCCTCCGGCGTCACGGCGTTCATCCTGCTGGGCCGCTACCTGGAGGCCCGTTCCAAGCGCCGTGCGGGAGCGGCCCTCAAGGCGCTGCTGGAACTGGGCGCCAAGGAGGTGGCCGTGCTGCGGGACGGGCGCGAGGTGCGGATCCCGGCGCAGCGCCTGACCGTCGGCGACCGGTTCGTCGTACGGCCCGGCGAGAAGATCGCCACCGACGGCACGGTCGTCGAGGGCGTCTCGGCGGTGGACGCCTCGATGCTGACCGGCGAGTCGGTGCCGGTGGACGTGACGGCCGGGGACGCGGTCACCGGGGCGACGGTCAACGCGGGCGGCCGGCTCGTCGTCGAGGCCACCCGGATCGGCGCCGACACCCAGCTCGCGCGGATGGCGAAGCTGGTGGAGGACGCGCAGAACGGCAAGGCCGAGGTGCAGCGGCTCGCCGACCGGATCGCCGGGGTCTTCGTGCCGGTGGTCCTGCTGATCGCCGCCGCCACGGCCGGGGTGTGGCTCGGCCTGACCGGCGACGGCGTCGCCGCGTTCACCGCCGCCGTCGCGGTCCTGATCATCGCCTGCCCGTGCGCGCTGGGCCTGGCCACCCCGACCGCGCTGATGGTCGGCACGGGCCGCGGCGCCCAGCTCGGCATCCTCATCAAGGGCCCGGAGGTCCTGGAGTCCACGCGCCGGATCGACACGGTCGTCCTGGACAAGACCGGCACGGTCACCACGGGCCGGATGACCCTCCAGGAGGTCCATGTCACCGAGGGCGCCGACGAGAAGGAGGTGCTGCGGCTCGCGGGCGCCGTCGAGCACGCCTCCGAGCACCCCGTGGCCCGGGCGATCGCGCTGGGCGCCGCGGAGAGGGCCGGACAGCTCCCGGACGTCGAGCACTTCGAGAACGTCCCCGGGCGGGGCGTGCGGGGGCTCGTGGAGGGCCGTGAGGTCGCCGTGGGGCGGCTCTTCGACGACGTACCGCCGGAGCTGGCCCGCGCGCGGGACGAGGCCGAGCGGGCCGGCCGTACGGCCGTCGTGGTCGGCTGGGACGGCACGGCGAAGGCCGTCCTGGCCGTGGCGGACGCGGTCAAGGAGACCAGCGCGGAGGCGGTGCGCGAGCTGCGCGCACTGGGACTCACGCCGGTGCTGCTGACCGGGGACAACCGGGCGGTGGCCGATGCGGTGGCGAAGGCCGTCGGGATCGACCGGGTGATCGCGGAGGTCCTGCCCGAGGACAAGGTCGAGGCCGTACGGCGGTTGCAGGCCGAGGGGCGGGTCGTCGCCATGGTGGGCGACGGCGTCAACGACGCGGCGGCGCTCGCCACCGCCGACCTGGGCCTGGCCATGGGCACCGGCACGGACGCGGCGATCGAGGCGGGCGATCTGACGCTGGTGCGCGGCGATCTGCGGGTGACCGCGGACGCCATCCGGCTGTCCCGCCGGACGCTGGCCACGATCAAGGGCAACCTCGTGTGGGCCTTCGGCTACAACGTGGCCGCGCTGCCGCTGGCCGCCGCGGGACTGCTGAACCCGATGATCGCCGGGGCCGCGATGGCCTTCTCGTCGGTCTTCGTCGTCACGAACAGCCTTCGACTCCGGACATTCCGGTGAAGTCCCCCGAATTCGCCCTAAGTTCGCGGCGAACGTGATATGAGCCCCTCTGGAGTCCCGGGCCCGGCTCACATAAGCTCTTCACAAGGCGCGCGCATCATCCTTACGCTTGGGCCCCGGGCGGCATATCCGGGCTCTTGCGTATCTACTGGACAAACGCAAGAGACGCAGATCACAGTGATGTGAACGTAACCATCGAAGGGGTTCGAAGGTCTAAGTTGACGATGTCAGGCAGCGTCTTGGGGGGCGCCACCTGGCATCTGGAGATGTCTTGGGGGACCTCTCCAGAGATGCGTTGCCGGGGCACGTACACCGGGAAGCTTTGAGCGGCCCTCCCGGTCGTGCGTTGTCCCGGCAGACCGCACACCTCAGTACGGCGAGTTTTGCTCGTTGTGCTCACAGCGATTCAGGCGCTGTCCTCACAGACGCCCGGCCGGATCCCGTGGGGGGAATCCGCACCGGGACTGGGAAGGCGCCCTGGTCGTCGGCCCGTGGGGGGACCGGCGACAGGGCGCCTTCTTTTCTGCCTCTCGGCCCCTCGGGCCTGCTCGCGGCCTGCTCGCCCCGCACCCACGCAAGAGCCCCCGCACCCGCACAAGCGCGGATACGGGGGCCGAGCGGCACTACGACGCCTCAGCGCTCCTCGACGGGCACGAAGTCGCGCTCGACGACGCCCGTGTAGATCTGGCGCGGGCGGCCGATGCGGGAGCCCGGCTCCTTGATCATCTCGTGCCACTGGGCGATCCAGCCCGGCAGCCGGCCGAGGGCGAACAGGACCGTGAACATCTCGGTCGGGAAGCCCATGGCCCGGTAGATCAGGCCGGTGTAGAAGTCGACGTTCGGGTAGAGGCTGCGCGAGACGAAGTAGTCGTCGGAGAGCGCGTGCTCCTCCAGCTTCAGCGCGATGTCCAGCAGCTCGTCGGACTTGCCGAGGGCGGACAGCACGTCGTGCGCGGCGGCCTTGATGATCTTGGCGCGCGGGTCGAAGTTCTTGTAGACCCGGTGGCCGAAGCCCATCAGGCGGACGCCGTCCTCCTTGTTCTTCACCTTGCGGATGAAGTTGTCGACATCGCCGCCGGAGTCGCGGATGCCCTCCAGCATCTCCAGCACGGACTGGTTGGCACCGCCGTGCAGCGGGCCCCACAGGGCGTTGATGCCGGCGGAGATCGACGCGAACATGTTCGCCTGCGAGGAGCCGACCAGGCGGACCGTGGAGGTCGAACAGTTCTGCTCGTGGTCCGCGTGCAGGATCAGCAGCTTGTCGAGCGCGGAGACCACGGTCGGGTCCAGCTCGTACTCCTGCGCGGGGACCGAGAAGGTCATGCGGAGGAAGTTCTCCACGTAACCCAGGTCGTTGCGCGGGTAGACGAACGGGTGGCCGATCGACTTCTTGTACGCGTACGCCGCGATCGTCGGGAGCTTGGCGAGCAGACGGATCGTGGAGAGGTTGCGCTGGCGCTCGTCGAACGGGTTGTGGCTGTCCTGGTAGAACGTGGACAGCGCCGAGACGACCGAGGACAGCATGGCCATCGGGTGGGCGTCGCGCGGGAAGCCCTTGTAGAAGTTCTTGACGTCCTCGTGCAGCAGGGTGTGCTGCGTGATGTCGTTCTTGAACGACGAGAGCTCGTCGACGGTCGGCAGCTCGCCGTTGATCAGCAGGTAGGCGACCTCCAGGAAGGTGGAGCGCTCGGCCAGCTGCTCGATCGGGTAGCCGCGGTACCGCAGGATGCCCGCTTCGCCGTCCAGGTAGGTAATGGCGGATTTGTAGGCGGCGGTGTTGCCGTACCCGCTGTCCAGCGTCACCAGACCGGTCTGGGCGCGGAGCTTGCCGATGTCGAAGCCCTTGTCACCGACGGTGCTGTCGATCACCGGGTAGGTGTACTCGCCGTCGCCGTACCGCAGTACTACAGAGTTGTCGCTCACGTCATCCCTCACCGACGTTGTGCCTCTTCTTCGAGGTGCCCTGACTGTCTCTACCATCCCCCACTCGGCCCATGAGAGTGCACTCGGGGTCGACCATCGGGCCTATTGACGGCACTGAGTGCCGCCAACCTGTCCATCCTGCCCCCTCCTGCCCTCCCGGGGAAAGCACTGTGTGACCTTTCCGACTTGTTTGATCGATCATTTTTCCGTCCGTGGGTGCCGACGGGGGTGTGGTGGCCCTGACCCGGGGTCAGCTCCGCCGCCAGGCCGCCGGGTCGACCTCATCGTCCCGGGGCGGCGACGCCCGGCGCCCCCGCCCGAGGTCCAGCCCTCGCTCACCCTCCCCCTACCCTTCACGACTTCAGCCGATCGTCTTCAAAAGTCACACAGCCCAGGAGTGCGACGGTGAATTCCAACCACGAGTGAATGTCATCGCAACAAAAAGTATCCATTCCGTCCGACTCCCACTCGGCATGCAACTATTCAGCAGGCCCCAGATTCATTCCAGCCGCAGCCAAAGGGAGTTTCGTCATCGACGCGTACGGATCCGACCGCCCTCCGACTTCCCGCGATATTGAGGTGCACCTTCTCCGGCCGGAGGACATCGACGAGCTCATGGTGCTGGAGGAGGTCAAGTGGACAGAAGAACAGTCGGGTAGCCGTGAGGCTCTCGTCCGACGTATCGAGGAAAATCCGCAACTCAACGCCGGCGCTTTCTCCGTCACCACCGGCGAAGCCCTCACCTCGCTGTTCGTGAAGCCGATCACGGCCGAAAAGGCCCGGACGGCGCTTTCCTGGGCAGAATGCGCCCACGCCGATTCTCCGTACCCCTCTCCGCCGCCGTCTCCGAGCGCGAGACGTTCCCTCTTCGGCATCAGCCTCAGCAGCGTCGACGGTGACGCGGTGACGGCTGTCTTCCGATTCTTCCTTCCCCATGTCCGCGCACTCGGATACGACGAGGTGTATCTCGGGTCCCCCTTGCCCGGCCTGCATGCCTGGAAGCGCGCGAACCCCCAGGTGCCGGTCGGGGACTACGTGTACGCCCAGCGCAACGGCCTGCCCCTCGACCCTCAGCTGCGCTACTACCACGGCAAGGGGTTCCAGAGCATCGTCGCCTGCAAGGAGAACTACTTTCCGCACGAACGGTCACTGGACTATGCGGCCGTGATACGAGGCGATATAGACGATCTGATTCTGGCACTGCCCAGGGCAGCGGATCCTGTCCATTCCTGAAGGGAGGGGGATCATGCCCACGTTCCGGCCGCTGCCCGCTTCCGAGGAAGCACCCGCACATCATGTCCGTACGCGTACGCCCACGGTATTCCGAGCGGCAGCCGCCAGTTGGCCGGCCGTCAAGGATTGGAGCTTCCCGTACCTCGCCTCACTCGACCCCGGCCTCCCCGTGCAATTGGTCGCGGGAAACAGGGAGACCGAGAGGACTCGGTTCACGACGTCGACCCTTGGTTCCTACATCGGCCGTCTGACGCACGAGGCACCGCAGGACCACGTACTGACCTATCTCAAAGAGTTCGATCTTCTCAAGAAGTTTCCGCGGTTGCGCGCGGACCTCAGAAGCCGCGAACTCTTTCCCCCGGGGACGATCAGGTCGAGTGCCACATGGATCGGCCCTGCCCGCGCTCGTACCGGCTTGCACTGCGATCTCCTGGACAACCTCGCCGTTCAGCTCATGGGGACGAAACGCTTCTGTCTCGCCCACCCCGGGGCAGTGAAACGGGCCGGAGCGGAATCCCGGAAGTACGACGCGTGGGCCCGCCTGTCGCTGGTCGGCGCCGAGGAGCTGGCAGCCGGGCGGGAGCACGGCGACTTCTTCGTGGTGGATCTCGAGCCTGGCGATGTGCTGTACGTGCCCGCGTACTGGTGGCACGAGGTCGTCAACCTGACGCCGGGGGTGCTGCTCAGCGGCTTCTTCGGCCCGAGGACCCGGGTCCTGTCACGGTGGGCGTGGGTCCAGGCGCGCGAGTGCCTGCACCGGGCAGGGCTTCTCGGCCGTGGCGACTGCACCTGCCACGACCACTCCGACAGCAGAGCGCGGCGTTCTCCCGGCAGCGCGTGAACGCGTCGGCGTCAGTGTGACCCGTCCGGGAGCCGGCCCCCGGCCAGGCGGAAGTCCAGCGCCGTGCACCGCCGCCCCGCGGACACCGTACGGACCGCCTGGCCGAGGGCCTTGCGCGAACCGACCAGCACCACCAGCTGCTTGGCCCGGGTGACCGCCGTGTAGAGCAGGTTGCGCTGGAGCATCATCCAGGCGCCCGTGGTGACCGGGATGACGACCGCCGGGTACTCGCTGCCCTGGGAGCGGTGGATGGTCACGGCGTAGGCGTGAGCCAGCTCGTCCAGCTCGTCGAACTCGTACGGCACCTCCTCGTCCTCGTCCGTCCGCACGGTCAACCGCTGGTCGTCGAGGTTGAGGGAAGTCACCACGCCCACCGTGCCGTTGAAGACGCCGTTCTCGCCCTTCTCGTAGTTGTTGCGAATCTGGGTGACCTTGTCGCCGACACGGAAGACCCGTCCGCCGAATCTCTTCTCGGGCAGGTCGGGGCGGCCGGGGGTGACGGCCTGCTGGAGCAGGCCGTTGAGGGTGCCCGCGCCGGCCGGGCCGCGGTGCATGGGCGCGAGGACCTGCACGTCCCGGCGGGGGTCCAGGCCGAACTTGGCCGGGATCCGCCGCGCCGCCACGTCCACCGTGAGCCGCCCCGCCTCCTCCGTGTCGTCCTCGACGAAGAGGAAGAAGTCCTTCATGCCGTCGGTGAGCGGGTGTTGGCCGGCGTTGATCCGGTGCGCGTTCGTCACCACGCCCGACTGCTGGGCCTGCCGGAAGACCCGGGTGAGGCGGACGGCGGGGATCGGGCTCCCGTCGGCCAGGAGGTCGCGCAGCACCTCGCCCGCGCCGACGCTGGGCAGCTGGTCCACGTCCCCGACGAAGAGGAGATGGGCTCCCGGCGGCACGGCCTTCACCAGCTTGTTGGCGAGCAGCAGGTCCAGCATGGACGCCTCGTCGACCACCACCAGGTCGGCGTCCAGCGGGCGGTCCCGGTCGTAGGCCGCGTCGCCGCCGGGTTTCAGCTCCAGCAGGCGGTGGACCGTGGAGGCCTCGGCGCCGGTGAGCTCGGACAGGCGCTTGGCGGCCCGGCCGGTCGGGGCGGCGAGCACGACCTTCGCCTTCTTGGCGCGGGCCAGCTCCACGATGGAGCGGACCGTGAAGGACTTGCCGCAGCCGGGGCCGCCGGTGAGGACGGCGACCTTCTCGGTCAGCGCGAGCTTGACGGCGGCCTCCTGCTCGGGGGCGAGATCGGCGCCGGTGCGTGTTCTCAGCCAGCCGAGGGCCTTGTCCCAGGCCACCGCCCGGAAGCCCGGCATCCGGTCCTCGTCGGTGCGCAGGAGGCGCAGCAGCTGGGCGGAGAGGGAGAGTTCGGCGCGGTGGAAGGGGACGAGGTAGATCGCGGTGACGGGCTCGCCGCCGTCCGGGCCCGGGACCTTCTCCCGTACGACGCCGGGGTCCTCGCCGTCCTCCGCGGATTCGGCCAGCTCGGCGAGGCACTCGATGACCAGGCCCGTGTCGACCTGGAGGAGCTTGACCGCGTCCTTGATCAGCTGCTCCTCCGCGAGGAAGCAGTGGCCCTGGTCGGTGGACTGCGACAGCGCGTACTGCAGGCCGGCCTTGACGCGCTCCGGGCTGTCGTGCGGGATGCCGACGGACTGGGCGATCTTGTCGGCGGTGAGGAAGCCGATGCCCCAGACGTCGGCGGCGAGCCGGTAGGGCTGGTTCTTCACGACGGAGATGGACGCGTCGCCGTACTTCTTGTAGATCCGCACCGCGATGGACGTGGACACCTCCACCGTCTGGAGGAAGAGCATGACCTCCTTGATCGCCTTCTGCTCCTCCCAGGCGTCGGCGATCTTCTTCGTCCGCTTGGGCCCGAGGCCGGGGACCTCGATGAGCCGCTTGGGCTCCTCCTCGATGATCTGGAGGGTGTCCAGCCCGAAGTGCTGCGTGATGCGGTCGGCGAAGACCGGGCCGATGCCCTTGACCAGGCCGGAGCCGAGGTAGCGGCGGATGCCCTGGACGGTGGCCGGCAGGACGGTCGTGTAGTTCTCCACGTGGAACTGCTTGCCGTACTGGGGATGCGAGCCCCAGCGGCCCTCCATGCGCAGGGACTCCCCGACCTGGGCACCGAGCAGCGCGCCGACGACCGTGAGCAGATCACCGCCGCCTCTGCCGGTGTCGACCCGGGCGACCGTGTAGCCGTTCTCCTCGTTCGCGTACGTGATCCGCTCGAGAACGCCTTCGAGCACGGCGAGTCGCCGTTCGCCGGCGGGGGTTCCCGTCTGGTTGGGCATGATCCGACCGTACCGCCGAGGTACGACAGTCAGGCCTTTATGTGGCCTTCCTTGACGGCCGTCACGAACGCCGCCCAGCCGTGGGTGGAGAAGACCAGGGTGGGGCCGGGGGTGGTTTTGCTGTCGCGGACGGGGACGCCGGGGTGGTCGCGGGCGACTTCGAGGCACTCTCCTTGATCGCCGCCGCTGTAGCTGGACTTGTACCAGCCGGTGATGCTGCTTTCAGTGGTGACCATGCGCGTGTTCCTCCGCTGCCGCCCTGACGAGGGCCAGTGACTCCTGCTGCGACAACGCGTCGCTCAGGGCCAGAGAGTAGGCGGTCTGGCAGGCGCTCACCAGGGCTGGATCATCCATCAGGTTCCCGGTCTGGAAGCCCTCGACGTAGGCCACCGGGGCCGAGTCCTCGAACGTCATGAGCGTGAGCAGACTCTGCATGAGCGCGTGTGCCCCCACGCTGTACGGAAGGACATGCAAGCGCAGTCGTCCCGACTCGGCCATGTCCGCGATTTGTGGAGCTGCTCAGCCATGACCTGCGGCCCGCCGACGCAACGCCGGAGGACCGCCTCGTCGAGCAGGGTCCAGACCACAGGAGGCGCCGGCCCGTCGAGGATTCGTCGGCGCTCTGTTCGGATGACAACGAGCTCGTCAAGTTCCTCGGGCGTGTGGTTCGGCCGGTAGGCACGGAAGAGGGCCCGTGCGTAGTCGTCGGTCTGAAGCACTCCGGGGACCAGCGAAAGCGCGAACTGCTGGATCAATACGGCCAGTTGCTCAAGCTCGGCCACGGCTGCGAAGTGGTCGGTGTACTTCGACTCCAAGTCCTCCAGCCACCGCGCGAAGAACCCGTCCGTCCCCAGCACCCGGTCGATCCGCTGCGCGTCGTCCGGCTTCGGAAGGCGCCTCCCGGCCTCGAAGTGGCTGATCAGCGTGGGAGAACGCACGACCTGGTCGCTCAGTTCCTCCTGGGTGAGGCCGGCCGCAGTCCGCCGCAGCCTCAGCTCCTCCCCGTACTTCTCCCGCAGTGTTCGAGGCGTACGACGGTCGTCCATGCGGCCAACTCCTCTTCTTGACAAGCGCGATGTCAAGCTCCCACCCCTGGCAGCGCAGCCAGCGCCGACCCCACTCTGTGAGTGCTTCACCACAGAACGCAGTCACCGCAGGTCGGAAGGCGAGCAGGCATGACGGATGAGCAAGCGATGGCCGGGCGGCTGCTGCCCTGGACGACGGTCGAGGGCAGGCCGTGCTACCTCGTGGGCGATGGGACGGGGTACGTCTCGCGTCTCGCCGACGACATCGAGGACGTCCAGCTCGGCATGGCGGACGATCTGCTCGGCCACGCCGACGCGCTCCTCGCGGAACGTCGCGTGACAAGCGTGGAGCTGCACTATCTGGCCCTGCGGCTCACCGAGTCCCTGCGGGACGTGAAGCGGGTGGCGGAGAGCAGAGGGGCGCGGCTCGCACCGTCGCCATGACTCCGGCCAGGGAGCAGCGTCACTCTTCAGACCGCTGCTCGTGCCGGTGGGTGCCGCGGGCCAGTTCCTGGAGGAGCTCGTGCTCGGTCTTCCCGGTGTCCCGGGCCATCTTGCGCAGCAGCAGGGCGCAGAGGGCCGCCGCGCCGTCCATGAGGGCCTCGGTCGCCATGGGGTCCTCGCGCCGTCGTTCTGTCACGTAGGCCGTCAGCAGGTCGTTGCCGGAGACGTAGGCGGTCATGAACTCGATGCCGTTACGGAGACGGTCGTAGTCGCTGGTCATGGTCGAACCGTCCCACACCGTCACCGCGAGCTGCTGCGGCGGGCATACGCCCGGGCCGCGCGGGCGCGGTCGCCGCAGCGGGTGGAGCACCACTGGCGGCGGCCGTGGCGGAGCAGGTAGCGGTTGCAGGGCGGGGAGCCGCAGGCGGTGAGGCGTTCGGCGTCGGGGGACGTGAGCAGGTCGGCGGCGTCGGCGGCGAGGCTGGCCAGGGCCAGGTCGACGATCGCGGTGGTGGGGTGGGGGGCCGTGCGGTAGGGGCCGGTCTTGTCGTCCCACCGCAGCAGCGGGGCCGTGGGGACCCGGGTCATCGCGTCGTTGACGGCGGCCACGGCCGCGGGGAGGGCGGGCAGGCCTTCCGCGCGGGCGGCGAACAGCGACCTGATCTGTTCGCGCAAGGAGCGCAGCTGGGTCGCGCACACCTCCCGCATGCCGGCGTCGACCGGGGCGAGGCCGCGCCGGGTGAGCCAGTGGTTCGCCTGGTCGGGGGTACCCAGGAGGTCGACCGTGTGCCCGCCGGGCAGGGTGATCGCGCTGTTGACGAGGGCGAGGGAGGGGTGTTCCTCCTCGCCCTGTGCGGGCGGCGGGGCGGGCTGTCCGGTCACGAACTCTTCCATGCTTCTCATGGTACGGCTTGCGCGTATCCGTGAGGAGCGGGTACGTTCATCTCACGGTTCGAACACATCTATCCGTGAGGTTTTTGATGTCTGCCCTTTCTCCGCCGACCGCGCCCTTCCCCGTCCGCGTCTTCGGCGGTCCGACCGCCCTCTTCGAGTACGGCGGCCTGCGCTTCCTGACCGACCCGACCTTCGACGGCCCCGGTGACTACCCCCGCGGTGACGGCCGGTTCCTGACCAAGACCGCGCCCTCCACCACCAGCCCCGCCGACCTCGGCCGCGTCGACGTGGTGCTGCTCTCCCACGACGAGCACGCCGACAACCTCGACACCTCCGGCCGGGCCCTCCTCGCCGGCGTACCGCTGACCCTGACCACGCCCGGCGGCGGCGAGCGCCTGGGCGAGAGCCTGGGAGAGAAGGTCAGGGGCCTGGCCGACTGGGAGTCCGTCGAGGTGGAGCGCCCCGACGGTGGCACGGTCACCGTGACCGGTGTCCCCGCCGTGCACGGCCCCGGCCCCCGCGAGGAGGTCGAGCCGGTCACCGGCCAGGTCGTCGGGTTCGTCCTGACCGGCGAGGGCCTGCCCACCGTCTACGTCAGCGGCGACAACGCCTCCCTCGAAGCGGTCCGCGAGATCGCCGGCCGCTTCGCGCCCGTCGACACCGCCGTGCTCTTCGCGGGCGCTCCCCGCTTCTCCGTCCTCTTCGACAACGAGGTCATCGTTCTGGACAGCGCCATGGCCGCCGAGGCCGCGCGCATCCTCGGCGCCCGCCGCGTGGTCCCCGTGCACTACGACAGCTGGGCCCACTTCACCGAAGGGCGCGAGGAGTTGGCGGCGGCTTTCACCGCCGCGGGGCTGGCCGACCGTCTGGACTGGGGCGGACGCGACTGATCTGCCGTCACTTCCGCCAGAACAGGTGATGCGTCACCCCGCTCGGACTCGGCACGACATCGCAGTGGAACCGGTCGAACAGCTCCTCCGGCGACTCCCAGAGCCGTGAACCGGATCCGAGCTTCAGCGGCGAGACCGCGACATGGAGGGTGTCCACCAGGTCGGCTTCGAGGAACTCCCGGATGATCGTGGCTCCGCCGCCGAGCCGGACGTCCTTGCCCTGGGCGGCCTCCCGGGCCTGTTCGAGGACCGCGGCCGGCTCGCCGCCGACGAAGTGGAACGTCGTGTCGGACAGGGTGAACGAGGGGCGTTCGTGGTGGGTCATGACGAACACCGGCGTGTGGAACGGGGGTTCCTCGCCCCACCAGCCCTGCCACTCGTAGTCCTGCCAGGGGCCGCGCTGGGGGCCGAACTTGTTGCGGCCCATGATCTCGGCGCCGATGTTGTGCGCGAAGTCGCGCGTCAAGTAGTCGTCGAGACCGCGGCTCCCGCCGGGGTCGGTGCGATTGGGCCAGCTCGCCGTGGCGCCGGCCCAGGCGAACATCTGCCCCGGGTCGGCGTGCCCGAAGGGCCGCTCCAAGGTCTGGTGCTCACCGGCACCGAATCCGTCGCTCGAGACGTTGAAGTTCTGCACGCGCAGTAGCTGCTGCTGGGACACGGCGCTCCTCCTGAGGGGTGGTCGATGCCTGTGGTCGTCGATGCCCGTGGTGGTCGACGAGGGTTGGACCGCCCGGGCCGGCGAAACTCATCGGTGGCCCGATTTCCTCCGGCTCACCCCGCCTGCGCGACCACGTGCTCGATCACCTGCCGGAAGTCCTCGTTCGGGGAGAACTCCACGAACTCGCTGTCCTCCAGGGCGACCGGGACATGACCGGGCCCCCAGTAGTACGCCTGTCCCGCCTCGTACTCCTCCTCGCCGGAGGCCGTGCGCATCCTGATCCGGCCCTTCAGCAGAAAGCCCCAGTGGGGGACCTGGCACGCGTCGCCGGGCAGGCCCTCGAGGGCCGGGCCCATGTCCGTGCCCCGGGGCAGGCTGATGTAGCTGACCGACATGTCGCCCCCGATCGGCATGGTGCGTACCTCCACGCCGTCGCTTTCGAGCGCGACGGGTACGTCGTTCCGGGTCGCCGCCGTCATGAATCCTCCGCTCCGGCCCGTTCAGGGACCTCGCGACAACGGACCCCCTCCCTCCACCCTGAACCGCCGGGCAGCACCCCGCGACATCACGATCCGGTCAAGAGGTGCCCTCGGGGTCTTGATTTACCGACGTGTAATCGATTCCATCCAGGTCGATGTAATCGATTCCACGAGGAGGTGGAGCGGCGGTGGCCAGCATCAAGGACGTCGCTGCCGAGGCCGGCGTATCCGTCGCCACGGTCTCGCGCGTCCTGAACGACCACCCGTCGGTCAGCGCCGACGCACGCACCCGCGTGCTGGCCGCCGTCGAGTCCCTGGGCTACCGCCCGAACGCCGTCGCCCGCTCCCTGCGCACCGACCAGACCCACACCCTCGGCCTGGTCATCAGCGACGTACTGAACCCGTACTTCACCGAACTGGCCCGCTCCGTCGAGGAGGAGGCCCGCGCGCTCGGCTACAGCGTCATCATCGGCAACGCCGACGAGCGGCCCGACCTCCAGGACCACCACGTGCGCAACCTGCTGGACCGGCGGATCGACGGGCTGCTCGTCTCCCCCACGGACGGTGGCTCGCCGCTGATGCTGGACGCGGCCCGGGCGGGGACGCCCATGGTGTTCGTGGACCGGTGGATCCCGGGCGTGGACGTGCCGGTGGTCCGGGCGGACGGCCGGGCCGCCGTGCGGGATCTCGTGGCGCATCTGTACGGGCTCGGGCACCGGCGGGTCGCGATCATCGCGGGTCCGGCGGCGACCACGACCGGACGCGAGCGCGTGGAGGTCTTCAGGGAGGCTCTCCGGGAGCACGGGCTCGACCTCCCCGCGGCCTACACGGGCCAGGGCGACTTCCAGGCCGAGAGCGGGCGCCGGGTCACCGAGGGGTTCCTCGACCTGGCCGAGCCGCCCGAGGTCGTGTTCGCGGCCGACAACCTGATGGCGCTCGGCGCGCTGGACGCCGTACGCGCGCGTGGACTGCGCGTGCCGGACGACATCGCGCTGGCCGCGTTCGACGACATCCCGTGGTTCGTGCACACCGATCCGCCGGTCACCGCGATCGCCCAGCCCACGGGCGAGCTGGGCCGGGCCGCCGTACGGGCCCTGGTCGACCGCATCGAGGGGCGGCCCGGCGAGTCCGTCACCCTCCCCGCCCGCCTCGTCGTACGCCGCTCGTGCGGCGAGTCCCCCTCCCCAGTGCAAAGGAGCACGACGTGAGCAACCCGGACGAGTTGCTGCGCATCGAGGGCATACGGAAAACCTTCCCGGGTGTGGTCGCGCTGGACGGCGTGGACTTCGACCTGCGCCGGGGCGAGGTGCATGTGCTGCTCGGTGAGAACGGCGCGGGCAAGAGCACCCTCATCAAGATGCTCTCCGGCGCCTACACGCCCGACGCCGGGCGGATCCTGGCCGGCGGCGAGGAGGTGCGCATCCAGGGTGCGCAGGACTCCGAGCGGCTCGGGATCGCCACCATCTACCAGGAGTTCAACCTCGTTCCGGATCTGACGGTCGCCGAGAACCTCTTCCTGGGGCGGCAGCCGCGCCGGTTCGGGGTGATCGACCGCAAGCGGATGGAGGCCGACGCCGAGGTCCTCCTCGCGCGCGTGGGCGTGAACGTGTCGCCCCGCGCGCGGGTGCGCGAACTCGGCATCGCGCGCCTGCAGATGGTCGAGATCGCCAAGGCGCTCAGCCTCGACGCGCGGGTGCTCATCATGGACGAGCCGACCGCCGTGCTCACCTCCGAGGAGGTCGAGAAGCTCTTCGCGATCGTGCGCACGCTGCGCGAGGACGGCGTCGGCATCGTCTTCATCACACATCACCTGGAGGAGATCGCCGCCCTGGGTGACCGGGTGACGGTCCTCCGGGACGGCCGGAGCGTCGGGCAGGTCCCGGCCTCCACGCCCGAGGACGAGCTCGTACGGCTCATGGTGGGGCGGTCGATCGAGCAGCAGTATCCGCGCGAGCGGGCCGGCCGCGGTGCCGCCCTGCTGTCCGTCGAGGGACTCACCCGCGACGGTGTCTTCCACGACGTCAGCTTCGAGGTGCACGCCGGTGAGGTCGTCGGCATCGCGGGGCTGGTCGGCGCCGGCCGTACGGAGGTCGTCCGGGCCGTGTTCGGGGCGGATCCGTACGACAAGGGGGCCGTGAAGGTCGGCGGTTCCTCCCTCCCCAAGTACGACGTCAATGCGGCGATGACCGCGGGCATCGGGCTCATCCCGGAGGACCGCAAGGGCCAGGGCCTGGTGCTGGACGCGTCGGTCGAGGAGAACCTCGGTCTGGTGACGCTGCGGTCCGCCACGCGCGCGGGGCTCGTCGACCTCAAGGGGCAGCGCGAGGCCGCCGAGCGGATCGCGGGGCAGCTCGGGGTGCGGATGGCGGGACTCGGCCAGCAGGTGCGCACCCTCTCCGGCGGCAACCAGCAGAAGGTCGTCATCGGCAAGTGGCTGCTCGCCGACACCAAGGTGCTGATCCTCGACGAGCCGACGCGCGGTATCGACGTCGGCGCCAAGGTCGAGATCTACCAGCTCGTCAACGAACTCACCGCCGCCGGCGCGGCCGTCCTGATGATCTCCAGCGATCTGCCCGAGGTGCTCGGCATGAGCGACCGGGTGCTGGTGATGGCGCAGGGCCGGATCGCCGGCGAACTCTCCGCCGACGAGGCGAGCCAGGACGCCGTGATGGCACTCGCCGTCAGCACTCCGACGACCACGAGCACGAGCACGACTACGACCGGAACGGAGGCCTCCCGTGGCCACTGACACGCTCAAGAGCACCACGGGCGCGAGTGGCGCCACGGGCGGCCTGCGCCGCCTCCTGCTCGACAACGGCGCGCTCAGCGCCCTCATCGTCCTCGTCGTCGCGATGGCGGCGCTGTCCGGCGACTTCCTGACGACGGACAACCTCCTGAACGTCGGCGTGCAGGCGGCCGTCACCGCGATCCTCGCCTTCGGCGTGACCTTCGTGATCGTCTCGGCGGGCATCGACCTGTCGGTCGGCTCGGTCGCCGCGCTGTCGGCCACGGTCCTCGCGTGGAGCGCCACCTCGGCGGGCGTCCCCGTGTTCCTCGCCGTCCTCCTCGCCCTGGCGACCGGTGTCGCGTGCGGCCTGGTCAACGGCATCCTGATCTCCTACGGCAAGCTGCCGCCGTTCATCGCGACGCTGGCCCTGCTGTCGGTGGCCCGCGGTCTGTCCCTCGTCATCTCCGAGGGCTCCCCGATCCCCTTCCCCGACTCGGTCTCCCACCTCGGGGACACGCTCGGCGGCTGGCTGCCGGTGCCGGTCCTGGTGATGGTCGTCATGGGCCTGATCGCCGCGTTCGTGCTCGGCCGGACGTACATCGGCCGCTCGATGTACGCGATCGGCGGCAACGAGGAGGCCGCGCGGCTGTCCGGGCTGCGCGTGAAGCAGCAGAAGCTCGCGATCTACGCCTTCTCGGGCGTCTTCGCCGCCGTCGCCGGTGTCGTCCTCGCCGCCCGGCTGTCCTCCGCGCAGCCGCAGGCCGCCGACGGCTACGAACTGGACGCCATCGCCGCCGTCGTCATCGGCGGCGCCTCCCTCGCGGGCGGCACCGGCAAGGCGTCCGGCACGCTCATCGGCGCGCTGATCCTGGCCGTGCTGCGCAACGGGCTGAACCTGCTGAACGTGTCGGCGTTCTGGCAGCAGGTCGTCATCGGCGTCGTCATCGCGCTGGCCGTGCTGCTCGACACCGCGCGCCGCAAGGCCGGGGCGACCCCGGTCGCGGCCGGCACCGGCGGCGGCAGGGGCCGGCAGGCGGCGACGTACGCGCTCGCGGCCGTCGTCACCGTCGCGATCGTCGGCGCCACGTCCTTCCTGCACAACGGCTCCTCCTCGGCGAGCACCCCGAAGATGGGCCTGTCGCTGTCCACCCTCAACAACCCCTTCTTCGTGCAGATCCGGGCGGGCGCCCAGGCCGAGGCGGAGAAGCTGGGCGTGGACCTGACCGTCACGGACGCACAGAACGACGCCTCCCAGCAGGCCAACCAGCTGCAGAACTTCACCAGTTCCGGGCTCGGCGCGATCATCGTCAACCCGGTCGACTCGGACGCGGCGAGCAACTCGGTGAAGGCCGCCGACCAGGCGAAGATCCCGGTCATCGCCGTGGACCGGACCGTCAACAAGGCGGCGGTGGACACTCTCGTCGCCTCCGACAACATCGCCGGCGGTGAACTCGCGGCCAGGACCATCGCCGACAAGCTGGGCGGCAAGGGCAAGATCGTGATTCTCCAGGGCCAGGCCGGCACCTCGGCCGCCCGTGAGCGCGCCCAGGGCTTCGCGAACGGCCTCAAGGCCTACCCGGGCATCCAGGTCGTCGCCCAGCAGCCCGCCGACTTCGACCGCACCAAGGGCCTCGACGTGATGTCGAACCTGCTCCAGGCCCACCCGGACGTCCAGGGCGTGATCGCCGCCAACGACGAGATGGCGCTCGGCGCGATCAAGGCCCTGGGCTCCAAGGCCGGCACGTCGGTCTCCGTGGTCGGCTTCGACGGCACGCCTGACGGACTGAAGGCGGTCGAGGGCGGCACGCTGTACGCGTCCGTGGCGCAGCAGCCGTCCCAGCTCGGGAAGATCGCCGTGGACAACGCCCTGAAGGCCCTCCAGGGCAAGGAGGTCGAGGAGACGGTGAAGGTGCCGGTGAAGGTCGTCACGAAGGAGAACGTGGCCGGGTTCAGCGGCTGACATCGGGGAACGGCGGGCGGTCGTCCACCTCCTGGTGGGGCCGCCCGCCCATGTCACTCACGTGGGGAGACAACACATGTACGACTACGACCTCCTGGTCGTGGGGTCGGCCAACGCCGACCTGGTGATCGGTGTCGAGCGCCGGCCCGGTGCCGGCGAGACCGTGCTCGGCTCCGACCTGGCCGTCCACCCGGGCGGCAAGGGCGCGAACCAGGCGGTCGCGGCCGCCCGGCTCGGGGCCCGTACGGCTCTGCTGGCCCGGGTCGGCGACGACGCGTACGGCCGGCTGCTGCTCGACTCGCAGCGCTCGGCCGGCGTGGACACGGTGGGTGTCCTGGTGGGCGGCGCGCCGACCGGCATCGCGCTGATCACGGTCGACCCGTCCGGGGACAACAGCATCGTGGTCTCGCCGGGCGCGAACGGCCGGCTGGCCCCGGAGGACGTCAGCGCCGCCGGGAGCCTCTTCCACGCCTCCCGGGTGGTCTCGGCGCAGCTGGAGATCCCGCTGGAGACGGTGGTGGAGGTCGTACGGAACCTGGCGCCGGAGAGCCGGTTCGTGCTGAACCCCTCGCCGCCGCGGCCCCTTCCGCAGGAGGTGCTGGCGGCGTGTGACCCGCTGATCGTCAACGAGCACGAGGCGAAGGTGATCCTGGGCTCGGCCGCCGTCGGGGACGGCCCGGAGGACTGGGCGCGGATCCTGCTCGCGAAGGGCCCGCGGTCGGTGGTGGTGACGCTGGGCGCGGAGGGGGCGCTGGTCGCCTCGGCACAGGGGGTCTCGCGGGTGCCGTCCGTGAAGGTGGGCGCCGTGGACACGACCGGCGCGGGTGACGCGTTCACCGCCGCGCTGGCCTTCCGGCTGGGGGCGGGTGAGTCCCTCGCGGAGGCGGCCGCGTACGCAGCGCGGGTCGGGGCGGCGACCGTGACGAAGGAGGGCGCGCAGGCGTCCTTCCCGACGGCGGCGGAGGTCGCTGCGCAGTGAAGAAGGCAGGAATCCTGAACCGTCATCTCGCCGGTGCGCTGGCCGAACTGGGTCATGGGGACGGGGTGCTGGTGTGCGACGCGGGCATGCCCATTCCCGACGGCCCCCGGGTGGTGGACCTCGCCTTCCGGGCCGGGGTGCCGGCGTTCGCCGAGGTGCTGGAGGGGCTGCTGGCCGAGCTGGTGGTGGAGGGGGCGACTGCGGCGCAGGAGGTGCGGCGGGCGAATCCGGCGGCGTCGACGCTGCTGGACGGGCACTTCCCCGCGCTGGACCTCGTCCCGCACGAGCGGCTCAAGGAGCTGTCGGCCGGGGCCCGGCTGATCGTCCGCACGGGCGAGGCACGGCCGTACGCGAACGTGCTGCTGAGGTGCGGTGTCTTCTTCTGAGGCTGCTTCTTCAAGAACCTTCTTCTTCAAGGGGGCCCGGTCCGTGGACCGGGCCCCCTCGGCTTTCCCCTCCCGTCAGG